>DATHWJ010000566.1:0-4164 GCA_035460745.1 Ideonella sp. | reverse complement strand
CCCCTCGGGGGGCAGGGAGCGCTAGCGACCGTGGGGGCTTCTGTCAACGCAAGCGATCACCGCAAAAGCAGCGACGACACCACCGGCTGCGCCGTCAGCATGCCCTGGTCGCGCATCGTGTCGACCCAGAAGCGCAGGTGGCGGTCTTCGATGCCCGACTGCAGCACCGGGAACGGCACCGCCGCACGCGCCTCGGGCGGCAGCTTGAAGTATTTGGCGATATCTTCCAGCGCCGCCGCCCGGTTGCTGTTCGCGAACGCCACCGCCTCGGCCAAGGACTGACGGAACGCCGCCACCTGGGCGCCGTGGCTGGTCGCCCACTTGCGCGTCGCGGCCCACAGCACGGTGGCGGCGCCATCGGGCGAAGATTCGACAAAACCGGCCATGGGCGTGCCGCTGCCGGCCTGCACGATGCGGGTGACGAAGGGTTCGATGGTCGCCATCGCATCCACCGTGCCACCGGCCAGCACGGTCGGCGACTGCATCAGCGGCACCTCGACGAAGCTGACCTGTTTCCAGTCGACGCCGTTGCGCGCCAGCCAGCGCCGCACCAGCAGGTGCAGCGTCGCGTTGAAGCCCGGCACCGCCACCTTGCGACCCACCAGATCCTGCGGGCCGCGGATACCGGCGCCCGTGCGCGCCATCACCTGAAACTGCTTCAGCGCCGCGCTGTAGGTGGCGCCGCTGGCCAGGCAGACCAGGTCCAGCCCGCCCTGCACCGCCTGCATCACCAGCGGCGGCGTGGTGCCGCCTATCTCCATCGACTCCGACACCAGCGCGGCCGGGATGGTCGAGCTGAGCGCGATCAGCTGCAGCTTGACGTCCAGCCCGCGCTGCTCGAAGTAGCCGCGCTCCTTGGCGATGAAGGCGGCGCCGAAGTCGGCGTTGGCGGTGTAGCCGACGGTGATCGCGGTGCGCGGTGCAGCGGCCCGCGCGATGCCGGTGCCCGCGAGCAGCGAGGCGGCAACCCTCGCGAGCCATGCGCGGCGTGGCAAAGGATCGAGGTGCATGTGAGCCCTTCTGTGGAGCCTGTGGTCCCGAAACGTTTCGTCGGACCGCAGCGTACACCGGCGCCACACGCCGCGCGCGCTTTCCTTCCCTGCCGCCAGCGTTCAGAATTGCCGCGACGATGCTGACCTTGCCTGATCACACGGTGACGGAATTGCTGCGGGATGACGGGCAGACCCGCCTGTTCCGGGCCCTGCCGCAGGCGGCACCGGCGCACAGCGTGCTGCTGGAAACGCCCACCGCCCAGCCGCCAGGTGCCCGGGAACTCGCCAGGCTGGCCCACACGCAGGCGGTGCTGGCGCGGCTGGCGGGCTGCGCCGGCGTGGGCCAGGCGCTGGGCGGCACCGAACGGCCACCGGTGCTGGTGCAGCAGGACCTGGGCGGCGAGCCGGTGGAGGCCTTGCTGCAACGCGGCCCGCTGGCCCTGGACAGCTTCTTCACGATCGCGCTGTCGCTCGCGTCCACGCTGGACGCCGTGCACCGCCGCCACGTCGTGCACCGCGACATCGCGCCGCGCTCGATGCTCTTCAACCCGGCGACCCAGCAGGTGCAGCTGCTCGGCTTCGGCAGCGCTTCGCTGCTGAGCCGCGAGCACGCCGAGCCGACGCCGCCCGAGCGGCTGGAAGGCGCGCTCGCCTACCTGTCGCCTGAGCAGTCGGGCCGCATGAACCGCGCGGTCGACTACCGCAGCGACTTCTATGCGCTGGGCGCGACCTTCTACCACCTGCTGACCGGCGAGCCGCCTTTCGTGGCCGGCGACCCGCTGACGCTGGTGCACTGCCACCTCGCACGTTCGCCGCAGCCGCCCGCCGAGCGCCTGCCGGGGCTGCCGCCCATGGTCTCGGAGATCGTGCTGAAGCTGCTGTCCAAGCTCGCCGAAGACCGTTACCAGAGCGCCGAAGGCCTGCGCCACGACCTGCTGCGCTGCCAGGACGATTGGCGCGCCGGCGGCAGCGTCGAGACCTTCGAGCTCGGCCGTGCAGACCTGCACGACCGCTTCCAGCTGCCGCAAAAGCTCTACGGCCGCGAGGCCGAGGTGCAGACGCTGCTCGACGCCTTCGAGCGCGTGGCCGCCAGCGGCCGGACCGAGATGGTGCTGGTGGCCGGTTACTCCGGCATCGGCAAGTCGGCGCTGGTGGCGGAGCTGCACAAGCCGATCACCGCGCGGCGCGGCCGGATGATCGCCGGCAAGTTCGACCAGTACCGCCAAGGCTTGCCCGGCGCCTCGCTCGCGCAGGCGCTGCAGGCGCTGGTGCAGCAACTGCTGCTGGAGCCGCTGGCGAACCAGACCCGCTGGGCCGCCCGGCTGCAGGACGCGCTGGCGGGCGACGGCCGGCTGCTGATCGACTGGGTGCCGGCGCTGCAGGACCTGATCGGCCCGCAGCCGGCGCAGCCCGAGCTCGCGGCCCAGCCCGCCCAGCAGCGCACGCAGCGCGCGCTGCAGCGCTTCATCGGCGTGTTCGCGCAGCCCGAGCATCCGCTGGTGCTGTTCCTGGACGACCTGCAATGGGCCGACCTGGCCAGCCTGCACCTGCTCTCGCGCCTGTGCGCCGACCCCACCACGCGCCACCTGCTGGTGCTCGGCGCCTACCGCAGCAACGAGGTCGACGATGCGCACCCGCTGGTCGCCACCGTCGAGCAGCTGCGCAAGGGCGGACTGCCGGTGCACAGCGTGGCGCTGGCGCCGCTGAGCCTGGCGCACGTGCAGCAGATCGTCGCCGAGACCCTGCACGCGCCGCCCTTCGGCGTCGCGCCGCTGGCCCGGCTGGTGCACGGCAAGACGCGCGGCAACCCCTTCTTCTGCAACCAGTTGCTGGCCGCCTTGCACCAGGACGGCCTGATCCGCTTCGACGCCGCGGCGCGGCGCTGGCGCTGGCAACTGGCACAGATCGAAGCGCGCGGGTTCTCCGACGACGTGCTGGCGCTGATGGTCGGCGAGCTGGAGCGCTTGCCGGCCGCCACGCGCCAGCTGCTGGCGGTGGCCGGCCTGCTCGGCGGCCCCTTTTCGCTCGAGGTGTTGGCGCTGGCAGCCGAGCGGGCGCCGGGAGACGTCGAAGCCCAGTTGTGGCCTGCCTTGCAAGTCGGGCTGGTGCAGCGCCACGACGGCCGCGTGAGCTTTTTGCACGACCGCGTCCAGGAGGCCGCCTGCCTGCTGACGCCCGAGGCCGAGCGCGCCGCGCTGCACCTGCGCATCGGCCGGCTGCTGCGCGACGGTACGCCCGAGGCCGCCTTCGACGAGCGCCTGTTCGAGATCGTCGCGCACCTGAACGACGGCGCCGCCGGCATCGCCGACCCGGCCGAGCGCCACCAGCTCGCACACCTCAACCTGCGCGCCGGCATCAAGGCGCGCCAGGCCACCTCCTACGCCGCCGGCACGCGGCTGCTGGCCGCCGGCATGGCGCTGCTGCCCCCCGAGACGCTGCATGCCGACTACGCGCTCGACCACGGCCTGCACCGCTACCGCGCCGAATGCGCCTACCTGAGCGGCCAGCTCGAAGGGCCGGACGGCCCGGAGGCGCTGCTGCGCGACCTGCTGACACGCGCCCGCCCGGGGCTGCATCGCGTCGAGGCGCATGAACTGCTGACCCGCCTGCACCTGACGCGCGGCAAGCTCGCCGACGCGGTGGCCAGCGCGCTCGACAATGTCCGCGAATGCGGCATCCCGCTGCCGCCGCACCCGAGCGATGCCGAGGTGCGCGAGGCCTATGCCGAGTTCCGCGCGGTGCTGAAAGAGCGGCTCGCGGGCGGCAGCATCGCATCGCTGGTCGACCAGCCCGCCACCACCGACCCTGCCGTGCAGCTGGCGATGCGCTCGCTGGCCAACGTCTACGTCTGCGCGCTCCAGACCGATGCCAACCTGATGGCGCTGCACCTGTGCCGCATGGTCACGCTGAGCCTGAAGCACGGGCCGTGCGAAGCGGCGATACACGCCTGCGTACTGTTCGGGCTGATGCTGGCCAGCTACTTCGAGGAGTTCGATGACGGCTTCGAGTTCGGCGAGCTGGCGCATGCGCTGATGCTGCGTTTTGGCGCCGAGCGCTACCGCGGCGTCGTGCAGCTGCAGCGCCAGAACATCCGCTTCTTCGTGCAGCCGATGCGCGAGATGCTGCCGCTGGTGCAGGACGCGTTCCGCGCCAGCGTGGCCTCCGGCGAGCT
>DATHWJ010000565.1:0-9191 GCA_035460745.1 Ideonella sp. | reverse complement strand
GTGGCGCAGCACCACTGGCTGCAGATGGCGATGCTCTACCAGCAGTGGGTGCCCGGCGTGGTGACGCAGGTGCACACCGACTCGGTCAACGCCCGCCTGCAGCGCGACGCCTCCGGGCTGGCGCACCAGCATGAGTTCGAGGCCGATGCGTTCGCCGCCCGCACGCTGGTGGCGATGGGCCGCTGCGCCACGCCCGGGGCGGGTGCCGCCGATGACGGCAACGCGGCCGCGCTGGCCTGCCACGACGACATGCTGGCGGTGTTCCAGCAGCCCGGCGCGCTGCGCGACACACTCACGCACCCCGGCGCGGGCAAGCGCCTCGCGGCGCTGCGGGCGCACGCTTTCGACCCGGCGGTGGCGGGCCGCAACGCGCCGTAACCCGCGCCTTGAGGCGCAGGCTCAGGCGGCCGTGCGCGCCGCCTTGGGCTCCAGCCCGGCGCGGTGGGTGCGGATGGCCGTGAGCACGATCTCGTCCAGCCCCTCGCCCTCGTGCGCATCGACATGGGCCAGCAGGTCGCGCCGCATGCGCGGCTCCCAGTAGCGCTCGATGTGCTGGGCCACGCCCTCGATGGCCTCGGGCCGGTCGGGCATCGCGACGAAGAAGGCGCCGATGCGGTTGGCCATGTGAATCAGGTTGTCGGTATCCATAGCTTCTTCGCCGTCAAGGCGCCTTCGGCGGAACAAGCAGCACACGCTGCGGGTGGGTATAGATCACGAGGTCGTCGCCGCGCACCAGCCCGACCAGGCTGAGCCCGGCCTGGCCGGCGGTGGCCACCGCCAGCGTGGTCGGCGCGGAGACCGCCGCCATCAGCCGGGCGCCGGCCACGACGGCCTTTTGCACCATCTCGACACTGGCCCGGCTGGTGACGGCGATGAACCCCGGGTGCGGCGTCTTGCCGCGCGCGGCGGCGCCGATCAGCTTGTCGAGCGCGTTGTGGCGGCCCACGTCTTCGCGCAGCAACTCGACCGTGCCGTCCAGCGAGCACCAGGCGGCCGCGTGCACCGAGCCGGTGGCCTGGCACAGCACCTGCGACGCCCGCATCTCGTTGACGGCGCGGGTGATCGCCGCAGCGCTGACGGGTGCCCCCTCGGGCACCGCCGGCAGGGGCCGCTGCACCTGCGACAGGCTCTCGGTGCCGCACAGGCCGCAGCCGGTGCGCCCGACCAGCACGCGGCGCCGCTCCTTCAGGCCGGCCAGGCTGCGCGACGACACCTCCAGCTGCACCGTGATGCCCTCGCAGGACTCGACGATCTCGCAGCCGTACAGGTCGGCCGCGCTGGCCAGGATGCCTTCGGCCAGGCCGAAGCCCAGCGCGAAGTCCTCCAGGTCCAGCGGCGTGGCCAGCATCACCGCGTGCGAGATGCCGTTGAACTCCAGCGCCACCGGCACCTCTTCGACCAGCCAGTCGTCCAGCTCGGTGCGCCGGGCGCCGCGCCAGCGCACGACGGGGGCCAGCCTGGCCCCCCCTTCGGGCATCAGCGCGTCGCCGGGTGTCACTTGGCAGGCACCGTTTCAGCAGGCCTGGGCCGGCGCGCTTCGAGCAGGCCTTCCTGGATCTTGTTGAAGCGGGTGTACTCGCGCTGCCACTCCGAGGGCTGCTGCACCGGCATCACCTGCACCGCCGTCACCTTGTACTCGGGGCAGTTGGTGGCCCAGTCGGAGCTGTTGGTGGTGATCACATTGGCGCCGGACTCGGGGAAGTGGAAGGTGGTGTAGACCACGCCCGGCTGCATGCGCTCACTGACGATCGCGCGCAGCACCGTCTCGCCGGCCCGGCTCTGGATGCCGACCCAGTCGTCGTCCTTGATGCCGCGGTCCTCGGCGTCCACCGGGTGGATCTCCAGCCGGTCTTCGCTGTGCCACTGGTTGTTCTCGGTGCGGCGGGTCTGCGCGCCGACGTTGTACTGCGAGAGGATGCGGCCGGTGGTCAGTATCAGCGGGAACTTGCGCGTCACCTTCTCGTCGGTGGCCACGTACTGGGTGATGATGAACTTGCCCTTGCCGCGCACGAAGTGGTCGATGTGCATGGTCGGCGTGCCTTCCGGCGCGTCGTCGTTGCAAGGCCACTGGATGCTGCCGAGCTCCTCGATTCTCTTGAAGCTGACGCCATGGAAGGTGGGGGTCAGCGCAGCGATCTCGTCCATGATCTCGCTGGCGTTGCGGTAGTTCATCGGATAGCCCAGCGCGTTGGACAGCAGCTGGGTCACTTCCCAGTCGGCGTACTGCGCCTTGGGCGGCATCACCTTGCGAACGCGCGAGATGCGGCGCTCGGCGTTGGTGAAGGTGCCGTCCTTCTCCAGGAACGAAGCCCCCGGCAGGAAGACATGGGCGTACTTCGCGGTCTCGTTCAGGAACAGGTCCTGCACCACGACGCACTCCATCGCCATCATCGCCTCGGCCACGTGCTGCGTGTTCGGGTCCGACTGGACGATGTCTTCGCCCTCGCAATACAGGCCCTTGAAGGTGCCGGAGAGCGCGGCGTCGAACATGTTAGGGATGCGCAGGCCCGGCTCGGGCTGCAGCTCCACGCCCCAGACGCTTTCGAACAGCGCGCGGGTGGTGGAGTCCGACACGTGGCGGTAGCCCGGCAGCTCATGCGGGAACGAACCCATGTCGCAAGAGCCCTGCACGTTGTTCTGGCCGCGCAGCGGGTTCACGCCCACGCCTTCGCGGCCGACGTTGCCGGTGGCCATCGCGAGGTTGGCGATGCCAATCACCGTGGTCGAGCCCTGGCTGTGCTCGGTGACGCCCAGGCCGTAGAAGATAGCGGCATTGCCGCCGGTGGCGAACAGGCGCGCCGCGGCGCGGGCCTCGGCCGCCGGCACGCCGGTGATGGCCTCGGTGGCCTCCGGCGAATTTTCCGGACGGGCGACGAACTCCTTCCACTCGCGGTAGGACTTCAGGTCGCAACGCTCGTCGATGTACTGTTCGGCCAGCAGGCCTTCGGTGACGACGACGTGCGCCAGCGCGGTGATCATCGCGACATTGGTGCCGGGCTTGAGCTGCAGGTGGTGCTGGGCCTCGACGTGCGGCGAGCGCACGATGTCGATCTTGCGCGGGTCGATCACGATCAGCTTGGCACCCTGGCGCAGCCGCTTCTTCATGCGCGACGCGAAGACCGGGTGGCCGTCGGTCGGGTTGGCGCCCATCACCATGATCACGTCGGCCTTCTCGACCGACTTGAAGGTCTGCGTGCCGGCCGATTCGCCCAGCGTCTGCTTCAGGCCGTAGCCGGTGGGCGAGTGGCAGACCCGGGCGCAGGTGTCGACGTTGTTGTTGCCGAAGGCCGTGCGCACCAGCTTTTGCACCAGGTAGGCTTCTTCGTTGGTGCAACGCGACGAGGTGATGCCGCCGATGGAGTCGCGGCCATGCTCGGCCTGGATGCGGCGGAACTCGCCGGCGGCGTACTGGATGGCTTCGTCCCAGCTCACCACGGTCCACGGGTCGCTGATGTTCTTGCGGATCATCGGCGTGGTGATGCGGTCCTTGTGGGTCGCGTAACCCCAGGCGAAACGGCCCTTGACGCACGAGTGGCCCTCGTTGGCGGCGCCGTCTTTCCACGGCACCATGCGCACGACCTCGTTGCCCTTCATCTCGGCCTTGAAGCCGCAACCGACGCCGCAATAGGCGCAAGTGGTGGTCACCGCATGCTCGGCCTGGCCCAGCCAGATGACCGACTTCTCCTGCAGCGTGGCGGTCGGGCAGGCCTGCACGCAGGCGCCGCAACTGACGCACTCGCTCTCCATGAAGGGCTCGTCCATGCCGGCCGAGACGCGCGAGTCGAAGCCTCGGCCGGAGATGGTCAGCGCGAAGGTGCCCTGGGTCTCTTCACAGGCCCGCACGCAGCGGTTGCAGACGATGCACTTGCTGGCGTCGTAGGTGAAGTAGGGGTTGGACTCGTCCTTCTTGTCCAACAGGTGGTTGGCGCCGTCGTAGCCGTAGCGCACGTTGCGCAGGCCCACCACGCCGGCCATGTCCTGCAGCTCGCAGTCGCCGTTGGCCGGGCAGGTCAGGCAGTCCAGCGGGTGGTCGGAGATGTAGAGCTCCATCACGCCTTTGCGCAGCTCCTGCAGCTTGGGCGTCTGCGTGCGCACGACCATGCCGTTTTCGGCCGGCGTGGTGCACGAGGCCGGGAAGCCCTTGCGGCCCTCGATCTCCACCAGGCACAGCCGGCAGGAGCCGAAGGGCTCCAGGCTGTCGGTCGCGCAGAGCTTGGGGATCTGCACGCCGGCGTCCATCGCGGCGCGCATCAGCGAGGTGCCCTTGGGCACCGTGACCTGCTCGCCGTCGATCTCCAGCGTGACTTCTTCGGTGGACACGCTCAGCGGCGTGCCGAAGTCGAGGTCTTTGAGGTTGACTGTTTCGATCATGGTGTGCTTTCTTACGCGGCCTGGCGGTCCGGCGATTCGATCCCGAAGTCCTGCGGATAGTGGTTCAGCGCCGAGAGCACCGGGAACGGCGTCATGCCGCCCATCGCGCAGAGCGAGCCGTTGACCATGGTGTCGCAGAGGTCGCGCAGCAGGATCACCTGCTGGGCGCGGTTCTGGTTGGTGGTGATCTTGTCGATCACCTCGACGCCGCGCGTCGAGCCGATGCGGCAGGGCGTGCACTTGCCGCAGCTCTCGATGGCGCAGAACTCCATCGCGTAGCGCGCCAGCTTGGCGAGGTCGGCCGTGTCGTCGTGCGCCACCAGGCCGCCGTGGCCCACCGTGGCGCCCACCGCCGCGTAGGCTTCGTAGTCCAGCGGGATGTCCCACTGCGACTCGGGCACGTAGGCGCCCAGCGGGCCGCCGACCTGCACGGTCTTGATGGGCCGGCCGGTGGCGCTGCCGCCGCCGTAGTCGAACAGCAGCTCGCGCAGCGTGACGCCGAAGGCCCGCTCGACCAGGCCGCCCTGCTTGATGTTGCCCGCCAGCTGTATGGGCAGCGTGCCGCGCGAGCGGCCGACGCCGTAGTCCTTGTAGAAGGCCGCGCCGCGCGCCATCACGATGGGCACGCTGGCGAAGGTGATCACGTTGTTGATGACCGTGGGCTTGCCGAACAAGCCGGTGATGGCCGGCAGCGGCGGCTTGGCCCGCACGATGCCGCGCTTGCCCTCCAGGCTCTCGAGCAGCGCGGTCTCCTCGCCGCAGACATAGGAGCCGGCGCCCTTGCGCACCTCGAGGTCGAAGGTGCGGTTGGAGCCCAGCAGGTCGACGCCGAGGAAGCCGGCTTCGCGGGCGTTGTGGATGGCTTCGTTCAGCGTGGCGATGGCGTGCGGGTACTCGGAGCGCACGTAGATGTAGCCCTTGGTGGCCCCGGTCGCCAGGCCGGCGATGGTCATGCCCTCGATCAGCACGAAGGGGTCGCCCTCCATGGTCATGCGGTCGGAGTAGGTGCCCGAGTCGCCTTCGTCGGCGTTGCAGACGATGTACTTCTGCGGCGCCTGCACGCCCAGCACGGTCTTCCACTTGATGCCGGTCGGGAAGGCGGCGCCGCCACGGCCGCGCAGGCCGGAGTCCAGCACCTCCTGCACGATGGCGGCCGGTGTTATGGCCAGCGCGCGGCGCAGGCCGGCATAACCCTGGTGGGCTTCGTAGTCGGCCACCGAGACCGGGTCGGTGATGCCCATGCGGGCGAAGGTCAGGCGCTGCTGGCTCTTCAGGAAGGGGATCTCTTCGGTCAGGCCTTGCGAGAGGGCATGCGGCCCGCCGGTCAGCAGGCTGGCGTCGAACAGGCCGGGCACGTCTTCGGGCTCGACCGGGCCGTAGGCGATGCGGCCTTCCGGCGTCGCCACCTCGACCATCGGCTCCAGCCAGAACAGGCCGCGCGACCCGTTGCGCACGACCTTGACGCTCAAGTTGCGGCGGGTGGCCTCGATCTCGATCGCGGCGGCGACCTGGTCGGCGCCGACGGCCAGGGCCGCGGAGTCGCGCGGCACGTAGAGGGTGACGGTCGCGCTCATGCCGCAACCTCCACCTGCGCCACCAGGCGGTCGAACTTCTGCGGCGTGACCCGCGCATGCACCGACTCGCCGATCACGATGGCCGGCGACTGCGCACACAGCCCCAGGCAGAACACCGGCTCCAGCGTGAAGGCGCCGTCGGCCGACGAGTGATGCTGCTTGCAGCCCAGCTTCTGTTCGGCATGCGCCATCAGCGCATCGGCGCCCATGGACTGGCACGACTCCGCGCGGCAGACCTGCACCACGCAGCGCCCGGCGGGCTCGCTGCGGAAGTGGTGGTAGTAGGTGATGGTGCCGTGCACCTCGGCGCGCGAGAGGTTGAACACCTCGGCGATGGCCGGCACGGCCTCCTTCGGGACGTAGCCGACGCGGTCCTGGATCTCGTGCAGCGCGGGCAGCAGCCCGCCGGGGGTGTGCTGGTGAGCGGCGGCCATCTGGCGCACGCTCTCGATATCGATCACCATGAACTTCGTCTCCGATGGGCTCGCCCTGAGCGGCTGCGCAGGGCTGGCGGGCTATGTGTGCTGGCAGGCATATGCGGATGCTGGCCTGTACCACACTGTATGCACAGGCGTTGCCCGGTGCAATATGACATTCGCAGCGCATGCCTTATGCTGTCGGGAGCCGAAGATTTACCCGGATCACGTTCATGCACCAGGTGTCGATACAGCCCCAATGGTCCATCCGCAGCCCCGCGGGCGAGGTGCTGCCGGCCCGCGTGATCGAGCTGCTGGTCGACGTGCAGGAGCATGGCAGCCTGCTGGCCGCCTGCCGGCAGGGCCGGGTCTCGTACCGCCACGCCTGGGAGCTGATACGCCAGGGCGAGGCGCTGTTCGGCGCGCCGCTGCTGCTGATGGAGCGCGGCAAGGGCTCCAGCCTGACGGCCCTGGCCGACAAGCTCGTCTGGGCCGACCGGCGCATCGCGGCCCGGCTCAGCCCGGTGCTGGACACCCTGGCCTCCGAGCTGGAGGTGGAGCTCCAGAGCGTGTTGTCCACCCGGCCCGATTCGCTGCGCATCCACGCCAGCCACGGCTTTGCGGTGGCCACGCTGCACGAGCGGCTGGCCGCCGCCGAAGTGCCGGTGGAGTTGAAATACTGCAGCAGCGTCGAGGCGGTGGCCTCGCTGCACGACGGCGGCTGCGAGCTGGCCGGCTTCCACGTGCCGATGGGCGAGTTCGAGGCCCGCACCGTGGCCCACTACGCGCGCTGGCTGGAGCCCGCCAGCCACAGGCTGATCCATCTGGCGATGCGCCGGCAGGGCCTGATGGTGGCGGCCGGCAACCCGCGCAAGATCTACGAAGTGGGCGACCTGGCCCGCCCCGGCGTGCGCTTCATCAACCGCCAGCCGGGTTCGGGCACGCGCTTCCTGCTCGACCGCCTGATCGAGAAAGCCGGGCTGACCCCGGCCCGCATCGCCGGCTACGAGCAGGGCGAATACACCCACGCCGCGGTGGCGGCCTACGTGGCCAGCGGCATGGCCGACGTCGGCTTCGGGCTGGAGACCCCCACGCGCCAGTTCAAGCTGGACTTCCTCCCCCTGCAGACCGAGCGCTACTTCCTGCTTTGCCACGAGCGCTCGCTGGAGCTGCCGCATGTGCAGCAGGCGCTCGCCGTCGTCGCGGGCGATGAGTTCAGGGTGGCGGTGAACGCCATGCCCGGCTACGAAGCCCAGGGCGCCGGGCGGGTGATGACGCTGAGCGAGGCCTTTGTAAAGGTGGGGGCTAGCGGGCCTGGCGCGGGGTCGGGCGGCACGAAGCGCCGGGCCGCGGCGCGCTGAATCAGCCGTCCACCGCAGCGAACAGGCGCTCGGCGGGCAAGTGCAGCTTCACGCGGGTCAGGCCTCGCGGGTGCGCACGACGCGATGCACGGCATTGGTACGGGCCCACGCGGCCCGCGGCCTCAAGCCGCGACGCGGAAGTTCTTCATCGAATCGCTCAGCCGGCTCGACTGCCCGCGCAGCGACTGCGCCGAGGCCGCGAGCTGCTCCACCAGCGCGGCGTTCTGCTGTGTCATGCCGTCGATCTGGGCGATCGCGTTGTCCACCTGGCCGATGTCGCTGCTCTGCGACTGGCCGGCTTCGGCGATGCTGGTGATCAGGCCGGAGACGCGGGTCACGCTGGCGAGGATCTCCTGCATGGTGCGGCCGGCGTCGTCCACCAGCTTGGAGCCGGCATCGACACGCTCGCTCGAGGTGCCGATCAGTACCTTGATCTCCTTGGCCGCCGCCGCGCTGCGCTGCGCCAGGCTGCGCACCTCGGAGGCCACCACCGCGAAGCCGCGGCCTTGTTCACCGGCCCGCGCGGCTTCCACCGCGGCGTTGAGGGCCAGGATGTTGGTCTGGAAGGCGATGCCGTCGATCACCCCGATGATTTCGGAGATGCGGCTGGAGCTGGCGTTGATCTCGCTCATGCGGGCGATCACGTCCTGCATGGTCTGCGCGCCGCGCGCGGCGACCGCGCTGGACTGGGCCACCACGCTGCGGGCTTCGTGCGTGCTCTCGGCGTTGTGGCGCACCGAGTCGGCCAGCTGGCGCACCGCGCTGCTGGTCTGCTGCAAGGCGCTGGCCTGGCTCTCGGTGCGGTTCGAGAGGTCGGTATTGCCGCTGGCGATCTCGTCGGACGCCATGTTGACGCTGTCCACCGTCTGGCGCACCTCGAGCACCGCGGCGCGCAGCTTCTTGCGCATCGAGTTGAGCTCGGCGCGCAGCCACGAGACCTCGTCCTTGCCGGGCGACTCGATCTTGGTCTCGAGGTCGCCGCCGGCAATGCGCACCACGCAGTGCACGGTGGACTCGACCGAGTCCTTGATGCTGCTGCGTATCAGCCAGGCCGCCACCGCGGCCACCACCATGCCGGCCACCGCCAGCACGCTGAAGCTCCAGGAGGCCGATGCCGTCGAGGCCTGCAAGGCGAGCAGCTCGGCGGGCTTGGCCACGCCCGCTGCCGGCTTCCAGGCCTCCAGCGCCGCCGCTTGCCGAGAAAGCGTCCAGGCCGCGCCGCCACCCACGGCGCCGACCAAAGCGCCCATGCCGGCAAAGCCGTAAGTGACGCGTTTGACCAAACTGATACGGCGAATCCATTGCATCTGATGTCTCCAGTCGGACAGTGCGCCAAGGACTTCAGCAACACCGTGTGCAGGACTATCGGCGCATGGACCGGACGGCTGTAGCCCAAATAGGTGCAGCGTTACATGGCAACTTCCCGCCGAAGGTTTTTGAGAAAACCCGCGGCCACCCCCGAGCAGGCA
>DATHWJ010000564.1:0-4972 GCA_035460745.1 Ideonella sp. | reverse complement strand
CGTCGTGAGCTGCGCGGTGCCCGCCTCGGCGATGGCCGCGAGCCTGCCCGCGCCGGTCTCGGCCGACGCGCCGGTGGCGCTGGTGGTGGACGAGGCCTTCGAATCCGCGCTCTGCCAGCCCTACGCGGCGTGGGCGAGCCGTGCTCGCTGAGACCCGGGCCGCGGCTATGCTCTGCGCCGACCCGCGGCCCTTGCCGCGCCGCAAGCTCACCCCACCAGACCCGACCCCGAATGCACCGAGCCCTGCTGACGCTTTGCCTGTGGATCGCCGCGCAAGCCGCGAGCGCCCAATCCATCGCCTTCACCTTCGACGACGGCCCGCAGCTCAATGCCACGCCGCTGATGTCGCCCGCCGAGCGCAACCAGGCCTTGCTGGCCGCGCTGGCGAAGCACCGCGTGCAGGCGGCCCTGTTCGTCACCGTGGCGAACGGCGCCGACCGGCCCGAGGGCCTTGCGCTGGCGCGCGCCTGGGGCGAGGCCGGCCACGCGGTCGCCAACCACACCGTCACCCACCCGGACCTGCACAGCGCCGCGGTAACGCTGGCCGCCTACCAGCGCGAGCTGCTGGATTGCGACGCGGTGATCGCGGCGCTGCCGGGCTACCGCAGGTGGTTCCGCTACCCCTACCTGCGCGAAGGCGACACGCCGGAGAAGCGCGACGGCATGCGCAGCTTCCTGAAGGCGCAGGGCTACCGCAATGCCTACGTCAGCCTGGACACCAGCGACTGGCGGCTGGACGACCACCTGATCGAGCGGCTCCAGCAGCACCCAGAGGCCGACACCCGCGCGATCAAGGCGGCCTACCTCGACCATCTTTGGCAACGCGCCCAGGCCTACCGCCGGCTCTCACAGGCGCTGCAGGGCCGCGACATCGCGCAGGTGATCCTGCTGCACCACAACCTGATCAACGCGCTGTGGTTGGACGACGCCATCGCGATGTTCAAGTCCCGCGGCTGGTCCATCACGACGCCGGACCAGGCCTTCACCGACCCCGTCTACGCGCTGCAGCCCGAGCGCGCCGCAGCCGGGCAGAGCCTGCTGCTGTCCATGGCGCGCAGCCTGGGCCTGGGCCGCTTCGACGGCTGGGAGCGGCTGGTGGATGATGGAGACTTCGAGATCGAGGGCTTGAAGGCGGCCGGTGGCGAGTGAGGCGGCCATGGGGTCTCGCCGGGCATCGTCCCCAGGATGGACGATGTCGAGGGGCGCGCATTGCCCTACGCTGTCTGCCGGGCGTTTCCATCCCAAGGAGGAGTGGGCATGAAATTTTCGACATCGCTTCTCGCTCCGGCGGCCGGCCTCGGGCTGGCCCTGCTGTCCGCGGCCTGGCCGGCCACGGCCCAGGTCGCGGCCGCGGCCGCCTTCACGACCGAGCAGCAACTGGGGCAGCCGCAGGTCGCCACCGCCATCGAGAAGTTCTTCGAGACGACCGGGCAGGCCGGCGACTTCATCGGCCAGGGCGGCGTGCGCATCGCGTTCCGCCGCTTCGTGCAGGCGGACCGGAGCGCGGAGAAAGGGGCCATCGTCATCGTGTCCGGCCGCACCGAGTCCTTGCTCAAGTACAAGGAGCTGGTCCACGACCTCTGGCGCGGCGGGTATTCGGTCTACATCCACGACCATCGCGGCCAGGGCCTGTCCGAGCGCGAAGCCGCGGTGCGGGACACGCCGCAGAAGGGCTACGTGGGCGACTTCCAGCACTACGTGGACGACCTGCGGCAGTTCGTCGGCAGCGAGGTCGCGGCGGGCCAGCACCGCCGCCATTACCTGCTGGCGCACTCGATGGGCGGCGCGGTGGCGGCGCTCTTCCTCGAGGAGCGCAGCCCCGAGGCGCAGCGCTTCCAGGCGGCGGTGCTCTCCTCGCCCATGCTGGAGATCCGGGGCATCGGCGGCCTGGGTGCGGAAGCCGTCAGTTGCCGGGTGGCCCGGCTGCAGGTGGCCGCCGGCGACGCGAGCGACTACATCGTGAGCGGCGGGGGCTACGCGGCCAAAAGCTTCGAAGACAACGAGTACACGCACAGCCTCGTGCGCTACAAGCGCCTGCTGGCGGAGGTCGGCGGCACACCCGGCATCGCCCTCGGCAGCCCCACCCACGGCTGGTTCGCGCAGGCATGCAGCGCCTCCGAGAAGGCCCGCACCCAGGCCGCGCTGGTGCGCACGCCGGTGCTGGTGCTGGTGGCTGGGGAAGACAGCATCGTGCACCCCGACGGGCCTGCGACCTTCTGCCGCGGCCTGAGCGGCGACGTGCGCGCCAAGGGCTGCGATGGCCGGGGCGGCGGGCCTGTCACCATCCCCGGCGCGCGCCACGAGCTGTTCATAGAGCAGGATGCCCAGCGTGCGCAAGCGCTGCAGCAGGTCGTGCAGTTCTTCGACAGCAACCGGTAGGCACAGGCGCGGTCGCCGGCGCTGCCGATGCTTCGGACTGTTCGAAGCATCCGCGCTCGCGCAGAATCGCCGCGATGGATGCGCAGAGCTTTGCAACCCACTTCGGCGAGCTGTACCGCGAGCTCTACCGGCTCGCGGTGCGGCAGGTCGATGACGGCCGCCGCGTGATGTCGGCCGAGACCTGCGCCTTGCTGCTGCACCTGGCCCAGGCCGGCCCGATGAGCCTGTCGGAGCTGACGCGGCATCTCGGCCGGGCGGCATCGACCTTGAGCGCCAAGGTGGCCGAGCTCGAAGACCAGGGGCTGCTGGCGCGCCAACGCGACAAGCATGACGCCCGCCGCGCGCTGATCTGGCTGAGCCCACAGGGCCGCAGTGCGCTGCTGGCGTCGCTGGACGTGCTGGACACGCCGCGCGTGGCCAGCGCCGCGGCGCAGCTCGGCGAGGCGCAGCGCGAGCAGATTCTCGAGGGCCTGCGTGCGCTGATCGCCGCGCTGCCCGCACCCCCTTCAACGTCCCACCCAGGAGGAACTACCCATGACCCACGCCTGTGAGAGCTGCGGCCTGCCGATAGACAACGGTCCGTATTGCAGCTACTGCGTCGATGAGCAGGGCCAGTTGCAGGACTTCGACACCCGCTTGGGGCGCATGGTGCAGTGGGCTTTGCACGAGAAGCCGGCGCTGACGCGCGAGCAGGCCGAGGCCGATACGCTGGCCTACATGGCGCGCATGCCGGCCTGGGCCGGCCACCCGCGCGTGCGCGGGACCGCGTGAAGGGCTGACAGGCTGACGGGCGATGCTGGGGGCCGCCCCTCAGCAGCAGCGCCCCATGCGCGCCCCGTAGCGCGCCGCCTGCCGCTCGCGGAAGAAGGCCTCGTAGTCCATCGGCGCCTGCTCGGGGTGGGTGGCCTGCATGTGGGCCACGTAGCTGCCGTAGTCGGGCACGCCCACCATCAGCCGGAAGCTCTGGGCCAGGTAGCGGCCGGCCTGGCCCAGGTCGGCGGCCAGTGCGCTGAGGGCTTCATTTGGCAACGGCGGCTCCCGCGGGCAGCGGCTGGAACGGCAGCTCGGTGGTGGTGGGCTGGCGCGCGGCGCGCGCGGCCAGCACCGACTTGACGCTGTAGAAGAGCACGCTGACCACGACGAACAGGAAGAGGCCGCACAGCGCGGCATCGAGCCGGTCGTTGAAGACGATGCGCGACATTGCGTCCAGCGTCTTCGCAGGGGCCAGCAACTGGCCTTGCGCGAGCGCATCGGCGTACTTGCCGGCATGCGCCAGGAAGCCGACCTTGACGTCCGCCGAGAAGATCTTCAGCCAGCCGGCGGTGAGCGTGCAGGCCAGCAGCCAGGTGGCCGGCAGGATGGTGACCCAGGCGTAGCGGTCCTTCTTCATCTTGAACAGCACCACCGTGCCCAGCATCAGCGCCACGGCTGCCAGCATCTGGTTGGCAATGCCGAACAGCGGCCACAGCGTGTTGATGCCGCCCAGCGGATCGACCACGCCCTGGTAGAGGAAGTAGCCCCAGGCCGCCACGCACAGGCCGGTGGCCACCAGGTTGGCCGGCAGCGAGTCGGTGCGCTTGAGGGCGGGCACGAAGGTGCCCAGCAGGTCCTGCAGCATGAAGCGGCCGGCGCGGGTGCCGGCGTCCACCGCCGTCAGGATGAACAAGGCCTCGAACAGGATCGCGAAGTGGTACCAGAAGGCCATCATCGCCTTGCCGCCCACCACCTGGTGCAGGATGTGGGCCATGCCCACGGCCAGCGTCGGTGCGCCGCCGGCGCGCGCCAGGATGGTGTTCTCGCCGACATCCTTGGCGGTCTGCGCCAGCATCTCGGGCGTGATCACGAAGCCCCAGGTCGAGAGCGTCTGCGCCACCGCATCGACGTTGTTGCCGACCAGCGCGGCCGGGCTGTTCATCGCGAAGTAGATGCCCGGCTCGATGCACGAGGCGGCCACCAGCGCCATCACCGCGACGAAGGACTCGGCCAGCATGCCGCCGTAGCCGATGAAGCGGGCGTTGAGCTCGTTGTCCAGCATCTTGGGCGTGGTGCCCGACGAGATCAGTGCGTGGAAGCCCGACACCGCGCCGCAGGCGATGGTGATGAACAGGAAGGGGAACAGGCTGCCCGACCACACCGGCCCATTGCCCTCGGCGAACTGCGTGAAGGCCGGCATCTGCAGCGGCGGCGCGACGATCACGATGCCGATGGCCAGCGCGACGATGGTGCCAATCTTCAGGAAGGTCGAGAGGTAGTCGCGCGGCGCCAGCAGCAGCCAGACCGGGATGGAGGCGGCGACGAATCCGTAGGCGATCAGCAGCCAGGTCAACACCTTGCCGTCGTAGGTGAACAGCGGTGCCCAGGTGGGGCTCTCGTGCACCCACTGCCCGCCGACGATGGCGGCCATCAGCAACACGAAGCCGATCAGCGAAACCTCGCCGATGCGGCCCGGCCGGATGAAGCGCAGGTAGACGCCCATGAACAGCGCGACCGGGATGGTGGCCGCCACCGTGAAGGTGCCCCAGGGCGAATCCGCCAGCGCCTTCACGACGATCAGCGCCAGCACCGCCAGGATGATGATCATGATCATGAAGGC
>DATHWJ010000563.1:0-20764 GCA_035460745.1 Ideonella sp. | reverse complement strand
GCGGCCGATCTCGGCCGAGACCAGCAGGTGGGTGGCGAAGTCGCCGCCCAGGCCGCCGTAGGCCACCGGCACGCACAGGCCCAGCAGGCCGCTGTCGCGCAGGTCGCGGTAGTTGTCGAAGGGGAAGCTGGCATCGCGGTCGTGTTGCGCGGCGCGCGCAGCGAACTTGTCGCGCCCCAGGCCGGCGGCCAGGTCGACCAGCTCGCGCTGGCGGTCGGTCAGCGCCGAGGCGTCGCCGGCAATGTGCGGGGGCAGGTAGCGGGAGGCAGCGGGCATGGGGGTCTCCTTGTCATC
The DNA here is from genome assembly GCA_035460745.1 of Ideonella sp. Lineage (GTDB taxonomy): Bacteria > Pseudomonadota > Gammaproteobacteria > Burkholderiales > Burkholderiaceae_C > Ideonella. The sequence continues at coordinate 20,470 of DATHWJ010000563.1, read as the reverse complement.
TCGCGCCGACCGGTACGGTGCCGGCCGCCGCTCTACAGAATCTCGCCGAGCAAACGGTAGTGCCCGGCCTGGAACACCAGCGGCGGCAGCGCGGACTCGTGCAGCGCCAGCACCCTGCCGATGAACAGCACATGGTCGCCGGCCGCCTGGTGGCTCTCCAGCGCACACTCGAACACCGCCGTGCAGCCCGCGAGCACGGGCGCCCCGCCCAGGCCCGTGGACCATACGCCCTCGGAGAAGCGGCCGGCCGCCGACGACGCGAAGCGGCGCGACAACGCCACCTGCGCCTCGGCCAGCACGTTGACCGCGAAGTGCGATGCGGCCTGGAAGGCCGCCACGCTGGGGCTCACGCTGCGCAGCGACCACAGCACCAGCGGCGGGTCCAGCGAGAGCGCGTTGAAGGAGTTCGCCGTCAGCCCCACGGGCTGGCCAGCGTCGTCGCGGCAGGTGGTGATGGTCACACCGGTGGTGAACCGGCCCAGTGCGCCGCGCAGGGTGGAGGAGTCGAACTGCATGGATGGCGACATGGTAGGGGCAATCGGGCCCGGCCGCCTCGCCAGCGGCCTCATGTCGATACCGCGGGCCGGCCACCCCGCGGCAAGGCGGCCGCGCTCAGCAGGGCCCGGTGAGCGCGTCGTAGCGCCGCTGCATTTCTTCCGTCGAGACCCGCTCGATGCTGTGGCCGATGTTCCAGCGGTGGCCGAAGGGGTCGCGGACCACGCCGGAGCGCTCGCCGTAGAACTGGTCCTTGGCCGGCATCAGCAGGCTCGCGCCGGCCGCCAGCGCCCGCGCGATCGCCGCATCGGCATCGTCGACATGCACATGCAGGGTCACGCTGCTGCCGGCGGCCGGGTCGGGCTGGCATACGCCGTACTCCGGGTACTCGTCGCACAGCATCAGCGTGGTGCTGCCGAAGCTCAGCTCGGCGTGGCCGATGCGGCCGCCGGGCTCGTTGAGCCGGAACAGCTCGGTGGCGCCGAACACCTCGCGGTAGAAGTCGATGGCCCGCGCGGTGTCGCGCACGCAAAGGTAGGGGAACAGTTCATGGACGGTCATGGCAGGCTCCTGTCGAGGCGGGGAGTGAAGGTGCCGCCACTCTAGGCAGCGGCCGGGTTGCCGTCTTGCATGAAATTGACCTGCTCAGCCCTCGCGCGGCGGCGCCTCGGCCCCGGTGCCTGCCACGGCCTTGCGATAAGCCTGCGGCGCGACGCCGGCAAACTCGCGGAACTCGCGAATGCAGTGCGACTGGTCGCTGTAGCCCGCCGCCAGCGCGAGCTCGGCCCAGGGCCGCGCGGGTGCGCTGGCCAGGCCGCGCAGCAGCCGCTGGAAACGCTGCAGGCGGGCATAGCGCTTGGGCGTGAGGCCGGTCGCATCGCGGAAGCAGGCGATGAAGTGGCGCTGGCTGATGCCCGGCGCGTCGAAGCGGGCCGAGGGGCCTGGCGCCAGCGCCTGCGCCACCGCCGGGTGCATCGCCCGCATCGGCCTGAGCCGCCCCAGCAGCGACGACTGCAGCACGGCCAGTTGCGCGCGGGTGTCCGGGGCCTCGTGCAGGCGCTGCAGCAGCCGATCGGCGTCGCTGCCCCAGAGCTGGTGCAGCGACACGTGCCGGCCGCTCAGCGCCGCCGCCGAGACGCCGAAGAGCGCCGCCGCCGCTCCCGGCAGCAGTTGCACGCCGACGGAGCGCGCCGGCACCGACATGTCCTTGATGTAGCAGGCATCCCGCGCGCCGGCCACCACCGCTTCGCCTATGCGCTCGCCGACGCCGTCGGCCTCGCTGGCAAAGAGCCTGACCGGGCCGCCCTGCAGGCGCACCGCCAGGTGCATGCCGCCGGTGGGCAGCACCCGCTCGCGCGCCGAGGCACGCGGCTCGCTGGCCCAAACGCTGTGCACGCAGTGGCTCAGCGCGGGTATCGGCGGCAGGATCAGGGCCATGGCGGCAACGATAGCGCGGTCGGCGAGAATCGGCGCATGGATGTGCATCAGATCTCGGTTCAGTTCGTCGCCGCGGAAGACCGCTTGCTGCTGCGGGTCTCGACCCGCGAGGGCGAGATGGTCAGCGCCTGGCTGACACGGCGGCTGATGCGGGGCCTGTGGTCGCCCTTCGACCGCCTGCTGGCCCATGTGCAGGTGAGCCGCGATCGGCCCCAGGCCATCGTGCATCCCGAAGCGCGCGACATGCTGGCCCAGGCGTCGCGCCGGGAGACGCTGGGGAAGATAGACCTCGAGACCGAATTCCAGGCCGGCACGGTGTTGCCGGAGCTGGGCGACGCGCCGCTGCTGGTGACGGAGGTGAAGCTGTCGCCCAAGGCCGGCGGCCAGGTCGGCAGCGTCTGGCTCGACGCGCAAGGCCACGAGCTGACGCTGGACCTGGACCCGACCGCCGCCACCGCCCTGCAGGAGATGCTCTCGCGGGCGATCAAGCAGGCGGACTGGCGGCTGGGGGTGCAGAGCGCCACCGAGACCGACAGCCACGCCGCCCAGCCGGAAGCGCGCCTGCTGAACTGAGCGCCGAGCGCCGGGCACCACGCCCCAGGCAAGCCCTCAAGCCCCGCGACGGGCCGACGCCTTGCCGTGTGGTTCAGAGCACCGAGAAGTGGTGCGTGCCGTCGCGCGCCAGTTGCGCCACCAGGCCGAACTCCCAGTCCAGATAGGCCTGCATCGCGGCCGTGGCGTTGCCCGTGCCCTCGTAGGGGCGGCGGTAGCGGTCGATGCGGGGTGACGCGAGGCGGTGCTCGCCGCTCTCGACCGGCAGGCCGGCATCGGCCCAGGCGGCGGTGCCGCCCTCCAGCACCCAGAGCTCAGTGTCGGCCTGCGGCTTCAGGTCTTGCGCCGCGAAGCGGGCCAGCAGGCTGGTGCCGCAGGTCAGCACGACGCGGCGCGTGGCGCCGACGAGCTGCAGCGCCTGCGGCAGTTGCGAGCGCAGCGCCCACCAGGCGCTGGGGATGTGGCGCTTGACGTGGTTGGCGCTGGCGGTCAGGTCGATCACCGTGGCTTCGCCGGTGGCCAGCCAGTCGGCGAGCGTGGCGGGGCTGACGCTGCGCACGGCCGGGGGCTGGGGTTGCGGCGGGCGGTCGGTGCCGGTCTCGAGCTCGGCGGCGGCCAGCGCCGGAGCGTCCAGCAGCGCCACCTCCCAGCCCATCTGCGCCAGCCACGAGGCCGCCATCGCGGCCCGCACGCCATCGTCGTCGGTCAGCACGAGGCGGGCGCCGCGCACCGGGGCGTGGTGGTCGGTCTCCTGCACCAGCTGGCCGCCGGGCGCGCTGCGGAAGCCGGCGCGGTGGCCGGCGGCGTACTCCTCGGGGGTGCGCACATCCAGCCGGTAGGTGGTGCGGCGGGGATCTAGCGACCACTCGGCGAGCGTATGCGGCGAGAGGCGCGAGACGCCGGCGCGGGTGGCGAGCTCGCTGGCGGCGGCGCGGGCGGCCTCGCGGTGGGCCGGGCTGACCTCGGCGGGGAAGCGCCGCGCCGCGCCGTGCTCCAGCGCCTGGCCGGCCAGCGTCCAGCCTATCGTGCCGTTGCGCAGCGCGGCGACCGGGTTGGGCAGGCCCGCGTTGACCAGCGACTGCGTGCCGATGATGCTGCGCGTGCGGCCGGCACAGTTGACGATGACGCGGGTGGCCGGGTCCGGCGCCAGCTCGCGGGCGCGCAGCACCAGCTCGCCGCCGGGCACGCTGGTCGATCCCGGGATATTCATGGTCTGGTACTCGTCGAAGCGGCGGGCGTCGAGCACCACCACATCGGCACTGTCGTCCAGCAGCGCCTGCACCTGCTCGGCCGAGAGCGAGGGCGTGTGGCGGTGGTGCTCGACCAGCTCGCCGAAGGCCTTGCTCGGCACGTTGACGTCGCGGAACAGCTCGCCGCCGCTGTCGCGCCAGCCGGCCAGCCCGCCCGCGAGCAGGTGCACCCGGGTGTAGCCGAGCGCCTGCAGGCGCTCGGCCGCCAGGGCGGCCAGGCCCTCGCCGTCGTCGTACACCGCCAGCAGCGTGTCGCGGCGCGGGATGCGGCCCCAGGCCTCCAGCTCCAGCTTGGAGAGCGGCAGGTTGGCGGCCCACAAGGGGTGAGCCTGCGCGAAGGGGTCTTCTTCGCGCACGTCCAGCAGCGCGATCTCTTCGCGCTGCAACAGGGCCTGGCGGACCGCGGCCGGTGTGAGGGTCGGGAGGGTGGAGCTCATTCAGTGGCTTTCTCAGCTTTTTTCGGTGGCCGGTTCGAGGGGCGAATAGCCGGAGACAAAGTCCTGCCGGCTGCCGTCCTCGGCGTAGATCGAGCGCGGGATGCTGCCGATGTCGGCACCGTAGACGTGGATGCTGATCGAGACCCGGTCGTCGAAGGCGTTGTGCACGCGGTGGATGTCGCCCAGCCGGGGCGAGACGGCCTCGACCTGGCCGGCGGCGATGCGCAGCGGCTCGCCGGCCGGCACCAGCCTGTTCGGGCCCACGTAGCGGTAGCCCTGCGAATACTCGGCGCCGCGCAGCATGCCGATCAGCCCCCAGACCGTATGGTCGTGGATGGGCGTGGCCTGGCCCGGGCCCCAGACGAAGCTGACGACCGCGAAGCGGCCGGCGGGATCGCGGTGCAGCGCGTACTGCCGGTAGCGCTCGGGGCCGGGCACCGCGAAGGCGGGCGGCAGCCAGTCGTCGCGGCCGACCAGCACGCCGAGCAGGCGGCCGCCTTCACTGACGATGCGGTCTTCGGCCGGCTGCTGCGCCAGCAGGTTCTCGAAGCCGGCCAGGAAGCGCCGGAAGGCGTTGCCGCCCTCGGCAAGGCTATGATCAGATTGCATCTTGACACCCTTCCATCATGTAGCTCCCGCATGAAAATCGATGATATCGACGCCTTCGTGGCCGTGGTGCGCTCGTTGTCTCTGAGCCAGGCCGCGAAGGACATGGGCCTGACGCAGCCGGCCATCACGCGGCGGGTGCAAAACCTCGAAGAATCGCTCGGCGTCGAGCTGCTGGACCGCAACACCAAGCCGCCCAAGCCCAGTGCCACCGGCAAGCTGGTCTACGAACAATGCCGGGTCGTGCTGGCCGAGATCGAGCGGCTGCGCGAGATGGTGGCGGCCGACGCGGCGCCCAGCGGCGGCTTGCGCATCGGCGTCACCCAGGGCATCGGCGAGCTGGTGCTGCCGGGGGCGCTGGAGAACCTCAGGGCACACTACCCGGAGCTCTCGCCCCACGTCAACACCGGCTGGGGGCCGCAGCTGGTCGACAAGGTGCACGACGGCGAGCTCGACGTGGCCGGCGTGTGGCTGGCGGCCGGCGCCGCCCTGCCGCGCAACATCACCGGGCGCGTGCTGGACCGCACCCGGCTGGTCGTCGTCGCGCGCCGGCAGGAGGTCACCCGGCGCAGCTACCGGCTGGCCGACTGGTACCAGCGCGGCTGGATACTGAACCCCGACGGCTGCGGCTTTCGCGCCGGCCTGCGGCGCGCACTGGGCTCGCAGAGCCTGCCGATGGTCGTGCGGCTGGACACCAACGGCCGCCAGTTGCAGCTCGCGCTGGTGGCCAAGGGCCACGGCCTGGGCCTGGTGCCGCTGCCGCTGCTGGCCCACAGCGCGCAGCGCGACGCGCTGGCCATCGTGCCGCTGAGCGACTTCAAGCCGCAGATCGACCTGTGGCTGGTGCACCGGCCCTCGCTGGGCAAGCTGCAGACGCCGGTCGAGCAGTTCGGCGAGCACATGGCGCAGGTGCTCGCCACGCCGGCCGCGGAGCCGGCCACGCCCGCTGCGCGAGCGCCCAGGCGCCGGGCCTGAGCGGCCCGAGCCGCATCGGCAGGCGGGGGCCGCCGTCACGCCGCCGCGCGATCGAAGGCCAGCTTGCCGGCGGCCTGCAGGATGCTGTCGTTCTGCGGCGTGTGGATGCGGCTGCACAGCACATCGCGGTAGTGCCGCTCCAGCGGGTTGCTGCGCGAGAGCCCGTGGTTGCCGGTGAGCTGCAGCGCCAGGTCGACCGCGCGTATCGCGTTGCCCGTCACGTTGAACTTGACCAGCCCGCTCTCGGTGGCTGAGGGCGGGTTGCCGGCGTCGGTGGCCTGCACCAGGCCGTTCAGCAGCGCGTCGTTGGCCCACAGCAGCGCGTCGATTTCGCCGACGCTCTGCTGCACCCGCGGCACGGTGGCCAGCGGCGCACCCAGGCTGCCCGGCGCACGCTGCGCGAGAAAGCCCAGCAGCCAGTCGCGCGCGGCCTGCGCCACGCCGTCGTACAGCGCGCCCAGCAGCGCGATCATCCAGGCGTAGGGGTCGGCCTCCGGCCCGCCGGCCCACTCGGCCATCGGCCGTATGTCGACCGCGTGGTCCAGCGGCAGCAGCACGTCCTCGAAGACCACCTCGTGGCTGCCGCTGGCGCGCAGGCCCAGGTGGTCCCAGCTCTCGATCACGCGGATGCCGGGCGCATCGCGCGGCACGAGAAAGGTGCCCACCAGCGGCTCGGCGTCGTCGCTGCGGCCCCAGACCGCGAGCCAGCGCAGCGCCGGGATGCCGGTGGTGTAGAGCTTGTGGCCCGAGAGGCGCCAGCCCTCGGGCGTGCGCCGCGCCACGGTGCCGGGCAGGCCGCCGCGCGCCGGCGAGCCCAGCGCCGGCTCCACGCGCAGCGCGTTGACCAGCGCGCCGTCGGCCACCGCGCTGCGAAAGAGCTCGTCGCGCAGCCGCGGGCTCCAGCGCGAATCGCCGCGGCCGACCAGCCGGTGCTGCAGAAAGCTCATCGTCAGCACCAGAGCGGTGGCCGGTTCGCCGCGCGCCACGGCCGAGACGATGCGCCGCGCGGTGGCGAGATTGGCGCCGCCGCCGCCCGCGGCCAGCGGCACCACCGCGGCGACCAGGCCGTGGCGGTGCAGCTCGGCGAAGTTCTCGAAAGGGAAGCTGCCGGCGCGGTCATGCCGCTCGGCGGCCAGCGCAAAGCGCTGCGTCAGCTTGCGCAGCACGGCCTCGAAGGGCTCGGGCCGCTCGGTGAGGTGCGGCACCTGCAGCCGGCGCGGCCCGGCCGCGGGGGCGGTGCCGGCCGGTGTGGCGAGTGGCGGCGCGACAGGAAGACTGCTCATCGCAAATCCCTTGGGAACTCTGTGGATGAAGCGAGCCTATCGCCGCCGAGCCGCTTCTCAAATCATGCAAACATCACATGTGAACTCGTTTTGATTATTTGTCATCAGCATGAACCCCAGGTAGCTTTGCGGCCCTTACTCCAGGAGTTTCCCAGCATGAGCATCGAATTCATCGGCATGATCCAGAGCCAGAAGGTGTCGGAGACCATCCCGGCGCACGGCCCGGTGATCGACCGCGACTACGTGCGCGACTTTGCGCAGGCCCACGAGAAGGCCGGCTTCGACCGCGTGCTGGTGCCGCACCACTCCACCGGCCCGAGCGCCACGCTGACCATCGCCTACGCCGCGGCGCACACCGAGCGCATCCACTTCATGCTGGCGCACCGCCCCGGCTTCACGGTGCCCACGCTGGCGGCCCGCCAGATCGCCTCGCTCGACCAGTTCAGCGGCGGCCGGCTGGGCGTGCACTTCATCTCCGGCGGCTCGGACTCGGAGCAGCGCCGCGACGGTGACTACCTCGACCACGACCAGCGCTACGAGCGCACCGACGAATACCTGACGCTGCTGCGCCGGCTCTGGACCAGCGACACCCCTTTCGACCACGAGGGCAAGCACTACCGCTTCGAGGCCGGCTTCTCCGAGGTCAAGCCACTGCAGCAGCCCCACGTGCCGGTCTACTTCGGCGGCGCCTCGGAGGCCGCGATCCCGGTGGCGGGCAAGCATGCCGACGTCTACGCGCTCTGGGGCGAGTCGCTCGACCAGGTCAAGGAGATCACCACCCGCGTGCGCGCCGAGGCCGCCAAACACGGCCGCAGCGTGCGCTTCTCGGTCTCGTTCCGACCCATCCTCGGCGCCACCGAAGAGGCCGCCTGGGCCCGCGCCGAAGGCATCCTCGAAGACACCAGGCGGCTGCGCGTGCAGGCCGGCTACAGCCGCGGCGGCCCGCAGCAGAGCGAAGGCGCGCGCCGCCTGCTCGCCGCCGCCGAAAAAGGCACCCGGGTCGACAAGCGCCTGTGGACCGCGATCGCGCAGGAGACCGGCGCGCGCTCCAACAGCACCGCGCTGGTCGGCACGCCCGAGCAGGTGGCCGACGCGCTGCTGGACTACTACGACCTGGGCGTCACGACCTTCCTGATACGCGGCTTCGACCCGCTGGCGGACGCGCTGGACTATGGCCGCGAGCTGATCCCGCGCACCCGCGCGCTGGTCGCACAGCGCCTGGCCGGCCAGCAGCGCATCGCCGCCTGAACCCCGAGGAAAACACCATGAGCACCCACACCCCCGCCGGCAGCGCCCCCAACCTGCCCCGCCGCCGCCTGCTGCGCGCGGCGGCCAGCGCCGCCGTCATCAGCCCGATCGCCATCGCCACCTCCGGCGCGCTGGCGCAGCCGCGCAAGATCACCTTCGCGTGGAACGCCAATGCCTTTTGCCTCTCGCCGGTGGTGGTGGCGCAGGAGCTGGGCTACTTCGAGCGCAACGGCGTGCAGGTGGACCTGATCAACTACACCGGCTCGACCGACCAGCTGCTGGAGTCGCTCGCCACCGGCAAGGCCGACGCGGCGGTCGGCATGATCCACCGCTGGCTCAAGCCGCTGGAGTCGGGCTTCGACGTCAAGCTGATCAGCAGCTCGCACGGCGGCTGCGTGCGCCTGGTGGGCGCCAAGAGCGCCGGCGCCACCACGCTGCAAAGCCTGAAGGGCAAGACCATAGGCGTGGCCGACCTGGGCGGCCCGGGCAAGAACTTCTTCGCCATCATGCTGACCAAGGCCGGCATCGATGCCGACAAGGACGTGCAGTGGCGCCAGTACCCCGGCGACCTGCTGGGCGTGGCGGCCGAGAAGGGCGAGATCCAGGCCATCGCCGACGGCGACCCGACGCTCTACCTGATCGAGAAGCGCAACCCCGGCTTCTACAAGGAGATCGCGACCAACCTGTCCGGCGAATACAAGGACAAGGTCTGCTGCATCGTCGGCGCGCGCGGCGAGCTGGTGCGCAAGGAGCGGCCGGTGGCGGCGGGCATCGCGCGCGCCATCCTGCAGGCCTCCGACTACGTGGCCGACAACCCCAACGAATCGGCCAAGATCTTCTCCAAGTATTCGCCCAAGGTGCCGGCCGACGACCTGCGCGCGCTGCTGGGCACGCTGACGCACAGGCACCACCCGGTCGGCGCCAACCTGCTCGGCGAGATCGAGTTCTATGCGCGCGACTTCCGCGCGGTGGGCGTGCTCAAGCGCAGCACCGACCCGGCCAAGCTGGCGCAACACGTGTTCGCCGACGTGCTGGCCTGACGCGCATGAGTGCCCTGCCCCACACCCTCTCGCAGCGGGCGCCGCTCGCTGCGCCGGTCGTTAGCGCCGAGCGCCCGCCGAGAGCTGCTCAAGCGGCCCCGAGCGATGCCTCGAATGCAGTCAAAGGCCTCTGGTGGACTGGCGCGCTGGCAGCGCTCGCCTGGGCCGCCGCCGGCGCGCTGACCCTGCGCCTGCCCAACCAGGCCGCCGGCTTCAGCGAGTGGCTCTACACCCGCGAGTTCGGCGTGGGCGCACTGGTGCTGGCCGGGCTGCTGCTGGCGATCGCGCTGCTGGCGCCCGCGCTCGTCGCGTCGCCGCTGGCCAGGCCGCTCGCCGCGCTGCGCCGCGGCGGGCCGTGGCTGGTCGCGCTGGCCTTGATCGTCGGCACCTGGGAGCTGCTCACCGCCAAGCTTGCGTGGCTGCCCACGCCCTTCTTCGCCCCGCCGACCGCCTTGGTCGAGGTGGTGGTGGACGACTGGGCGCGGCTGGGCGACAGCGCCTGGAACTCGGTGAAGCTGCTGACGGCCGGCGTGGCCTGGGGCGCGGCGACCGGCTTTCTGGTCGGCGTGTCCATCGGCTGGTCGCGCGCGGTGGGCTACTGGGTGCACCCGCTGATACGCTTCATCGGGCCGGTGCCGGCCTCGGCGCTGCTGCCGCTGGCGTTCTTCGTCTTCCCTTCCAGCCACGCCGCCGCGGTCTTCCTGATCGCGCTGGCCACCGGCTTCCCGGTCGCCGTGCTGACCTGGTCGGGCGTGGCCGGCGTCAACCGCAACTACTACGACGTGGCCCGCACCATGGGCGCGTCGAACGCCTTCCTGGTGCTGCGCGTGGCCATCCCCGCGGCGCTGCCGCAGGTCTTCGTCGGCCTGTTCATGGGGCTGGGCGGCGCCTTCTCCATCCTCGTCACCGCCGAGATGATGGGCGTCAAGTCGGGCCTGGGCTGGTACCTCACCTGGGCCCAGGGCTGGGCCGCCTACGGCAACATGTATGCGGCGCTGATCGTGATGGCGGTGGTCTGCTCGGGCCTGATCACGCTGCTGTTCACCTTGCGCGACCGCGTGCTGGGCTGGCAGAAAGGCACGGTGAAGTGGTGAGCGCCGTCCTTGAACGCCCGGTGGCAAAAACAACCGGCGCCCACATCGCCATCCACGCGGTCGGCCACCAGTTCGAGCTCGCCGGCGGCCCGCTGCCGGTGCTCGACGGCTTCGACCTCGACGTGCAGCCCGGCGAGTTCGTCGCGCTGCTCGGCCCCAGCGGCTGCGGCAAGTCCACCCTGCTGCGGCTGGTCGCCGGGCTGGAGCCGGCCACCCGCGGCCACATCACCCACGATGGCCAACCCATAGAGCACCCCGACCCCTCGCGCATCGTCGTCTTCCAGGACCCCACGCTCTACCCCTGGCGCACCGTGTGGGACAACGTCGCGCTGGGCCTGCAGGCGCGCGGCGTGCTGAAGGCGCAGCGCGGCCGGGTCGACGAGGCGCTGGCCCGCGTCGGGCTGACGGCCTACGCCAGGATGCACCCGCACCAGCTCTCCGGCGGCATGGCGCAGCGGGCGGCGCTGGCGCGCGCGCTCGTCAACGACCCGGCGCTGCTGGTGATGGACGAGCCGCTAGGCAAGCTCGACTCGCTGACCCGGCTGACGATGCAGAGCGAGCTGGTCGCGCTCTGGCAGCGCGCGGGCTTCTCGGCACTGCTGGTCACGCACGATGTCGAGGAGGCGCTGTTCATGGCCCAGCGGGTGATCGTGCTGAGCGAGCGGCCGGCGCGCATCCTGGCCGAGCTGCCCGTACCGCTGCCCTACCCGCGCCAGCGCGGCGATGCGCGCCTGGGCGAGCTGCGCCACGAGGCCCTGAGGCTGCTCGGGCTGGACGCGACGTGGTGACGCCATCCTGAGCGAGCTGCTCGACGGCAGCTGGCTGGTCAACGCGCTGCTGGGCCTCGCGCAGGCCGGCCAGGCCGGCTTGCTGCAGGCCCTGCATGCGCTGGGCCTGACCGGCGAGGTTGCAGGCCAGGCGGCCTGGCCCTTCGGCGCGCGCATCGCCGTCGAGACCCTGCTGATCGACCGCGGGCTGGCGCGGCAGATCGCCTGGGCGCTGGCCGCCCTCGTGTTCGCCCTGCTGCTGGCCGCCCTCGGCACCGCGTGGCGCCGCGGCCGGCTGCTGGCCTGGCTGGCGAGCCTGGTGCTGCTGCTGGCCACGCCGTGGCCACCGCTGTCGCTGGTATTGGCCGGTGCGGTGCCGACCAGCTTTCACCGTTCACCGCTCGGCTTCGAGGCCACGGCGATTGCGCGGGGCCGGGCGCTGTACCGCACACACTGCCTCGCCTGCCACGGCGCCGATGGCCGCGGCGAGGGGCCGGCGGCGGCCTCGCTGCCGGTCTGGCCGCCCACCTTGTCGGCCGGCCTGCTGTGGAAGCGCAGCGAGGGCGAGCTGCTGTGGCGCGTGCTGCACGGCATGCACAACCGCCGCGGCGAGACCACCATGCCGGGCTTTGCCGGCCAACTGGACGAGGCGGATGCCTGGGCCCTGCTCGACGGCATGCGGGCCCTCTCGGCCGGCGTGGCGGCGCGCCGCGAAGCGAGCTGGCCCTGGCCGGTGCGCGCGCCGGACTTCGAGGTGGCCTGCGGCGGCCAAGCCCCGCGCCCGCTGGCCTCGTGGCGCGGCCAGCGGCTGCGCATCGTCGCCGGCGGCGGCGCACCGCTGCCGCAGCCGCTGGAAGACCCGCGGCTCGTCACCGTCGTGCTGCAGGCTGGCGGCTCAGCCACGCGGCCGGACTGCATCGCCGCCTCGCCCGGCGCGGCGTGGCAGGCCTACGCCCTGGTGGCCGGCGTCGATGGCGCCGCGCTGGCGGGCATGCAGTTCATCGTGGACCGCGAGGGCTGGCTGCGCGCGCTGGCGCGCCCGGGCCAGGGCGGCTGGTCGGAGGACAGCCTGATCTGCCGCTCCGACGGGGTGGCAGCGGCAGGCCGGCCGCCGCTGCTGCAGCGCGACGGGCTCGGGGCGCTGATTGCCCGCATGGATGGCGATCCGGTGCAAAGCGCCGGGTTGGGGTTGGCGCACGGCCGTTGAGCGGCGCTGGGTGACGTGTGGCGCGCTTCAGGACGCGCGGCCAGGACACTCCGCGTGGTTTCACCGCCGGCTGGCGGCCGTCGGCGCGGCCGGCATCGACGGCAAGGGCCAGAGCACGTTGCGCGACGACGTCTTCGCCATCAACGCCTACTGCCCGATCACCGACCTGGGCAACGCGGACATCGCCTACGAGTGGCTCTACACCTTGCTGGGCACGCGGCAGACCGTGGCCAGCGACCCCACGCCCGAGAGCAGCGCGACGATGGCAACTATGACGTGCCCGAGGCGATGAAGTGGATTGCCCGCTCGCTGAAGGCAGCGGCCTTGCAAGGCAGGTAAGGGGTTGAGCGGGGCCTCACCCCGCCTTCGCGGCGCTCACCCGCCAGATCACGTCACCCACATCGTCGGCCACCAGCAGGGCGCCGTCGGCGGCCACCGCCACGCCGACCGGGCGCCCGTACGACACCTGTTCGTCGGGAGCCAGGAAGCCGGTCAGGATGTCGCGCGGCGGGCCGGCGGGGCGGCCGTCCACGAAGGGCACAAAGACCACCTTGTAGCCGCTGAGCGTGCTGCGGTTCCAGGAGCCGTGCTGGCCGATCACCATGCCTTCGGGAAAGCCGGGCAAGGTGCCGGCGGGCAGCCAGCACAGGCCCAGCGATGCGGTGTGGCCGCCCAGCGCATAGTCCGGCACGAGGGCCCTGGCGACGGTCGCCGGGTCTTGCGGCACGCGGTCGTCCACCGTCTGCCCCCAGTAGCAATACGGCCAGCCGTAGAAGCCGCCGTCGCGCACCGAGGTGAGGTAGTCCGGCGGGGTTTCGTCGCCCAGGCCGTCGCGCTCGTTGACCACCGTCCAGAGCTCGCCGGTACGCGGCTCCCAGGCCAGGCCCACCGGGTTGCGCAGGCCGGCCGCGAAGACGCGGCTGAGGCCGCTGGCCAGGTCGAGCTCGTAGATGCAGGCCCGGCCCTCTTCGGCCGCCAGCCCGCTCTCGCCGATGTTGCTGAGCGAGCCCACGCCGGCGTAGAGCTTTCGGCCATCCGGGCTGGCCAGCAGGCTGCGCGTCCAGTGCCCGCGGGGCTTGAACGACATCAGCGGGCGGCCCGGTGCCGTGATGCGGGTGGCGCCCGGCGTGTAAGGGAAGGCCACAACGCCGTCGGTGTTGCCGACATAGAAGGTCTCACCCAGCAGCGCCATGCCGAACGGCTGGCTCAGCCCCTCGAGAAAAGCCTCCCGCGTTTCGGCCACGCCGTCGCCATCGGCGTCGCGCAGCAGCGTGATGCGGTTCGGGCTGATGCCGACGGCGGCGGCACGCTCCATCGTGCTGAACATCGCGTAGTCGAAGACGGACCTGGGCGGCCCGGGCATGAACAAGGCCTCGGCCACCGTGACGTCGCCATTGGGCAGCACCTGGATCCAGCGCGGGTGCTTCAGGCCGGTGGCAAAGGCATTGACCTGGAGGCCGGGTGCCGCCTGCGGCGTCTGGCCCGGTGCCCAGCCCTTGGCCGTCGGCATCTTGAGCGTGGGGATGCGGCCTTGAGGCCTGGCCGCGGGGATGGTCGGCGAGGCGCCCACCGCCGGCTGGCCGACGCTGCCTTGCAGCCGCCGCCACAGGATTGCCGCGCCGCCCACCAGCGCGACCCCTCGCGAAAAAATGCCCGACATGCTCATGGCAGCCTTTCCTTTGCGTTTGTCATTTGTGATTTGTGATTGCCGTCGCGATGGTGCGCGCGAACGCCCGCACCCAAGACGATCCTGGGCCCAACGATAAGGCAGCCGCGCCAGGCACCCGCAACATCATGCTCGAAGAGCATGAACATGGCCGCTAATATCAGTTCCATTGAGGATGTGCCGCCCGTAAGGTGAGCGCCATTCCGCAGCATTGGCCTGCGGCCGGAGCTTGCTGCATGAGTGCTGTACACAACTTTCCCGTTCCCACCCGCCCAGGCTCGCCCACCGCCACCGGCCTGGTGCTCAACCCCCACCCGCAGCGCAAGGACTGGTTCGACGAGCCGCTCATCGAACGCAGCGTGGAGGCAGAGCGCCGCTACCGCCAGGAGCGGCTGGCGGGCGCCTTCCGGCTCTTTGCCCGCTTCGGGCTGGCGCACGGCATGGCCGGCCACATCACCGCGCGCGACCCCGAGCTGAGCGACCACTTCTGGGTCAACCCCTTCGGGCTGCACTTCTCGCGCATCAAGGTCTCGGACCTGCTGCTGGTGAACTCGCAGGGCGAGATCGCGGTCGGCCAGGGCCCGCTGAACCGCGCGGCCTTTGCCATCCATGCCGCCATCCATGAAGCGCGGCCCGACGTGGTCGCCGCCGCCCACACCCACTCGCTCTACGGCAAGGCCTGGTCCACGCTGGGCCGCAAGCTGGACCCGCTGACGCAGGACTCCTGCGTCTTCCATGAAGACCACGGCCTGTTCGAGGACTTCGGCGGCGTGGTCTACGAGACCAGCGAAGGCGCGCAGATCGCGCAGGCGCTGGCCGGCCACAAGGCCGTGATACTGAAGAACCACGGCATCCTCACGGCCGGGCCGACGGTCGAGGCCGCCGCCTGGTGGTACATCGCGCTGGAGAACGCCTGCCACACCCAGCTGCTGGCCGAGGCGGCCGGCACGCCGCAGCCCATCCCGCACGGAGCCGCCGCACTGACGCACGAGCAGATCGGCCGCGCCAACGGCGCCGCGCACGCCTTCGACTCGCTGTGGCAGGTCCTGGTCCGGGACGAGCCGGAGCTGCTGCAGTGAAACCGGTCATCAAGAACTTCAGCCGCTTCGCGCTGGCCGGCGTGCTGCTGGTGATCGCCGGCTTCATCGCGCCGCCGGTGTCTGCCCAGCCGGATGCCTGGCCCAGCAAGCCGCTGCACCTGATCGTGCCCTTCCCGCCCGGCGGCGCGGCCGACACCATTGCCCGCCTGGTCGCCGTCAAGCTCGGCGAGCGGCTGGGCCAGACGGTGATCATCGAGAACAAGCCCGGTGCCGGCACCATCGTCGCGGCGCAGGCCGCGGCGCAAGCGCTCCCTGATGGCTACACGCTCTCGCTGACCACCAACGGCCAGCTCGCGATCAACCCGGCCCTGCACGCCAAGCTGCCGTACGACCCGGTCAAGAGCTTCACGCCGGTGGCCCTCGTGGCCTCCACCGCCTTCATCATCTCGGTCAACGCTTCGTCGCCCATCCAGAGCCTGCCGCAGCTGATCGCCGAGGCCAGGCGGCAGCCGGGTGCGCTCGCGTTTTCGTCCTGCGGCAACGGCACCACCTGCCACCTGACGGGCGAGTTGCTGAAGACGCAAGCCAGCGTGGACCTGCTGCACGTGCCCTTCGCCGGCAGCGTGCAAGCCGTCACCGCGCTGCTGGGCAACCAGGTGCAGGTGGCGTCGGACACGGTGGCCATCCTGGCGCCGCAGATCCGCGCCGGCAAGCTGCGCGGGCTGGTCGTCAGCAGCGCGCAGCGCTCGCCGGTGACGCCCGACGTGCCCTCGGCCGTCGAGGCCGACCTGCCCGAGTTCCTCGCCGACTCGTGGTTCGGCATCGTCGTGCCGGCCGGCACGCCGGCCGAGCTGGTGCAGCGGCTCAACCGCGAGCTCACCGCCATCACGCAGAGCACCGAGGTGCGCGAGCAGCTCGGCAGACAAGGCGTCGAGGCCTTGCAGAGCACGCCCGAGCAGTTCGCCCGGCTGATAGACAGCGACATCGTCAAGTGGGGCCGCGTGGTGCGCAGCGCCAAGGTCACGGTCCAGTAGAGAGGGGGCGACCCCTTCCGCCGACGCGACGCCCGCGCCGGGCCAGCCCTCGAACCCGTCTCCCGCCCCTTCCCGCAGGCGGCTTGGCGCCGGTGCGCGCCGCACGCCGGGCCGCCGCCTTTCGCCCCATTTGCCCACCACAAGCCCCCCATGAAAAGACGCGACCTCCTGAACCACGGCGGCCAGCTCGGCGCCCTCGCCGCCCTCGGCCTGCCCTGGCTGCACACCCCCGCCTTGGCCCAGGCCCAGCCCGCGGGCGCGCCCGTCAAGGGCGGCGTGCTCAACCTCGCCATCGCGCCCGAGCCCACCCTGCTGACCTCCGCCTTCATCACCACGATGAACATCGGCATGGTCTCCAGCAAGGTGCTGGAGGGCCTGGTCAGCTACGACCTCGAGCTCAAGCCGGTGCCGGCGCTGGCCACCTCGTGGGACCAGTCCACCGACGGCAAGACCCTGATCTTCAAGCTGCGGCAAGGCGTGAAGTGGCATGACGGCGCCGACTTCAGCGCCGCCGACGTCGAGTACACGCTGCTCGAGGTGTGGAAGAAGCTGCACCCCTTCGGCCGCGCCGCCTTCGCCAATGTCGACAAGGTGGAGACGCCCGACAAGCACACCGTCATCCTGCGGCTGTCTTCGCCGGCCCCCTACATCCTCAACTACATCAACACCTACGGCGCGCAGATCCTGCCCAGGCACCTCTACGCCGGCAAGGACGTGCTGACCCACCCGCTCAACAGCGCCCCGGTGGGCACCGGCCCCTTCGTCTTCAAGGAGTGGGCCAAGGGCAGCCATGTGCGGCTGGACCGCAACCCCAACTACTGGGGCAAAGGCCCGAGCGGCGACCTGCCCTACCTCGACGGCGTGGTCTTCAAGTTCATCCCCGACGCGGCCGCCCGCACCGTCGCGCTGGAGGCCGGCGAGATCGACTCGGCGCTGGCCTCCAGCATCCCGCTGACCAACCTGAACCGCTTCAAGGACAAGAAGAAGTACGACATCAACCTGGACGACGGTCGCTACCTCTCGACCATCTTCCTGACGCAGTTCAACGTGCGCCGGCCCTACTTCACCGACAAGCGCGTGCGCCAGGCCTTTGCCCACGCGATCGACCGCGAAGCGCTGCTGAAGATCGTCTTCCTCGGCTACGGCAAGCCGGCCACCGGCCCGGTGCCGTCGTCGGTCGTCAACTACTACAGCGGCGAGGTCAGGAAGTACCCGCTGGACCTGAAGCAGGCCGAGGCGCTGCTCGACGCCGCCGGCTTCAAGCGCGGGGCCGACGGCAAGCGGCTGAAGATCACGCTGGACTTCGACGGCGGCGGCGGCCCCACCGCGGCGCGGCCGGCCGAGTTCATCAAGCAGGCGCTGGCCAAGGTCGGCGTGGAGGTGGAGCTGCGCGCCGGCGACACCGCCTCGTACCTGCGCCGCATCTTCACCGAGCAGGACTACGACCTGATGATCTCCAGCCTGCACCGCCTGCCCGACCCCACGCTGGGCGTGCAGCGCCTGTACTGGACGAAAAACATCATCAAGGGCGCGCCGTGGACCAACGGCTCGGGCTACTCCAATCCCGCGCTGGACAAGGTGATGGAGGCCGCCGCCGACGAACCCGATCACGCCAAGCGCCAGGCCCTGATCAAGCAGTGGCAGCAGATCGTGCAGGAGGACGTGCCGCTGCTGGAGCTGATCGAGCAGACCTGGGTCACCGTCTCCACCGCGCGGCTGCACAAGCTCAAGCCCCAGGGCGACGGGCTCTTCGCTTCGCTGGCCGACGCCTGGCTGGAGCCCAAGTCGGCATGACACGGGGCCTGCTGCCCTTCATCCAGCGCCGGCTGCTGCAGGTGCTGCCGGTGGTGCTGGGCATCGCGCTGCTGAACTTCATGGTGCTGCAGCTCGCGCCGGGCGACGTGGTGGACGTGCTGGCCGGCGAGGCCGGCGCCGCCACGCCCGAGTCGATGGCGGCGCTGCGCGCGCAGTTCGGCCTGGACCGGCCGGTGCTGGCGCAGCTGGGCAGCTACCTGTGGAACATCGCCCATGGCAATCTCGGCTTCTCGTACCGGCAGAACATGCCGGTCTTCGAGCTCATCGTCACCCGCCTGCCGGCCACGCTGCTGCTGATGGGCCTGGCGCTGGCGATCGCGCTGCTGCTGGGCGTGCTGCTGGGCACGCTGACGGCGCTGAAACCCGGCAGCCTGTTCGACCACGCGGTGTCGGTGGTGGTGCTGTTCGCCTACGCGATGCCGACCTTCTGGCTGGGGTTGATGGCGCTGGTGCTGTTCGCCGGCAAGCTGGGCTGGCTGCCGGCCGGCGGCATGCTGACGGTGGGCGGGGAGCCCGGACTGTGGGCGCTGGTGGCCGACATCGCGCGCCATGCCCTGCTGCCGGCGCTGACGCTCTCGACCTTCTACCTCGCCGTCTATGCACGGCTGATGCGCGGCTCGATGATAGAGACGCTGGGCGCCGACTTCATCCGCACGGCCCGCGCCAAGGGCGCCTCCGAGCCGCGCGTGCTGCTGGGCCACGCGCTGCGCAACGCCTCGCTGCCGCTGGTCACGATGCTGGGCTACCAGGTGGCTTCGCTGCTCAGCGGCGCGGTGCTGGTCGAGTCGGTCTTCTCGTGGCCGGGCCTGGGCCGGCTCGCCTTCGAGGCCGTGCTGGCGCGCGACTTCAACCTGCTGCTGGGCATCCTGCTGCTGAGCTCGCTGCTGGTGACGGTGATCAACATCGCGGTCGATCTGGTGACGGTGCTGCTGGACCCGCGCGTGGAGCTGCAGGCGGTGCGTACATGAGCAGCGTGTTGTCCGCCGAAACTGCTGGCGCCACAACTGCCGGCGCCACACCTGCCAGCACCTCCGCCGCCGCCGTGCCGCGCCCACGCCGGCTGCACGGCCTGGGTGTCGCCCTGCTGCGCCTGGCGCGGCGGCCTTCGATGCTGATCGGCACCCTGCTGCTGGCCATGCTCGCGGTCGTCGCGCTGGCCGGCCCCTGGCTGATGCCCGGCGACCCCTGGGAGATGGCCGGCACGCCCACGCTGTGGCCCGGCGAGGAGCCGGCCCACCCACTGGGCACCGACCTGATGGGCCGCGACATCGCCACCGGCCTGGTCTCCGGCGCCCGCGTCTCGCTGCTGATCGGCCTGGTCAGCAGCGCGCTCGCGGCGCTGCTGGGCGTGGCGGTGGGCGCGCTGAGCGGCTTCTACCGCGGCTGGGTCGATGCGGTGCTGGGGCGCGTCACCGAGGTCTTCCAGACGGTGCCGAAGTTCGTGCTGGCGGTCGTGCTGGTGGCCCTGTTCAAGCCCTCGGTGCTGACCGAGGTGGTGGCCATAGGCATCGTCTCGTGGCCGGCCACCGCACGGCTGGTGCGGGCCGAGTTCATGCGGCTGCGCGAGCGCGAGTTCGTGCTGGCGGCCGAGACCATGGGCATGAGCGACCTGCGGCTGATCCTGACGCAGATCCTGCCCAACGCGCTGCCGCCCATCGTCGTGGTCTCGACGCTGACGGTGGCCAACGCGATACAGACCGAGGCCGCGCTGGCCTTCCTGGGCCTGGGCGACCCCAACGTGATGAGCTGGGGCACCCTCATCGGCGCCGGCCGCGACCAGGTGGTCGATGCCTGGTACATCTGCGCGCTGCCCGGCGCGGCCATCGTGGTGGCGGTGCTGGCCTTCAACCTGCTGGGCGAAGGCCTCAGCGACGCGGTGAACCCGCACCTCAAACAAAGGGCCGCGGCATGACGGTGTTGCTCGAAGTGCGCGGGCTCAAGACCTGGTTCGACACGGCCGGCGGCGTCGCCAGGGCGGCCGATGGCGTGGACCTCACGGTGCGGCGCGGCGAGACCGTGGCGCTGGTCGGCGAGAGCGGCAGCGGCAAGTCCGTCACCGCCGCATCGCTGCTGCGGCTGATCGCGCCGCCCGGGCGCATCGTGGCCGGCGAGGTGCTGCTGGACGGTGTCGACCTGCTCAAGCTCGACGCCCGCGCGCTGCGCCAGGTGCGCGGCGGCCGGGTGGGCATGGTGTTCCAGGACCTCTCGGCGCTGAACCCGGTCGAGCGCATCGGCAGCCAGATCGCCGAGGCGCTGCGGCTGCACACGCCGGCCTTGAGCCGCAGCGCCGCCTGGGAGCGCGCGGTGGCGCTGCTGGGCCGGGTGCGCATGCCCTCGCCGGCCCAGCGCGCCTTCGAGGTGCCGCACCGGCTCTCGGGCGGCATGCGGCAGCGTGCGCTGATCGCGCTGGCGCTGGCCTGCAACCCGGCGCTGCTGATCGCCGACGAGCCGACCACCGCGCTGGACGTGACCACGCAGGCCCAGATCCTCGCGCTGCTGGCCGAGCTGCAGGCCGAGACCGGCA
>DATHWJ010000562.1:0-4272 GCA_035460745.1 Ideonella sp. | reverse complement strand
GGCGGCGGCCCAGCCCGCCGCGAGCAAGGCCAGCGCCCGAGGCGCCTCCGCCGCGCCACCGCCCGCAGCGCCGCCCTCGCCCGAACCCGAGGCCGCCGAGGCCCCGCGCCGCGCGCCCCGCCCCTGGTGGGAGCGCGACTGGGGCAGCACCCGCTGGCAGCCCGACGGCGAGGCCCAGCCTTCCGCCACGATCCGCCACACCGCCCGGCTGCGCCTGGAGCAGGCCGCCTTCGGCTGCACGCACGAGCTGATCGGCAGCGTGGCGGACTGGTGCGTCACCTGCACCGGCATAGGCCGCCTGGTCTCGCCGCGCTCCAACTGCCGCAATTGCAGCGGCGAGGGCCGCGTCAAGTCGACGGCCAAGGCCGGCTGGCGCTCCTGCGCCGCCTGCCGCGGCGACGGCGCCGACCGCAAGGCCTGCGACGACTGCCAGGGCAGCGGCCGGCAGCCGGCGCGCGGCTACCACTTCGAGGTGCGTGTTCCGCCCGGCATGCGCGCCGGCCAGACCATGCTGCTGCGCGGCCAGGGCCAGCGCGGCGCCGAGGGCGGCGGCGACATCGAACTCGGCATCGAGATCCAGCCCCACCCGGTCTTCAGCTTCGACGCCCAGCAGCGGCTCAGCTGCCGCGTGCCAGTGGACTTCTACAGCAGCCTGGTCGACAGCTCGCTGGAGGTGCCGGCGCTGGAGGGCGGCACGCTGACGCTGGACATCGCCGCTGGCCCGCTGCAGGTGCTGGAGGGCCGCGGCTACCCCCAGCGCGACGGCTCGCGCGGGCCGCTGGTGGTGCAGACCGAGACCGTGATGCCGCGCGAGCACAGCGCCGCCCAGCGCAAGCTGCTGCGCCAGCTCGCCGAGGAGCGCCGCAGCAGCGGCTACGCCCACAGCCCCGAGCTGGCGGCCTGGCAGGAGCGGTTGCAGGCCTGGCGGGCCGGCAGCGAGACGCCCGGCTGAAACGCCCGGCGAGGCGCCCGCTGGAGGCGCCCGGTTAAGACGCCGACATCCGCTCAGCTCGCTGCGCCGGCCAGGCCTCGCAGCGCCTGCTCGATCTCGTCGAACAGCGGCCGCCCGTCGGCCGGCTCGTGCAGGCAGCGCCGCTGCAGCGCCTGCAAGCCCACGAGGCCTTCGCCGCCAGCCTCGCAGCGCGCCAGCAGCTCCTCCAGCAGGCAGCCGAAGGCCCGCACCTCCAGGCGCTGCAGCGCCTGCGCCGCCCGCTCGTCGCCCACCGGCAGGAAGGACGCGGCGCCGAAATCGCCCAGCAAGGCCTCGCCCTGCCCGTCCCACAGGATGTTGTGGGCGTAGAGGTCGCCGTGCAGGATGCCGCGGGCGTGCAGGTGGGCGGTGGCCGAGGCGATGCCCAGCGCCAGCCGCACGGCGGCCTGGGGCGTGAAGCGGGCCTCGGCGGCGTAGACGTCGCGGGTGCAGGAGTCCAGGCTGGGCGGGCCGGCCAGGTTGCGAAAGACCGCTGCGATGCGGTCCATCACCAGGCCCGGCGTGCCCTGCGGGTGGCCGCCCAGCTGGCCCAGTGCGCTGACCAGGTGGCGGTGCGGGCCGGCCGCGATGCAGGCTGCCATTTCGCTGGCGGGCGAGCCGTCGCTGGTGACGGCGCCCTTGAAGAGCTTGACGGCGACCGGCACGGCGGCGCCCTCGGCCGCCTGCCACAGCGCCGGGTGGATCACGCCGGAGGCGCCTTCGCCGAGCGGCGGAGACTGCAGGCTCAGGCGGGCCCAGTCGATCACGCCGGTGCCGGGCGCGCGGGCCGAGCCTGCGCACAGCGGGTTGTCGGCATAGGCCAGCCATGACAGCCGCGGCAGCGCGGGCAGCCAGCCCGGCAGCGCCTCGAAGCGGTTGGCGGCGATGCGCAGCAGCTCCAGCCGTTCGCAGCCGGCCAGCGTCTCGGGCAGCGCGGCGAGCCGGTTGCCGGCCAGCATCAGCTTTTGCAGCCGGGGCCGGCGGCCGAGCTCGTCGGGCAGCCCGGCCAGCGCGTTGTCGGTCAGTATCAGCCAGCGCAGGCGGGGTGGCAGCGCGGCGGCCGCCACGGCCTCGATGCGGTTGGCCTTGAAGCCCACCACCTCCAGCTGCTCGCAGCGGCCCACCGCCTCGGGCAGCTCGGTGAAGCGGTTGTCGGAGCAGAACAGCACGCGCAGCCGGTGCAGGCGATGCAGCCCGGGCGGCAGGCTGTGCAGCGCGTTGCCGGAGAGGTTGAGGATCTCCAGCGAGTCGGCCAGATCGAAGATCTCCGGCGGGAACTCCGCCAGGCCGCCGCAGAGGTCGAGCCGGCGCAGCCCGGCCAGCTCGCCGGCGCGCAGTTGGGCGAGGGTGTGCATCGGCCCGCGTCTTAGCGCTTGCTGACCTGCGGGTACTGCGCCGCGGCGGTCTTGAGCCGCTCGGCCACCAGCCTGGCCAGCGCCGCCGGGGCCAGCACCTTGACCTGCTGGCCGTGGCGCAGGATGTCCATCGCCAGCTCGGTGGCGTCGGCATAGGGCAGGCGCATCTCCAGGCTGCCGTCGGGCAGGCTCTTGAGCTGCTGCTGCGGGTGCCACTCCTCGTGGGCCACCCACTGCGCGGCCTCGGCGCTGAAGTGCAGCGTGGCCTGCTGCAGGCTCTTGCCGCTGAAGATGCCGTAGCCGCCGTCGAGCTCGGCTTCGACGGTCTTCATCGCCACGTCCTTGGCGCGCAGCTCCAGCACGCTGGCGGCGCGCACCGCGTCCAGCGCGAAGCGGCGCAGGCCCTCGCTGCTGTGGCACCAGGCGTCGAGGTACCAGGTGTTGCGGTAGTGGATCAGCCGCTGCGGCGAGACGGTGCGATGCGACTCGGTCTGCTTGCCGCGGGTGTAGTAGGTCATCTCGATGCGGCGGCGCTTCAGCAGCGCGCTGCCCACCGTCTCGAAGAAGCGGCTGGGCACGGCCCGGCGCGCCGGGCTGACTATTCTGACGCGGCGCATCAACTCGCGCGACTCCGACTCGCTGGTGCCCAGCATGCCGTGCAGCTTGTCGAGCAGCGGCTGCAGGTGGCGGCCGAGCACGCCGCCGGCGTCCAGCCCCTGGATCAGCTGGTGCATCGTCAGCAGCGCATGGATCTCGGTGTCGCTGAACCAGACGCCCGGCAGCTCGTGGGTGCGCTGGGCGGCGCGGCCGGTAGCGCCGGGCGTGCTGCTGCCGAAGCGGTAGAGGTTGTCGGCCCGCTCGTAGACGATGGGCGCGTCCATGCGCTCGCGCAGGTACTGCAGGTCTCGCTTGAGGGTGGCGCGCGAGACCTCCAGCTCGTCTTGCAGGGTCTCGAAGCTGACGCCGCCCTGGCTGCGTATCAGCATTTCGATCTTGTAGAAGCGTTCGGTACGGTCCATCGCGGCCCTCCCTGGGTGTTGCCAAACCTTGCGCCCTACAGCATCAGGAGCTCATGGCGCGAGCCTGCAGCATACCTCGAAGAAAGAGTTTTCAGCCATTTCCTGGCTCACGCCATGAGCTCATGGCCCGCCAAACTGGCTTCCATCGTTCAACCCCCAGCCCGAGGACAAGACCATGGCCCAAGCCGCTTTCGAGTTCGAGACCCTGCCCGCCAGCGCCCAGGAGCAGCCGCAAGCCGGCTTCGAGCTGGGCTGGGACCATGCGCACTACGGCGTGGTGCCGCCTGCCGAGCACCTGCACCCGGCCCACCCGCTGCGCCAGGGCTGGGAGGCCGGCCGCGCCAGCTTCGGCCAGCGCACGCTCAAGCCCAGCCGCCACGTGCGCAAGTGGCTGCAGCTGCGGCTGCACGCCTGGCTGCGCGGCCGCAGCTTCGAGGGCGTGCAGGTGACGCCGCATTTCCTGGCGCAGATCGACACCGCGCGCTGCCCCGTCACCCGCAGCGCCCTCAGCTACGCCACCGGCACCGGCAGCGACGCCTCGGTCGACCGGGTCTACAACGACGCCGGCTACGCCGCCGGCAACCTGGCCGTCATCAGCACCCGCGCCAACCAGGCCAAGGCCGGCCTGGCCTGGCACGAGGCGCGGGCGCTGGCGGTGCAGGCCGAAGCGCGGCCCAGCGGCGCCATCGACGGCCTGGCCGCGGCCGAGTGGGCCCGGCTTGCGGTGCTGATGTCCTATGTCACCCCGCTGCCGCACGCGGTGGCCGCCACCCTGCCGCTGCTGGTGCTGCCGCCCAACCGGCTGCGGCTGCTGAACGCAATCCAGGGGCTGCAGGCCCTGGTCACGCTGCAGCTGGCCCACGCCGGCTGGAGCGCGCGCATCGTGCGGCTCTCGCAGCTGATGCCGGACAAGGCCCTGCGGCGCGAC
>DATHWJ010000561.1:0-5519 GCA_035460745.1 Ideonella sp. | reverse complement strand
CGGTCGCTGGCGCTCCCTGCCCCCCAGGGGGGCTGAGCCCGGACACAAAGGGTCCAGTGGACCCTTTGTGCCTGGCGAAGGGCCGGGGCACTGGCCCGGCGCGGCCTGCAAGGCCGCGCAGCGGACCGGCAGAGCCGGATCCGCGCACGCCACCGGGTTTTGACCGAGCGGTGCGCCCTGGGTGCCGGGTGGCGGTAGGGGTACTAGGCAGAGTTGTTCGGGCCGGGGATAGTCAGCGGCGCAGCACGGCCAGGGCCACCGCGCCGGCCACCACGCCCCAGAAGGCCGAGCCTATGCCAACCACCGTGAGGCCCGAGAGGGTGACCAGGAAGGTCAGCAGCGCCGCGTCGCGGTGCTGCTCCTCCTTCAGCGCGCCGGACAGGCCACCCGCGATGGTGCCCAGCAGCGCCAGCCCGGCGACTGCCGCCACCAGCTCGCGCGGGAAGGCGCTCAGCAGCCCGGCCACCGCGCCGCCGGCCAGGCCGAGCACGATGTAGAAGACACCGGCGCAGGCCGCGGCGGTGTAGCGCCGTGCCGGGTCGGGGTGGGCCTCGCGGCCCATGCAGATCGCCGCGGTGATCGCCGCGAGGTTGAAGGCATAGCCGCCGAACGGCGCCAGCAGTAGGCTGGCCACGCCGGTCGCCCCGACCACCGGCGAGACGGGAATGTCGTAGCCCGAGGCCCGTTGCGCCGCGACCCCCGGCAGGTTCTGCGACGCCATCGTGACGACGAACAGCGGCAGCGCGACGCTCACCAGCGTGCTCGGGGAGAAGACCGGCGTGGTCCAGACCGGCGCGGCCCAGCCCCAGGCCACGCCGCCAAAATGCAAGCCACCCTGCGCCGCCGCCACCGCCATTCCCGCGAGCAGCACTCCCGGCACGGCATAGCGCGGCCACCAGCGCCGCCCGGCCAGGTAGCTCAGCGCCATCACCAGCACCAGCGTGGGGGCCGTGCGCGCCGCCAGCACCGCATCGAGTGCAAAGCGCGCCAGCACGCCGGCCAGCAGCGCGGCCGCGATGGCGACGGGGATGCGGTCCATCACCCGCTCGAACCAGCCGGTGTAGCCGACCAGCACGATCAGCAGCGCGCAGGCCACGAAGGCGCCGATCGCCTCGGGCATCGCCACGCCCTGGGTCGCCGCGATCAAGGCGGCGCCCGGTGTCGACCAGGCCGTCAGCACCGGCTTGCGGTAGTGCAGCGACAGGCCCAGGCTGGTGACGCCCATGCCCAGCCCGAGCGCCCAGATCCAAGAGGCCGTCTGCGCCGGGCTCGCGCCCAGCGCCTGCGCGGCGGCGAAGACGATCGCCACCGAGCTGGTGAAGCCCACCAGCACGGCAACGAAGCCGGCGACGACGGCCGAAAAGGAAAGATCTCGGAAGAGATGCAATTCAGTTCTCCACGAACAGTCCACCTCATGCCACAGCCCATCAAGGGGCGTGCGCGGATCCGGCTCCGCCGGTCCGCTGCGCGAGCTCCCTTGGGGGCAGCGCGCGCCAGCGAGCGTGGGGGTTATATCTCTACCTTGGCGCCCAGCTCGACGATGCGGTTCGCCGGCAGGTTGAGGAAGTCGGCCATGTCGGTCGCGTTGCGGTGCATGCTGGCGAAGAGCTTCTCGCGCCACATCGCCATGCCGTCGCCGAAGGTCGGTATCACCGTGTCGCGCGAGAGGAAGTAGCTGGTGTCCATCTCGTCCAGCGGCACGCCGCGGCCTTCGAGCAGCTTGAGCGCCTCGGGCATGTCGAGGTCGTTCTTGAAGCCGAAGTTCAGGCTCACCTGCCAGCAGTCGTGGCCCAGCGGCTTCATCGTGAGGCGCTTGTCGAAGCCTATCCACGGCACTTCGTGGTGGCGCACCGTGACGAAGAGGTTGTGGTCGTGCAGCACCTTGTTGTGCTTCAGGTTGTGCATCAGCGCGTTGGGCGTCAGGCCCTCCTCGGCCACCAGGAAGACCGCCGTGCCGGGCACCCGCAGCGGCGGGCTGACGAAGACCGCGTCGAGGAAGCCGTCGAGCTCGATGGCCTCGTCGCGCACGCGGCGCCGCATGATGGCCCGGCCCTGCTTCCAGGTCAGCATCAGCAGGAACATGCCGGTGCCTATCACCAGCGGGAACCAGCCGCCGGCGAACAGCTTGAGCATGTTCGACAGGAAGAAGGTGACATCGATGATGAAGAAGAAGCCGGTCGCCAGCAGGCACAGCACCAGCGGGTACTTCCAGCCGTAGCGGATCACGAAGAAGGTCATCACCGTGGTGATGGTCATGTCCAGCGTGACCGCGATGCCGTAGGCCGACGCCAGGCTGGACGAGGTGCGGAACAGCGCCACCGCCAGCACGATGAAGACGTACAGGCCCCAGTTGATGAAGGGCACGTAGATCTGGCCGGTGTCGCGCACGGAGGTGTGGCGCACCGTCATGCGTGGCAGGATGCCGAGCTGTATGGCCTGCTTGGTGACCGAAAACGCCGCGGTGATCAGCGCCTGCGAAGCGATCACCGTGGCCGCCGTGGCGAGGAACACCAGCGGCAGGCGCGACCACTCGGGCGCCATCATGTAGAAGGGGTTGCCGACCGCCTCGGGGTGGCGCAGCAGCAGCGCGCCCTGGCCGAAGTAGTTCACCACCAGCGCCGGCATCACCAGCGAGTACCAGGCGATGCGAATAGGCAGGCGGCCGAAATGGCCCATGTCGGCATACAGCGCTTCGCCGCCGGTGACGCACAGCACCACCGCGCCCAGCGCGATGAAGGCAACCAGCGGCTCGTCGGCGAAGAAGCCCAGCGCATAGGCCGGGTTCAGCGCCACCAGCACGGCCGGGTTGTCGACGATGTGCGGCAGGCCGAGCGCGATCAGCACGAAGAACCAGACCAGCGTGACCGGCCCGAAGAACTTGCCGATGCCGCCGGTGCCATAGCGCTGCACCGCGAACAGGCCCGTCAGCACCACCAGCGTGATCGGGATCACCACGCCGTGCAGCCCGGGCGCCACCACCCCCAGGCCCTCGACCGCCGAGAGCACCGAGATGGCCGGCGTGATAACACCGTCGCCATAGAAGATCGCCGTGCCGAACAGCCCCACCACCATCAGCCGCCGCCGCAGCCGCGGCCGTTCCTTCACCGCCGTGGTGGCCAGCGCCAGCATCGCGATCAGGCCGCCCTCGCCGTTGTTGTCGGCCCGCAGTATCAGCAACACATACTTCAGCGAGACCACGGTGGTCATGGTCCAGAAGATCAGGCTCAGCACGCCGAGCACGTTTTCCGGCGTCGCCTGCACGTGGCCGGCGTGGAAGACCTCCTTCATCGCATACAGCGGGCTGGTCCCGATGTCGCCGTACACGACGCCGAGCGCCGCCAGGGTCAGGGTGGCGAGCGCCGCAGGCGACTTGTTGGCGTGGGGAGTGGGCTTCAATGCGGTGTGCGGCGGGAGGCGAAGGCGGTATTGTGCGCTGCCGCACGGCGCTTCCAGGCGTGGCGAACGGCAGGCCGGCGCACTCCATAATCGTCGAGAATCGCGCGCTCGCGGTCTCATCGAGTCCTCATTCAGCGGCAGAAGGGGAGCCCGAGCCTGCCGCAGCCACGCCCTCCGCCCCCACCCCTGCGCACATGCCCGACAACGTGATCCCCCTGCTGACTCATGCGCCCCGCACCGACACACAGTCCATGCGCCTGGTGGTCGAACGGGTCGAAGGCACTCGCCTGATCGGGTGGGCGCACGACCCGGTCACGCCAGGCCAGGAGCGCATCGCCCTGCACTGCGGCAGCATCCTGGAAGCGCCGCTGCGCCGCGTACCGCGCGCCGACGTGCAACTTGCGCTGGGCGGCGATGCTCCGCTGGCGCTGGGTTTCGAGATCGAGCTGCCGACCTCGATCTGGCGCGCCATGAGCGACTCAGGCAGTGGCATGCAGATCCTGGTGAATGACGTCGCAGCCACCCAGCATCCGCTCGTGCCGACCCTCAAGGGCCTCGTCGGCTGGATGAATCGCTTGGGGCGGGAGGCCGATCCGCTGCAACGCGAGAGCCTTCTTGCCCCGCTTCGCATCCATCTTGCCGAAGCGCAGCAGTGGCAAGGTGGGCCGGCTGGCGATGCCGACAGCGTTCTGGAGGCTCTCCCCGTCGCACGCCACCTCGAGGGCTGGCACGGCTTGCTGCTCGCCGGCTGGGTGGCGGACGAACCTCGCCAGCGTGAACCGATACGGCTGCGCTGCGCAGGCATGCTGCTGGACTGCATGGTCTCGCGCACCTCGCGCAAGGATGTGGCAACCGCACTGGCGCTCGAGCATGATGAGGTCGGCTTCGAGCTCGAAGTGCCCGGCTCGCTGTGGCGGCAGTTCAGCGGCGCCGATGAGTTGGTGTTGCAGGTGATGGTCGGCAGCCTCCCTTGCGGCGAGCCGCTCCGCCTGCGCCGCGACGAGTTGTCGGACCGCCTCGACCAGGCGCTCGCGATGACCGACCCGGGCCGGCGCAGCCACCAGGGCTTGCTGGCGATGGAACACCTGGTGCTGGCCGGCGAACTGGGTGGGCTGGACCATGCGCTGCGCACGGCGCTGCAGGTGCTGGCAGACTCGGCGGGTGTGGGCGATTGGCTGGATCCCCAAGGCCCTGCCGAGGTCGTCAGCACTGTGCAGCAGCGAGCCCCGACGCGCCTGGGTCCGCCAGGGCGCGTTGGCCGCTGGCTGAGGCGCCCGTCAGTCGCCGCCACGGCGCTGCGCCTGCTCGAGGCTCTGCGGCGGCGGCCGGGCTGGTCGCGCCAGGCGGACTCGCTGGAGCTCAGGCTCACCCGCAGCCTGGGCTTGTTCGACAAGGCGCTCTATGAAGACCAAGTGCCCGAGCACGAGCGGGATGGCATGTCGGCCCTGCGGCACTACGTGCGCTACGGCGATGCGCGTTCGCTGGTGCCGATGTGCCTCTTCGACCCGCGCCACTACACCGGCCAACTCGACGGCCGGCGGCATCCCGGCATCAACCGCCTGCTGCACTACGGCCTGAGCGGCCGCTTCCAGGACTTGTCGCCCTGCGGCTGGTTCGACGCCAGCTACTACAGCGAAGCCAACCGCGACGTGCGCGAGGCCAAGCTGGACCCGCTGGTGCACTTCGCAACCTGGGGCTGGAAGGAGCGCCGCCGGCCGCACCCCCACTTCGAGCCCACGGTCGGTGCGCGCCAGGGCCTGATGCAGCGGCTGACGCGCGCCAGCGCCGCCAGCCACGCCGACCCGCTGGTCCGCTACCTGCTGGAAGGCCTGCCGCCGGACGCCGCCCTGCCCGAACCCGGCCACCTGCCCTGGATGACCAGCACCCGGCTGGACGGCCGCGACTATCTCGACTTGGCGCCGTGGCGCACGCTGCCCGCACGGCCGCCCGCACCGGTGCTGGATGTGATCGTGCCGATCTACGCCGGGGCGCAAGAGACACTGCGCTGTCTGTGGAGCGTGTTGTCGGCCCCCGTGGAGATGCCGTTCGAGCTGGTAGCGATCGACGATTGCAGCCCCGACCCCGCGCTCAGCGCCTGTCTGCGCGAGTTGGCGGCGCTGGGG
>DATHWJ010000560.1:0-4845 GCA_035460745.1 Ideonella sp. | reverse complement strand
AGAGCCCGCCGGGTTTCGCCCGGCCGGCGAGTCACTTTCTTTTTTGCGAAAAAGAAAGTAACCAAAGAAAAGCGCTTTACACCCATATTTATTTCTCGGCCAGGGCATCGGTCGCTGCGCTCCGTCCTGTGCACCCGGGGCCGTCTCGCCCAGCAGCGGGCGAGACAACGGCGCATCTCTCACGAGCACCTCGACTCGGGTTGTGTCGGGGGCGGGAGCGAGACGTGAGGCACGAGTCTCTCGACCCGCGAGCGAGCCATGGAGCGTGCAGCCCCGTGCCAGCGAGGGTCTCGCCCGCTGCTGGGCGAGACGGCCCCGGGTGCACTACTCGGAGCGTAGCGACCGATGCCCTGGCCGAGAAATAAATATGGGTGTTGAGGCGCTTTCTTTGCTTACTTTCTTTGCGCCCGCAAAGAAAGTGAGGCGCCAGCCGGGCGCAACCCGGCGGGCTCTCGCCAGAAGAACAGAGCGAGTCGCGTCAGCGGCACCCACCAAGGGCCCGCGCCCCGAGCCTCATCCCTCAAATCTGCCGATACGCCAACCGCACGTAAATCGGCGCAAACGCCTCCGCCTGGGTCAGCTCCAGCAGCCGCTCCCGCGCGAGCTCCAGCATCGCGATGAAGGTGACCACGATCACCGGCCCGCCCTGGGTCACGTCGAAGAGCTCCTGGAACTCGACGAACCGGCGGCCCTGCAGCCGCCGCAGCACCACGCTCATGTACTCGCGCACCGAGAGCTGCTCGCGCGAGATCTTGTGGTGCTGGTGCAGCTTGGCGCGTTTCATGATGTCGGCCCAGGCGTCGCGCAGCTCCTCGGCCGAGACATCGGGGAAGCGCGGTTTGATGGCCTGCTCGATGGCGATCTGGGCGCGCAGGAAGTCGCGGCCCAGCACCGGCAGCGCGTTCAGCCGCGCGGCGGCCAGCTTCATCTGCTCGTACTCCAGCAGCCGGCGCACCAGCTCGGCGCGCGGATCCTCGGCCTCCTGGCCGCCCTCCACCTTCTTGGGCGGCAGCAGCATGCGCGACTTGATCTCGATCAGCATCGCGGCCATCAGCAGGTATTCGCTGGCCAGCTCCAGGTTGTGCTGGCGGATCTGGTCGACGTAGCGCAGGTACTGGCGGGTGACATCCGCCATCGGGATGTCGAGGATGTTGAAGTTCTGCTTGCGTATCAGGTAGAGCAGCAGGTCCAGCGGCCCCTCGAAGGCCTCGAGGAAGATCTCCAGCGCGTCCGGCGGGATGTAGAGATCCGTCGGCATCGAGAACAGGGGCTCGCCGTAGAGCCGCGCGACCGCGATGCCGTCGATTTCTTTCGGCAGGTCGGTTTCGGGGGCCACGGCGGGCGGCAGCTCGGGCGGGTGGGGCGCGAGGCGGGCCTGGGTCACGGGCGGGGGAGCGGGTTCAACGGGGCGGTGGCGCGGTGTCGTGCGGGCCGGCGCCGGTGCGGGCGATCACTTGACCTGGGTCTGGTAGACGTAGGGCTGCTGCGGCACGCGGGCGTCTTCGAACTCGACGGCCGCGTCGCGGTCTTGCGCCTTGTCCCACAGCAGGCCGCGGCCGGCGCGTTGTTCGGCTTCCAGCGTCGGCTTCTTGGCCTTCAGCGAGTCGATGAACTGGGTGACGTCGGAGGTGTAGGGCTTCCAGAACAAGGGCATGGTGAATCCGGCGTTGGGCTGTCGAACCAATGATTTTAGCTGGCGCTGGGGTTCCAGGCGTGTTCCGGCCTGGCGATCAGGCGGCCAGGGCCCAGTTCCAGGTCGAAACTGGCGCGCCGCACCAGCGACAGCGGCTGCTCGTTGAGCCGCGCCAGCCAGAGCGTCACGCCGTGGCGCGCCAGCTCGTGGCGCAGGTGCTGCATCGCCTCCAGCCCGGAGGTGTCCATCGAGATCAGGCGGTGCAGGTCCAGCACCAGCGTGGTGGTGCCGGGCGCCAGCCGCGCGGGCAGGGCCTCGACCTTGCCGGTGGCCCCAAAGAACAAGGTGCCGAAGAGCTCGAAGACCTGCACGCCGGGCGGCACCTCCACGCCCAGATCGGCCGCCACCACCGGCGTGGCGCGGAACAGCTGCGCCATGCGCCAGATGAAAAAGGCGCAGGCCAGCACCAGGCCCATCTCGACCGCGACCGTGAGGTCGAAGACCACCGTCGTCACGAAGGTGCCGACCAGGATCACGCGGTAGGTCATCAGGAAGTGCCGCAGCCGCGCGAATTCGCGCCACTCGCCCATGTTCCAGGCCACGAACAGCAGGATGCCGGCCAGCGCGGCCAGCGGGATGTTCAGCGCCAGCGGCGCGGCCGCCAGCACGATGGCCAGCAGCACCAGCGCGTGCACGATGCCGGCGACAGGGCTGCGCGCGCCGGCTCGCACGTTGGTGACGGTGCGGGCGATGGTGCCGGTGGCCGGGATGCCGCCGAAGAACGGCACGATGAAATTGGCCACGCCCTGCGCCATCAGCTCCTGGTTGGGGTCGTGGCGCGGCAGGTCGCCCATGTTGTCGGCCACACGGGCACACAGCAGCGACTCGATCGCGCCCAGCATCGCGATCGTCAGGATGGGGATCAGCAACTGCTTCACCGTGGCCCAGGCGAAGTCGGGCAGCTCGAAGCCGGGCAGCGCCTGCGGGATGCCGCCGAAGCGCGAGCCTATGGTCTCGACCGGCAGCGACAGCCCCCAGGCCAGCACGGTGGCGGCGACCAGCGCGACCACCGTGCCCGGCACAAGGGCGGCGAACTGCCGCCAGCGCGCCCAGCGGCTGCCGGGCTGGCCGGGCGCCGCGTAGCCCTTGGGCCAGGCCACGACCAGCGCCAGGCAGCCCAGGCCCAGCGCGAAGGCGTAGGGGTTGAAGCTGGCCAGGTGCTGGGCCAGCAGCTTGATCTGGGTGAAGAAGTCGGCCGGCATCTTGTCGATGTCCAGCCCCAGCAGGTCTTTCAGCTGCGACAGGCCGATCAGCACCGCGATGCCGTTGGTGAAGCCGATCACGATGGACACCGGGATGTAGCGCACGATGCCGCCCAGCCGCAGCAGCCCCATCAGGAACAGCAGCAGCCCGGCCACCGAGGTGGCGATCAGCAGATTGGCCAGGCCGTAGCGCTCGACGATGCCGTAGACGATCACGATGAAGGCGCCGGCCGGCCCGCCGATCTGCACGCTGGAGCCGCCGAGCGCCGAGATCAGCAAGCCCGCGATGATCGCGGTGAACAGGCCTTGCTCGGGCTTGACGCCGGAGGCGATCGCAAAGGCCATCGCCAGCGGCAGCGCGACGATGCCCACGGTGAGCCCGGCGCCCAGGTCGGCGATCAAGTGGGCGCGGCTGTAGCCGCGCAGCGCGTCAAGCAGGCGCGGGCGAAAGGGGTGCAGCGTGAACGGGAGCTTCATCGGTCCTCCGGGAGACGGTGGTGCGGGGCGACAAACGCCCCGCCGGAGGACCGCAGTGGTAAGCCCGCGCCATGAACCGCCGGCGCAGGGACATGCCGCCGGCCCGGGCCATCAGCGCACCCGCATGCCCGGCTGGGCGCCCGGGAACGGCTCCAGCACGAAAACGCCCGGATTGGACTTCTCGTCGGCATGGCTGGCCGCCAGCACCATGCCCTCGCTGAGCCCGAACTTCATCTTGCGCGGCGCCAGGTTGGCGACCATCACGGTCAGCTTGCCGACCAGGTCTTGCGGCTGGTAGGCGCTCTTGATGCCGGAAAAGACGTTGCGCAGCCGGCCCTCGCCGACGTCCAGCGTCAGCCGCAGCAGCTTGGTCGAGCCCTCCACATGCTCGGCGTTGACGATGCGCGCGATGCGCAGGTCGATCTTGGCGAAGTCGTCGATGGCGATCTGCGCGGCCAGCGCCTCGCCGCCGGGCAGTGTCTCTTCGTCGAGCCCGTCTTCGGCGGAGGCCGGTGCGGCGTCCGCGGCCGGCTCGAACAAGGCCTCGACGCGCTTGGCATCGACCCGCTGCATCAGGTGCTGGTAGTCGCCGATCTGGTGCTCCTTGAGCGAGTGCGCCGCGTCGGCGAACATCAGCGGCGCCACCTTCAGGAAGCCCTCCACCTGCACGGCCAGCGCCGGCAGCACCGGCTTGAGGTAGATGGTCAGCAGCCGGAAGGCCTCGATGCAGGTGCTGCAGACGTCCTGCAGCGCCGCCTTCTTGGCATCGTCTTCGCCGGCGGTCTTGGCCAGCTCCCAGGGCTTGTGCTGGTCGACGTACTCGTTGACCTTGTCGGCCAGCGCCATGATCTCGCGCAGCGCCTTGCCGAACTCGCGCTCCTCGTAGAGCTGCTCGATCGCGCCGCAATGGCCGCGCAGCGTATCGACCAGCATGCGCCCCTCGACCCCCAGGTCGGCCGACAGCCAGCCGCCGAAGCGCTTGCTGAGGAAACCCGCGGCCCGGCTGGCGATGTTGATGTACTTGCCGATCAGGTCCGAGTTGACGCGCGAGACGAAGTCGGCCGGGTTGAAGTCGATGTCCTCGACGCGCCCGTTCAGCTTGGCGGCGATGTAGTAGCGCAGCCACTCGGGGTGCAGGCCCAGCTCCAGGTAGCGCAGCGGCGAGATGCCGGTGCCGCGGCTCTTGCTCATCTTGGCGCCGCTGACGGTGATGAAGCCGTGCACGAAGATGTGGTCGGGCGTCTTGCGGCCCGAGAAGTGCAGCATCGCCGGCCAGAACAGCGTGTGGAAGGTGGTGATGTCCTTGCCGATGAAGTGCACCTGCTGCACCGCGGGGTCGGCGAAGAAGGCGTCGTAGTCGATGCCGGTCTTGTCGAAGTAGTTCTTCAGCGAGGCCAGGTAGCCCACCGGCGCGTCCAGCCAGACGTAGAAGTACTTGCCCGGCGCGTCGGGGATCTCGATGCCGAAGTAGGG
>DATHWJ010000559.1:0-6606 GCA_035460745.1 Ideonella sp. | reverse complement strand
TGGGCCTGCACGACGAACGGGCTGGAACATACGGCCGCCAGCCACAGCGGCGCAAAACGAATTCGCATCGAATCTCACAGGGTTGAAACCAGGGGATTCGGCGAGACGTCGGTCAGTCGAGCGGGGTGTCGAAGGGGGTTGGAGCGTCTCGCCGGTCAGGCAAGACGGGGCCACTGAGGGCGGTCGGGCGCCCGCGCGAGCGCCGAGGCCAGGCGCTGGCCGCCGGGCCGCGCGGGGCGCACCGAGGGCAGCGAGACCATGGCCAGCGGCGACGCCTCGGCGATGAGCGGCGAGGCGGCCGCCTGGCAGGTGTGGCAGTCGGCATGCGCCGGGCCACCGGCGTCACCGGCCTTGCCGCCGCCCGCCTTATGCACGTGCTCGTGGTGGCCGAAGTGGGCGGGCCGGGCGCCGGTTTCCTGCTGGCCGGTCTCGTGCTGGCAATACGCCGCCGCGGCCGCCCAGGCGAACTGGAGCGGCAACAGCAAGACGATGAACAACACGAGCAGCCGGGGCATGGGCGCGCAGTATAGGGGTGCTGTTTGACGCCATGCGACAGCCGGTTGCCGGTCTGTATCTAAATGCGAATCATTCTTGCTACATGTATACTGAATCACCGCCCGCCAGGACCTCTCAGTCAGCCAGCGTTTCAACAACCTGACGGGCTCTCCGGCGAACGACCTCGACCCGGCAGCGCACCGTCGCACGCCGGGGATAGTGATGGTTCGCAAGGTACAGAGGGGCTGGCCGCTGCTGGTGTTGGGTGTCTTTCCGGTGGCCTCAAGCGCCCAGGCACAAACAAGCGCCGAAGCGGCGGTTCTTGAAGCCACGGCAGCCGGCGACAGCGCCGCAGCTTCGGCAGGCGTGCTCGCGCAGTCCCAGAGCGTGGTGGTCCAGGGCAACAAGCAGGACGCCTACCGCCGCACCGAGGCGACCAGCGGCACCAAGCTCGCCGCGCCCCTGCGCGACATCCCGCAGTCGATCCAGGTGATTCCGCGCCAGTTGATCGAAGACCAGGGCACCTACCGCACCAAGGACATCGTGCACAACGTGAGCGGTGTTCAGGATGGCAGCCCGTCGCACGCCTATGGCGACGGTTTCATCTTCCGCGGCTTTTCTACCAGCGAGTTCCTGCGCGATGGCCTGCCCGACCGCCGCCGCTCGATGCGCGACACCGCGAATGTCGAGCAGATCGAGGTGCTCAAGGGCCCGGCCTCCGTGCTGTACGGTCGCATCGAGCCCGGCGGCACGCTGAACTACGTGACCAAGAAGCCGACCTTCCGGTCCGGCCAGGAAGTCAGCCTGAGTGCCGACAGTTTCGGGTTGCTGCGCTCGACCGCCGACCTCTCCACCGTCTCGGGCGGCGGCGAGCTCGGCTTGCGCATCAACGGCGCGCTGGAGCACGGCGGCAACTTCCGGGACTTTTCGTTCTCCGACCGCAAGTTCGTGTCCGCCGTGCTGGGCTGGCTGCCCACCGAGGACACGCAGGTGTCGATCGAGGTCGAAGCGCTCGACGACCGCCGCTCCTTCGACCGCTGGGGCCTGCCGATGTACCGCGGCGCACCCGCGCCGATTCCCATCTCGCGCCTGATCACCGAGCCCACCGACGTGCGGGACGTGTCGGAGCAACTGATCGGCTACACGGTGGAGCACCGGCTCGACGGGCGCTGGCAACTCAAGCACACGCTGCGCTATGGCAAGTCGAAGCAGGAGAGCGCCCGCGCGCAATTGCGCACCGGCAGCGTGACCTCCGAGTTCGTCTCCAATGTCGACCCCGTCACCGGCCTGATCGACCGCACCTACAGCGAAGAAAACAGCGAGCGCGAGCAGCTCACCGCCCAGCTCGAGCTGGGCGCCGACCTGCGCCTGGGCGGCATGCGGCACCAGGTGTTGTTCGGGCTGGATGCCGACCGCCTGACGAACAGCGACAACAACTTCTCGGCACCGACCGTGACGGCTGGCAACCGCATGGACATCTTCAACCCGATCTACGGCCAGCTGGTGCCGGCCGGATACCGGCAATCCTCGCTCGCCGACAGCCTGGTGCGGACCACCGCCTTCTACGTGCAAGACCTGATCGCACTGGCCCCGCAGTGGAAGGCGCTGGTGGGTGCGCGCTACGACGATGCGCGCAACAGCTCCGACAACCTGATGACCGGCACCTCGGCCGCGGCCGATTCCACCGCCTTGTCGCCGCGCGGAGGCCTGGTCTGGCAGCCCAGCGACGAGGTGTCCGTCTACGCCAGCTACAGCGAGTCGTTCGTGCCGGTGATCGGGCAGGATTACTTCGGCACCCTGTTCAAGCCCACCACGGGCAAGCAGGTCGAGCTGGGTGCCAAGACCGAGTGGCTGGACGGCCGCATCACCGCCACCGCCGCGGTGTTCAGGGTCAAGAAGGGCAACATCAGCGTGGCGGACCCCGACCATGACGGCTTCAGCATACAGACCGGCGAGATCACCAGCGAAGGCCTCGAATTCGACGTCGCCGGGTCGCCCATCAAAGGGCTGAACCTGGTCGCGAACTTCGCGATCATCGACGTGCGCATCACCAAGGACACCAACGCCGGCCTGGTCGGCCGGCGGCCCAGCAACAGCGCCAACAAGGGCGCCGGCATGTGGATCAGCTACGAGCTGCAGGACGAACGCTGGCGCGGTCTGGGCGGCGGCATCGGCGCCACGTTCGTCGGCGACCGCGTGAACAGCAACAGCTCGCGCGACTTCCACACCCTGCCGGCCTATACCCGCTGGGACGCCAGCCTCTGGTACCGCGCCTCCAAACAATGGCGCCTGTCGATGCGGCTGGAGAACCTGTTCGACAAGCGCTACTTCGCCTCCGGCGCCAACCTGGGTGCGTTCCCGGGTGCGCCGTTCAACGTGGCCGTGACGGCCGCCTACCGCTTCTGAGCCGGCGCAGATGTCCAAGCCCTCGCCGAAAACCGCTGCCGGCCTGCTGCCGGGCCTGCGGACGACGCTGCGCCTGGTGGGCGCGGTCTTCGGCGGCTATGCGCTGAGCGCTGCCTGGGTGGCGCTGCTGGCGGTGGGCCTGCCGGCGAGCACCGGCATGGCGCGCAGCGAAGCCGTGCTGCTGGCCGGCATGCTGGGCTTCGTGATCTACCTGGCGGTGCTGATCTGGGCCTTTGCCGTGCGCAGCCTGGCGCGCCTGTGGGCCGTGCTCGGTGCCGGCACGGCACTGGCCGTGCTGCTGGCGGGCGTCTTGACACACTGAAGAAGGTTGCCGAGATGGAGACCACCTTTCGCAAATCGATGTCCTGGCTGCACACCTGGTCCGGCGTGTACATCAGCGGCCTGCTGTTCGCCATCTTCTGGATGGGCACGCTGTCGGTCTTCGACCGCGAGATCGATCGCTGGATGATGCCGATGACCCGGCTGCCGCAGTTGCAGCCGGCGCCCTCGCTCGACGCGCTGGCACGGCCGCTGGCCGAGCGGCACGCCCCCGCCTCGACACAGTGGACCTTCGTGATGCCGAGCGACCGCGTGCCGGTGTTGCGGGTGTCCTGGCGCGACGCGGCCAACAACAACGTGTCGCAGATGCTCGACCCGGCCACCGGCCAGGCCCTGCCGGAGGCCGGCACCCACGCGGGCACGGGCTTCCTCTATCCCTTCCATTACCGCCTGCATGTCCGCTTCATGAACCTGGGCTACTGGCTGGTCGGCTTCGCCACGATGGCGATGCTGGCGGCCATCGTCTCGGGCGTGGTGGTGCACCGGAAGATCTTCAGCGAGTTCTTCACCTTCCGGCCGCGCAAGAACACCCAGCGAGCCGCGCTCGACCTGCACAACCTCACCGGCGTACTGGTCATGCCTTTCCACTTCGTGATCGGGCTGTCGGGGCTGGTCATCCTCTTGGCCACCTATTTCCCGGCCGGCTGGCAACTGGCCTACGGCAACGATCGCCAGGCCTTCAATGCCGAGGCCAACGACAGCTACGCACGCGCACGAGCCAAGGCCCCGGGCACGCTGGCATCGCTCGACGCCATGGTGGCCCGGGCCCAGGCGCATTGGGGCGATGGCGAGGCGGCCCAGGTGCGGGTGTACCACCCCGGCGACGCCAACGGCTATGTCGAAGTGCGGCGCGCCACCGACGACCGCGTCAGCACCGACCGGCGGACCCTGTACTTCGATGCGGCCAGCGGCGCGCTGCTGGCCGGCAGCGAATTCAAGCCGGTGAAGTCGGTGCAGAGCTTCGTCAGCGGCTTGCACGAGATCCAGTTCAGGCACTGGACCTTGCGCTGGCTGTACTTCCTGGCGGGGCTGGCAGGCTGCGTGATGATCGCCACCGGCTTTCTGGTCTGGCTGGAGGCGCGCCGCGCGCGGCATGCCAAGAAGGGCCTGGCCGGCGTGCGCTGGGTCGAGGCGCTCGCCGTCTCGTCCGTGCCCGGCATCGTGATGGCCACGCTGGTCTTTTTTGTCGCCAACCGCTTGTTGCCGCTGGGCGCCAGCTGGGCGGGCGGGCAGCGCGCCGATCTGGAGATGTGGGCCTTCTACATGGCGTGGGCCCTGACCCTCGCGCATGCGGCCTGGGCCGGCCGCGCCGCGTGGCGCCAACAGGCGGGCGCCATCGCCGCGCTGGCGCTGGCCTGCGTGCTGCTGAACTGGGCCACGACCGGCGACCACCTGCTGCTCAGCCTGAGCGCCGGCCAACATGCCGTGGCCGGCATGGACATCGCGCTGCTCTGCACCGCGGCCGTGGCAGTGTGGACGGCGAGCAAGCTGCGCTGGCGTGCCCAGGCCCGGGCCGGCGCCACGGCCCTCGTCCTGAACGACAAGGCCGACTATGCATGAGCTGCTGCTGTGGCTGGCCCTGGCGGCCAGCGGCCTGGGCTTCGCCAGCCTGTCCCTGGCAATGGACAAACACTGGGAGGCCGTGACCGCCGCGCCCGCCCTGCCGGGCCGGCACGTCGCCCGGCTGCGCACCCTGGGCTGGGGCGCGCTGGGCGCCAGCTTCGCGCTGGCGGTGCTGCGCGATGGCTGGAGCTTCGGCAGCGTGCTGTGGGCCATGCTGCTGACCACCGGCGCCATCGCCGTGGCCTTCACGCTGACATGGCGCGCGCACTGGCTGCGCCCGCTGGCCCAGGCCGCGAGTGCCCTGCACATCGGCCCGCCCTTGCCGCGCGATAGGCCCGCCCGGTAGCCCCGGCGTAACCCTGCGGCCGGCTGCGAGATAAGGCCCCGTCCCGTCAAAAACTCAGGATGAAAGCCGCGCCGCCCTCCAGCGGGCGCACATGGCGCACGCGGCCCCCCATGCCGTAGACCAACTGGCGCACCACCGTCAGGCCTATGCCCTGGCCGCCTTCGCGGGCGCTGAAGAAGGGCACGAAGATCTGCCGCTCCAGCCCCGCGGGCACGCCCGGGCCGTTGTCGCGCACGCTGATCTGCAGGCGTCCGCCGCGGCCCTGACGGGCCTGCACCCACAGGCGCGGCGAGGCCTGGGCCGCGGTGGCTTGCTCGGCGTTGCGCAGCAGCGCCAGCAGCGCCTGCTCCAGTTGCCCTTCGTCGGCCTGCAGGCGCAGGCTGGGCGAGGCCAGCTCGAAGCGGGTCTCGCCGCCGCGCGCCGCCCAGGCTGGCGCGACCGCCTGCTGCAGGCGCGCGAAGAGGGCCCGCAAGTCCACCGGCGCCATCGGCGGTGCCGGCCATTGACTGACCCGGCGGTAGGTGTGCACAAAGGCGGAGAGGCTCTCGGCTCTATGGGCGATGGCTGCCAGCGCGGTGCGAAGCTCGCCCTCGGCGCCCGGCTCGCTGAGCAGCGTCAGCGCGGTCTGGCTCAGGCTCTTGATGGGCGTGAGCGAGTTCATGATCTCGTGGGTCAGCACCTGCACCAGCTGTTGCCAGGCCAGCAGCGATTCGGACTCCAGCTCGTGCTCCAGCGGCATCAGCACGAGCAGGGCCTGGGCCTGGCCGTCCAGCGCCAGCGGCTGGCGCCGCAACTGCCAACGCTCGCTGCCGCGCTCGGTGTCCAGCACCACCGGGCCGCTGTGGGCGGCCGTACGAAGCAGGCTGCGAAGCGCCTCCAGCTCGCGCACGCCGCCCGGCGCTTCCAGCCGGCGGGCGCGGCTGCTCAAGGGCAGCAAGGTCTCGCCCACCTGCACCCAGGCGGCGACCGGCAGGTGCTCGAGCCGGGCCTGCAGAATGGCCAGGCGCCGCGCATCGGCCGCGGGCGGTGGTTCGGCCCGCGGCACCACCGCCACCCGACTGCGCGCCAGCGGCCCCGCCAGCAGCAAGCCCGCCAGCGCCAGCAGCGCCACCCCCACCCAGGCCCTGGCCGAGGGGCCTTCCGCATGGGCCAGCGCGCCGGCCAGCAGCCACGCGAGCGCGGCGGCCAGCAGGCGAAGCCTGTCAGAGCCCATGCTTGTCGAGTCGCCGGTACAGCGCCGCGCGGGACAGGCCCAGCAGGCGAGCCGCCGCGCTGAGGTTGCCCTGCGCCTCGGCCATGGCCGCCAGCACGGCGGCGCGCTCCTGCGCGGCCAGCGAGCGCACCGGC
Source organism: Ideonella sp. (assembly GCA_035460745.1). GTDB lineage: Bacteria > Pseudomonadota > Gammaproteobacteria > Burkholderiales > Burkholderiaceae_C > Ideonella. Next base: position 110 of record DATHWJ010000559.1, on the reverse strand, counting down.
TCGGCCGCGGCGGTAGGCGCGGGCTCGCCGCCAGGCACCGGCGGCGTGCGCTGCAGGGCCTCGCGGCAGGTGGCGATCAGGCGCACGTTGTCCCAGGGCTTGGTGATGAA
>DATHWJ010000558.1:0-6719 GCA_035460745.1 Ideonella sp. | reverse complement strand
GCCTCGCGCGTCGTGCCGGCCCAGGCCGAGGCCCGCGCAGGCACCGCCCTCGCAGCCGAAGCGGCGCCCGTCGCCCGCCTGCAGCGAGGCCTTGAGCACCGCCCCACCCGCCACGTCGACCTGCAGCGCCCAGCCAGCCGTGCCGCTGCCGGCCGCCCCGTAGGAGCGCACGCCGCCGTTCTGCTGCACACGCGTCGCATCGACGCAGGCCCGCAGCGGCGCCGCACCGGCGAGCGCAATCTCCAGCTGCTGGAACGGACAGGCCGGCGCCGCCTCTCGCGGGGTCGCGGCGAGCTGTGCGGCCTGCGCCGGCGCCGCCCGCACCGGGTCAGCCTCGGCGGGCGACATCGCCACGCTGCCCGGCCCGGCCATCGGCAGCGGCGGCCCCGGCTCGCCCTGCAGCAGCACGAAGCCAGCGCCGACGGCCGCCAACGCGACGAGCGCGGTCGCGCCCAGCGGCAGGCCGCGTGTCGATCGCAGGCGAGTGCTCACGGCCGCCCCCTTAGTTGCAGACGTAGGCCGAGGTCAGGATGGCCTGCGGCGTCTGGCCCTCTTCGCCGCCTTGCCACAGCCGCGTCTTCAGCGCCTGCGCGGTGGGGTTGTAGCCCGAGGGGCAGTTCTGCCGCACCAGCAGCCACGGCGACCACTCGCTGCTGTACGAGTACGGCGGATTGGCGTCGTCGTCATCGATGTTGGTATCGACGCGGAAGTCCATCCAGGCGTTGTTGGTGGTCTTGGAGCGTGCGTTCTGCGCCGAGCCGGCGGGCTCGAACAGGCCCTGCAGCGTGCGCCCGGAGAACTCCAGGTACTTGCGCGCCTGCGCGGTGTCCGGGCTGGTGCCGCCCAGCACCGTGCCCATGAAGTAGCCGATGTCGGCCGAGGCGGCGCTGCGTATGGTGCGGAAGAAGTCGTTGATCTCGAAGCTGAAGCCGGTGGGGTTCCACGGGTTGGCATTCATGCGGGCCCGCATGCCGAGGAAGTAGGTCTGGGTGGCGTTGCAGGTGGTGCCCGTGCCGGCGCACCAGACGCGGTCGTACAGCGTGCCCACGACCACGCCGTTGGCGACGATGTTCTGCGTGCGGCTGGACTTGAGGATGTAGCCGGGCAAGGCGGCCGAGCCCGGCAGGCCGTTGACCTTGCAGGTCGTGACGGCCGGGTCCTGGGTCTCCTGCGGCGTGTCGAGGTTGATCTTGGGGTTGCAGATCTTCAGGTTGGTCTTGGCGGTGGTCACCACCGGCATCGCGACGATGGCGGCGCTGGCGGCGGTCTGCAGGCCGGCCAGTGCCAGAGCGGCGGCGAGGGGTGGGAGAAGTCGATTCAAGGACATGGAGCGCTCCTGATGCAAAAGGGGGACAGCCGGCTCAGTTGGGCTGGTAGCCGGGGACGTAGATGTCGACGTTCTGCGAGGTGTCGGCGAAATCCGAGCTCAGCAGGCGCAGTGCAAACGGCTGCAGCGAGAAGCCCGCCGGGGCCTTGGTCTTGACCAGCAGCCACGGCGTGTTGGCCGCGCTGCTGCCGCTGGGTTCTGCGGCATTGGCATCGATGCGGAAGTCGACCCAGGCGTTGTCTCGGGTCGGCTGCTTGCCGTGGAACAGGCCGGTGGCGACCCGTTCGTCGTCGTCATCGTCGTCGTCACCTGGCTCGGGCTCCTTCAGCCCTTGCAGCGTGCGGCCGGACTTCTTCAGCGCCTTGGTCGCCGGCTCCTTCTGGTAGGCGATGGCCACCGGCTGGTCGTCCAGCACCTTGCGGAACAGGTCGTTCAGGTTGAAGGCCAGGCCCGTCAGGTCATAGGGTACGGCCGTCAGCTCGACGCGGCTGGCGAAGATGTGGTCGTCGCCCTCGCCCTTCCACACCTGGTCGTAGACCGTGCCGATGGTGATCTCGTTCTTCACCAGCGGGCTGGCGAGCGAGGCCACCAGCGTGTAGCCCGCCTCGCCGGGCAGGCTCTCCACCGCGCAGCGCTGGCGTGCAGGCAGGTCCTTGGGGTTGCAGTTCGCCAACACCTGCTTGCCCTTGGCGGAGAGCGCCACGTAGCCGCCGCCGGCCTGCGCCGCCGTGGCACCCAGCGCCGCAGCGGCGACGAGCGCCCATCGCGCCATCCTGCGCGCGTCCCTGGTCATCCATGCTTGTCTCATTGCTGCTCCTCTCGATGACGGCCTGCACGAGGCCGGGTTGTGTTCGGCTTCAGCCGGGCCCGCCCAGCTCCCAGCTCAGGCCGACGAAGATCCCGCGCGGCGCGCCCGGCGCCACCAGCGAGGTGTTCTGCCACTCGCTGGAGTTGTAGTTCCAGCCGCTGGGGCCGATGGCGCCGTTGACCGACGGCGAGAACGGGTTCACGCCCAGCCGGCCCGCGCTGTAGTAGCGCTTGTCGAACAGGTTGCTGACCTGCGCGAACAGGCTGATGCCCTTGGCGAGCTGCACCGTGGTGTCCAGGTTCACGATGAAGAAACCCGGCACCGTGCCCTTCTCGGTGAAGGGCCGGCCGGGCCGCGTGGGCAGCTGCGAGAAGCCATTGAGGTCGCAGACGGCGCCGGTGTTGCAGTAGTAGCGGCCCACCTCCTGGTCGGTGCCGCCGGGCTGGTGCAGGTTGTTCTCGTTGCCGCGCATGTACGACATCGAGCGGCCGATGACGCCCAGGCCCAGCTTCCACCCGGGCGTGACGCGGTAGGCCAGGTTGATGTTCAGCGCGTGGGCCGGGATGCCGGGCATGCGTGCGCCGGGATCGATGCGGATCATGCGGTAGGTGCCGAAGCCGCGGTTCAGGAAGGCGTTGGGCGTCGGCAGCACGTCGTTGCCGAAGACCTGGCTGTCGCCCACCGCGCCCGAGTTCTGGTTGAAGTCGGCGCTGCTGTTGTGCGGGCTCACGGTGTAGAAGGTCGACTGGAAGGTGGCGTCGGTGTAGGAGTAGCCCAGCTTCACGTCCAGCGGCCCCAGGCTGCCGCTCAGGCCCAGCTCCATGCCCTGGCGGCGCGTCTTGCCGACGGTGTCGAAGTAGCTGCGCCCATCGCCCACGCCGACGAAGTAGATGTCGTCCTTCAGGTCGGTGCGGTAGAGGCTGGCGTTGAGCTCCCAGGCGTTGTCAAAGCGGTGCCGGAAGCCCGCCTCGGCCGAAGTGGAGCGGATCTGCGGCAGGAAGGGGTCGCCCGAGAGCGTCGTCGGCAGGTTGCAGCCCGGCCCCACCAGGCTGCGCGGCGCGGTGCCCAGCCCGGGCTGGCCCGGCACGCGCTCCACCGGGGTCGCGTCGAAGGCGCAGCCCAGCTCGACCACCGAGGGCGTGCGCGCGCCGCGGCTCAGGTTGCCGAACACGTTGAGGCCCGCCAGCGGCCGCCAGTTGATGCCGGCCGAGGGGTTGAGCGAGCGGTAGCTGAAGGCCTCGCGCGTCAGCGTCTGCTTGAAGACCTGGCCGTTCAGGAACTCGTCGGAGCGGAACAGGCGCAGCTCGTGCAGGTCGACCTGGCTTTGCGACGAGCGCACCAGCAGCCGGTTGTCGATCTTGGTGCGGTTGTAGCGCGCCGCGCCGGTCAGCGTGACGCTGGGCACCGGGGTCCAGGTGTCGCTCAGGTAGAGGCTGCGGGTCGTCGAGCTGCCACTGAAGTTGTTGCCCGGCACGTCGTGGCCGGCGGCGTAGTAGTCGGGGTCGATATGGGCGGGGTCCACGTAGACGCGGTGGCTGGCGTCGATCAGGCCCAGGCGCTGGTACATCTCGTAGCCGACCCGGCTGCGGTCGATGGAGGCGCCCACCATGAAGGCGTGCTGCTTGCCGTTCCAGTTGAACTGCAGCGAGCCGCCGTCCACCTTCTGCCGCAGGTCGGTGGTGGTGACCAGGCCTATCGGCGTGCCTTCGACCACGCCCGCGCCAGTGAAGCCGCCCTGGCGCGTCGCGCCGTTGCGCGCGATGCCGTTGCCATCGGGCCCGACGGCCGTGTCCAGGTCGCCGAAGTCGTCGAAGCCCTCGTAGATGTCGCCGTTGGTGCCGCCGCGGCGGCTGTTGCGGCGGTAGACCTGGCCGGTGAGGTTGGCCGCATCCGAGAGGTCGTACTGGCCACCCAGCGTGAACTGCGTCAAGCGGTTGCGGCTCTCGTCGGGCGAGGTGAAGACGGCCTCGGGCCGCTCGCGGTAGAGCTCGATGGGCAGCAGGCCGTTGCCCACCAGCCGGTTGTCGGCGTACAGCACGCTGGCGAAGAGCGAGGCCCGCTCGCCGCGCCAGTCGCCCCGGGCCAAGGCCTGGTGGACCCGCGAGGGCGAGTTGTCGCGCCAGCCGTCTTCATCGAAGCCGCTGTAGGCGAAGAAGCCACCCAGCGAGTCGCCGTCATTCGCGCCGGCGGCGAGCTGCAATTGCTTGCGGCCGAAGGAGCCGCCCTGCAGCGAAGCCTCGATGCCGGGCGCCGAGAAGCCCGTCTTGCTGCGCACCGAGATCGCGCCGCCCAGCGTGTTCAGGCCGAACAGCGGGTTGCTGCCGGGGAAGACGTCGAAGCGGTCGATCGCGTTGAGCGGGATCAGGTCCCAGTTCACCACGTCGCCGAAGGGCTCGTTGACACGCACGCCGTCGAAGAACACCGACAGGCCCTGCGGCGTGCCGACCTGCGGGCTGGCGGTGAAGCCGCGGTAGTTCACGTCGAGCTGGAAGGGGTTGCCGGCGTAGTCGTTGACGCTGACGCCCTGCATCTGGCTGTTCATGTAGTCGCCGATGTTGAGCGCGCGCGAGGCCTTGATCTGCTCCTTGGTGGCGCTCTGCACGTTGGCAGGGATCTGGTCCTTGGTGATCACCAGGCCGGGCATGGGGCCGACATCGGTCGGGCGCTTGCCGAAGACCCAGACACGCTCGGGCGTGCCCGCCGCGGGCGGCTCGGCAGGCGGCGGCACCTGCGCCCAGGCCGAGGCGCTGCCGGCAGCGAGCGAGACCCAGGCGAGCCAGGCCCCCGGCGGCACCCTCGCCGCCGAACTGCCCTGCCCGCCGCGCCGCGCGCGGCCTTGCTGTCGCTTGCCCATGCCCGTCCGTATCCATCGATACCGACGAGGCTAGAAACAATCGGGCCGCTCCACAAAGGAAAATTTCCCGGCCGAAGGGGGTGTCTTCCCTGCCCGCCGCCCGCACCACAGGCTCGCCCGGCGAGCTTGCGGGCTCAGGCTCTCAGGGCGTTGTGTCGTCGATCAGCGCCGGATTCAGCGCGCGGATGCGCTCGTCCTCGTAGTAGCCGCCGTACTCGGTGTAGCGCAGGTAGGCGCGGGCACAGGCCACGCACTGCCAGACCTCGCAGCGGTTGTAGGGGAAGAAGGCCGGTGCGATCGGCGCGTCCACCGACCAGGCATGGCTGCCGGCCGGGTGGTGCTCGGCGAAGGTGGGCTCTTCGTCGGCCGCATCGCGCAGCATGCCGGCGCGCCGCAGGCTGGCGCGGTCGAACGAACTCGGCATCGACTCCCAGCCGGGGCAGACCAGTGCGGCGCAGACGGCGCAGGGCGCGGCCGCTTCGCTCTCGCGTGCGAGCGCCGCCAGGTCGTGGGGGGTCAAGCGCGGGAGAGGCGTGGAGGCGTCCATCGCCGCATTGTCCGCGCTCAGGTCACAGACAAGTCACACGCCTTCGGCAGACTGCGCAGCCTGCTGGCGATCCGGTCTGCCAGCTGCCAGCGCCCTGCACAGGGACTTCTCCGCATCCGAAACACGCGCCTCCTCGTATGCAGCGGTGGGGTGGGCTGCTGGCACGCCTTTGCCTTTCAGAAAGAGTTCGATGCCGGAGCCCACGATGCCGTCCCCTGTCCTTGCCCTCAGCCTGATCGCGCTGGCCGCCCTGCAGGCACTGTCTGCCGGCGCCATGGCCCAGACCCCGCCCGCCCCGCAGCCGCCCGCCGAGATCGTCGAGCTCGCCGCCGCCGCCGACGCCGTCAGCGAGCGTGTGCAGATCACCGCCCGCCACTACGACAACGCAGTGGGCAGCTCCGACGCCGCCTCGCAGGGCGTGATACGCGCCGAGCTGCTGAAGAGCCGGCCGGCGCAGCGGCCCGGCGAGGTGCTGGAGTTCGTGCCCGGCCTGATCGTCACCCAGCACTCGGGCGACGGCAAGGCCAACCAGTATTTCCTGCGCGGCTTCAACCTCGACCACGGCACCGACTTCGCCACCACCGTCAACGGCCTGCCGGTCAACATGCCCAGCCATGGCCACGGCCAGGGCTACTCGGACCTGAACTTCCTGATCCCCGAGCTGGTCGACCGCATCGAGTACCGCAAGGGCCCGTACTTCGCCGACCACGGCGACTTCGCCTCCTCCGGCGCCGCCGACATCGTCTATCGCCAGACGCTGGACACCAATTTCGGCGCGCTGACCCTGGGCGAGAACGGTTACCGCCGCATCGTCGGCGGCGCTTCCTTCCAGCTCGCACCCGACACCACGCTGCTCGGTGCCGTCGAGGTGATGGCCAACGACGGCCCGTGGACCGTGCCCGAGAGGCTGCACAAGGGCAACGGCGTGCTGACCCTCTCCCACGGCACCAAGGCCGAAGGCTTCAGCGCCAGCCTGATGGCCTACAGCGCCCACTGGGACTCCACCGACCAGGTTCCACAGCGCGTGATCGATGCCGGCAGCTACAACGGCAAGCCCTTCGGCCGCTTCGACTCGCTGGACCCGAGCGACGGCGGCAACAGCTCGCGCTACAGCCTCTCGGGCGAGTGGCACCGCGTCGGCGACGACACCGAGACCCACGTCGCGGCCTACGCGATGCGCTAC
>DATHWJ010000557.1:0-16894 GCA_035460745.1 Ideonella sp. | reverse complement strand
CAGCCGCGCTGCCGCCGCCCGCGCCGCTGAACAGCCGCGAAGCCATCGCCAAGGCCGCGCGGCTCAGCAGCAGCCAGGTGGTGATGATCGAGAAGATCCAGAAACAGGCCGCGCCCGAGCTGGTGGCCGCGGTCAGGTCGGGCACCATCTCCATCAATGCCGCGGCGGCCGTCGCGAGCCTGCCGGCCGAGGAGCAAGTGGCCGCCGCCGCTGCCGGCAAGGACGAGCTCAAGCAAGCCGCCAAGCGCGTGCGCGAGGCCAAGCGCAAGCCGCGCGACGATTCGTCCGAGCCCCAGGAGGCCCCCAGTGCCGCCGAGATGCTGCAGGCCCTGCGCCTGCGCGTGGCCGAGCTGACGGCCGAGAACGAATCGCTGCGCAAGCAGCTCGCCGAGCTCGGCGTGCCGCCCCGCGCCGCCGTGAACGAGCTGGCCGCGGCCGACGCCGGCACGCCCTGGTGAGCTCGCAGCCGATCTGCCGCGTCTGCCTCACCGCCCTGCAGCTTTGCTTTTTGTAGCTTTGTTCACCCCATCGCCGGGCGTGGCGCCGGAGACAATCCGCCGCCATGGCTCGACGCGAGCGCCCCAAAAGCAGTACCCATGAACACCCTCCGCCGCCTCTCTCTTCTTGCCATCTGGGCCACGGTCGCGGCCTGCGGCGGCGGTGGCGCCAGCACCGGCGAGACGCCGCCCGCGGCGGCCCCCGCGCCGGCCCCCTCGCCTTCGCCCGCGACCGGCACCACCTACCACGTGCGTGTCGATGGCGGCGACGCCAGCCAGTGCACCGGCCTGGCCGACGCGGCCTACCCGGGCAGCGGCAGCGCCCAGGCCTGCGCCTGGAGCGGCCCGATGATCGCGCTGCCGCCCAGCGGCACGGCGCGCATCGCCGGCGGCGACACGCTGCTGATCCACACCGGCGAGTACCGCGTGGGCCTGGGCGCGCCCGGCACCGCCTCGTGCAACTCGGCCTGGCCGTGGGACTGCGCGATGGCCGCCGTGCCCTCGGGCCCCGACGCCGCCCACCCGACCCGCGTGCTCGGCCAGGGCCATGACGCCGCCTGCCCGGCGCCGCCGCAGCTCTGGGGCACCGAGCGGGTGCGCCAGGTGCTGAGCCTGGCCGGCAGCAGCCATGTGCAGCTGGCCTGCCTGGAGATCACCGACCGGGCGCCCTGCGTGGAGTTCCACAGCAGCTCCGCCTTCGCCTGCAACCGCGACAGCTACCCCTATGGCGACTGGGCGTCCAACGGCCTGTACGCGGCCGACTCGGCCGACGTGCAGCTGAGCCACCTCAACATCCACGGCCTGGCGGTGCACGGCGTGCTCGCGGGCCGCCTGAGCGACTGGACGGTGGGCAACGTGCGCTTGGCCGGCAACGGCTGGGCGGGCTGGGACGGCGACCTGGGCGGCGACAGCAGCAACAGCGGCACGCTCAGGTTCAGCCGCTGGCTGGTGGAGTGGAACGGCTGCGCCGAGACCTGGCCGGGCAACCAGCCCACCGGCTGCTGGGCCCAGGAGGCCGGCGGCTACGGCGACGGCGTGGGCACCGGCGACACGGGCGGCGACTGGCTGATCGAGGATTCCATCTTCCGCTTCAACACCTCCGACGGGCTGGATTTGCTGTACCACAAGCTCGGCGGCAGCGTCACGCTGAACCGCGTCTGGGCCGAGGGCAACGCGGGCAACCAGGTCAAGGTGGCGGGCAACTCCAGCATCACCAACAGCGTGGTCGTGGGCAGCTGCGGCTCGTTCAGCGGCAAGGCCTACACCTTCAACGTCGACAACTGCCGCGCCGTGGGCGACGCGCTGGTCGTGCCCATGCTCACCGCCACCGATGTCGCCACGCTGGCCAACAACACCATCGTCTCCCAGGGCAACGTCGCGGTGCTGACCGGCGGCCCTGCCGGCGCCGTGCTGCGCCTGCGCAACAACATCCTGGTCGGCCAGCCCTACTTCTTCTCGCCGGAGCAGCAGAGCGCCGACACCTACGACAACGACGGCACGGTGCTGATCGACGAGGCCTACAGCCTCAAGCAGGGCCTGCGCAATGCGGGCTGCAGCTCGCCCGGCACGCTGTGCGGCAACGCCGGCCTGGTCAGCGCCAGCCTGTCGAGCGCCGACCCCCACCTGGCGGCCGGCAGCGCCGCGCGCGATTCCGGCCAGGCCGTCGGCGGCGTCGTGCCGGCGACCGACTTCTACGGCACCCCGCGCCCCAGCGGCGCGGGCGTCGATCGCGGCGCGGTGGAGATGCCTTGAGCCGCTGAGGGCGTGAGGGTCGGGGCGGGTGCCGGGTTCCTCCGGAGGGTTGTTGCGATGTTTACTAAACCACATCCACTTCCTACACTCGCCGCGCTGCCTCCTCTCCCTTCGCGCGCATGTCACCCACCTCCCACGACCCCTCCTCCTCCGCTGCGGCACGCCGGCTGCGCTGGTCCCACGGCGAAGCCGAGCTGCAGGCGCTGGGCGGCATGCTGGCGCCGGTCGTCTTCAAGGCCGCCGGCCAGCCCGACTTCTCGCCGCTGCAGGTAGCCCCCTGGGCCGACGAGCCGGGCGCCGAGCGCTGGCCGGGCGGCTTGCGGCGGCTGCGCGGCGAGTGGCCTTGCGTGCCCTTCGGCCGCTGCGATCGGCCGGCCGGCCTGGCCGCCGACTGGTCGCCCCGCGAGCCGGGCGATGCCTGGGGCCATGGCTACGCGTCGCAGCACGCGTGGCAGTGGCTGGAGCCCGACGACCCGCTGACGCTGGGCCTGCAGATCGCGCCGCCGGCCGACCAGCCAGTGGCGCGCCTGACGCGCACGGTGCGCGCGCTGGCCGGCGAGGCGGCGCTGGAGATCGAGCTCCGCATCGAAGCCCGCCGGGCCTGCACGCTGCCGGTGGCGCTGCACCCCACGCTGCGCCTGGATGCCGGCCCGGTCGAGCTCTCGCTGGCCCACACCGGCCCCGGCCTGAGCTATCCCGTACCGGCCGAGCCCGGCCGCTCGCGGCTGGCCAGCGGCGCGCGCTTCGAGCGCTTGAGCGATGTACCGCTGGCTGACGGCGGCCGCGGCGACTTCAGCCGCTTTCCGCAGCCCGAGGACGGCGAGGACCTGCTGCTGCTGATGGACCTGCAAGGCCCCGTCACCGCGCACTACCTGGACGCCGGCTGGTCGCTGACGCTGGACTGGGACCGGACCGCGCTGCCCGACCTGATGCTCTGGGTCAGCCACCGCGGCCGGCTCCACGCGCCGTGGAACGGCCGCCACTGGGCGCTGGGCGTGGAGCCTGTGAACGGCGCCTTCGACCTCGGCCGCGTGGCCACGCCGCCCGCCGGCCACCCGCTGGCGGCGCGCCCCGGCCTCACCCTATCGCCGGAGTTGCCCACCGTGCTGCGCTATCGCCTCTCGGCCATGCCGGCCCGAGGGGTTGCCTTATGAGCACGCCGGAGCGCCCCAAGGGCGGGCCGCTGCCGCCACCCGCGCTGGCCAGCCTGGACAACCCCGCCGAGGTCACCATCCGCGACATCGCGCTGGCGGCCAAGGTCTCGATAGGCACGGTCTCGCGGGCGCTGAAGAACCAGCGCGGCCTCTCCGACGAGACCCGCCGCCAGGTGCGCGAGGTGGCGCGCCAGCTCGGCTACGACCAGGCCCGGCTGCGCACCGGCAAGGCGCGCCGGCTGGTCTTCATGATCCACCGCCACCACAGCAGCCTGTCGCTGAACCCCTTCTTCTCGCAGATCATGCACGGCGTCGAGGAGGCCTGCCGCGAGTTCGGCGTGGTGCCCACGGTGCTGAGCGCCGGCCCGGCCGACCCGGTGCGCCACCTGCTGCGGCTGCACGAGCCCGACGCGCTGCTGGCCGCCGGCTTCTTCGAGGCCGAGGTGGTGGACCTGCTGCGCGGCATGGACCTGCCGCTGGCGCTGGTGGACTTCTGGATGCCCGGCTGCCGCACCGTCAACCCCGACAACGCGCAGGGCGGCCTGCTCGCCACCCGCCACCTGATACAGCGCGGCTACCACCGCATCGCCTACCTGGCCGGCTCGCTGGCGCACTTCAGCATCCGCGAGCGCGAGCGGGGCTACCGGCGCGCGCTGTTCGAGGCCGGCGTGCTGGCCGACCCCGATCTCGAGGTGACCTCGCCGCCCGGCCTGGACACCACCCAAGGCGCCGAGGCCGCGATGCGCCTGCTGCTGAAGCTGAGGCCGCGGCCCGACGCCGTCTTCGCCTACAACGACATGGCCGCGCTGGCGGCGATTCGCGTCTGCCAGGGCGCCGGCCTGCGCGTGCCGGAGGACATCGCCTTCGTCGGCTTCGACGACATCCCCGCCGCCACCTACGGTTCGCTGGGACTGACGACCTTGCGGGTCGACAAGGAGGCGCTGGGCCGCACGGGAGTCGAGATGGTGATGCACGGCCACGACATGCCGCAGGAGATCGTGCAGCCGGTGGAGCTGGTGGTGCGCAACAGCAGCTAGGAATGTCGGCCCCCACGCTCGCTGGCGCTCGCTGCCCCCCAAGGGGGCTCGCGCAGCGGACCGGCGGAGCCGTGGATTTTGGCCCCCACGCTCGCTGGCGCTCGCCGCCCCCCAAGGGGGCTCGCGCAGCGGACCGGCGGAGCCGGTTCCGCGCACGCCCCTTGGTTGGGATGGTGCAGTTTGGGGGTATGAGCGCAGAGACTTGCCTAAACAAGCACTTTGTTTCGCTGACTACGCTGTTTTGTGAGCGGGAATCTCCTGTCTGGATTCTCGCGAGCTGAACCTATTCTTAACGCCGCTTCATTCCAATACCCACAGGAGACTGTTCCGTGATGAAAAAACTGATCGTTGCCGCTTGCGGCCTGGCCCTCAGCGGCATGGCCGCCGCCCAGCAAAGCGTCGAAGTGCTGCACTGGTGGACCTCCGGCGGCGAAGCCGCGGCGCTGAACGTGCTCAAGGGCAACCTGGAGAAACAAGGCGTCAAGTGGAACGACATGCCGGTCGCCGGTGGCGGCGGTGAAGCCGCGATGACGGCCGTGCGCGCCCGTGTCACCTCGGGCAACCCGCCCACCGCCGTGCAGCTGCTGGGCTTCGACATCCAGGACTGGGCCAAACAAGGCGTGCTGGCCGACCTCAACGCGGTCGCCGCGAAAGAAGGCTGGGACAAGACCGTGCCGCTGGCGCTGCAGGCCTTCTCCAAGTACCAGGGCAAGTGGATCGCCGCGCCGGTCAACGTGCACTCGACCAACTGGGTCTGGGCCAACAAGGCGGTGCTGGACAAGGCCGGCGTCACGACGATGCCGGCCAACTTCGACGAGTTCATCGCCGCCGCCGAGAAGGTGCAGAAGGCCGGCTTCATCGCGCTGGCCCACGGCGGCCAGCCCTGGCAGGACGCCACGCTGTTCGACAGCATGGTGCTCACCACCGGCGGCATCGACTTCTACAAGAAGACCATGATCCAGAAGGACAAGGCCGCGCTGAGCTCGCCGACCATGCTGAAAGTCTTCGACCGCATGGCGCAGCTGCGCAAGCTGGTCGACAAGGACTTCTCCAACCGCGACTGGAACCTCTCGTCGGCGCTGGTCATCAGCGGCAAGGCCGGCTTCCAGATCATGGGCGACTGGGCCAAGGGCGAATTCGTCGCGGCCAAGAAGAAGCCGGGCGTGGACTTCCTCTGCATGCGCTTCCCCGGCACCCAGGGCATGGTGAGCTTCAACTCCGACCAGTTCGCGATGTTCAAGGTGGGCGGCGACAAGGCGATCGCGCAGGCCAAGATGGCCACCGCGGTGATGGACCCGGGCTTCCAGTCGGCCTTCAACGTCGTCAAGGGCTCGGCCCCGGCGCGCACCGACGTGCCCGACACCGCCCTCGACGATTGCGGCAAGAAGGCCATCAAGGACTTGGCCGAGGCCAACACCAAGGGCACGCTGGTCGGCTCGATGGCCCACGGCCACGCCGTGCCCGCCTCGATCAAGAACGCCTTCTACGACGTGATCACGCGCCACTTCAACGGCCAGATCGACAGCAAGGCCGCGGTCAAGGAACTGGTCGCCGCCGCCGAGGGCTGATAGCCCTTGGGCCACGCTCGCGGCGGCAGCCGGGCTCCCCGGCCGCCGCTGCGGGCCCCCCGGTGCCGCAGCTTCCCGCGGCGTCTTCTCCGGCAGTACTCTCCGCCACGCCCTCCGGCGCCTTGCGCCCGGGCGTGAGCCTCTCATCGGACTTTCCACAGGGCCGCTTGCATGAAAGCTCCTGCCATCGCCAAGGTGGTGCTGTCGCCCAGCGTGCTGCTCGTCGGCGCCTGCGTGTACGGCTACATCCTGTTCACGATCTACCTCTCGTTCACGCCGTCCACGATGATGCCGGTGCTGGAGTACTCCGGCCCCGAGGCCTATGTGCGGCTGATGGGCCTGAACAACTGGGTCCTGTCGGTCAAGAACCTGGCCATCTTCGCGACGCTGTACATCGTGCTCTGCGCGATCCTGGGGCTGGCGCTGGCGGTGCTGATCGACCAGAAGATACGCGCCGAGTCGGCCTTCCGCTCCATCTTTCTCTACCCGATGGCGCTGTCCTTCATCGTCACCGGCACTGCGTGGAAGTGGCTGATGGACCCCAGCATCGGGCTGGAGCGCACGCTGCATTCGATAGGCTGGGAGAGCTTCGCCTTCGGCTGGATCAAGGACAGCGACCTGGCCATCTACTGCGTGGTGATCGCCGCCGTCTGGCAGACCTCGGGCTTCGTGATGGCGCTGTTCCTGGCCGGCCTGCGCGGGGTCGACAACGAAGTGATCAACGCCGCCCGGCTGGACGGCGCCCGCACCTGGCGCATCTACCAGCGGGTCATCTTCCCGCAGCTGGGCGCGAGCTTCATCTCGGCTTTCGTGATCCTGGCGCACATGGCCATCAAGTCCTACGACCTGGTGATCGCGCTGACCAACGGCGGCCCCGGCCGCGCGAGCTGGCTGCCCTCGATCTTCATGTACCAGTACACCTTCACCCGCAACGAGATGGCCGTGGGCGCCGCCAGCGCGGTGCTGATGCTGATCGCGATCGCCATCGTCGTGATCCCGCACATCCTGCGCGAGACGCGGCAAGGAGGCCAGCATGGCTAAGCAGACGCTGAACACGTGGCTGCCGCGAGCGCTGCTGTACGCGGTGCTGGTCTTCATGGCACTGCTGTTCGTGATGCCGCTCTACGTGATGCTGGTCAACTCGATCAAGCCGCTGGACGAGATCCGCGCCGGCGACCTGATGGCCTGGCCGCAGGCCGCCACGCTGGAGCCCTGGTACCAGGCCTGGAGCCTGGCGCAGATAGGCGTGCAGGCCACCGGCCTCAAGCCCTACTTCATCAACTCCTTCCTGATGGTGATCCCGGCGGTGGCGATCTCCACCGTGATCGGCGCCTTCAACGGCTACATCCTCACGCAGTTCACCTTCCGCGGCGCCAGCCTGGTGTTCGCGGGGCTGATGTTCTCGGTCTTCATCCCGTTCCAGATCGTGCTGATCCCGATGGCGCGCACGCTGGGCGCGCTGGGGCTGGCCGGCACCGTGCCGGGCCTCATCCTGGTGCACGTGGTCTACGGGCTGGGCTTCACGACGCTGTTCTTCCGCAACTACTACGCGGCCTTCCCGGGCGAGCTGGTGCGCTCGGCGCGCATGGACGGCGCCGGCTTCTTCCGCCTGTTCTGGCGCCTGATGCTGCCCAACAGCGGGCCCATCATCGTGGTGGCCATCATCTGGCAGTTCACCAACATCTGGAACGACTTCCTGTTCGGCGTCTCGTTCAGCGACTTCAGCAGCTTTCCGCTCACCGTCGCGCTGAACAACCTCGTCAATTCGAGCACCGGGGTCAAGGAATACAACGTGCACTTCGCCGGAGCCTTCATCGCCGCGATCCCGACGCTGGTGGTCTACGTCGTCTCCGGCAAGTACTTCGTCCGTGGCCTGATGGCCGGCTCGGTAAAAGGTTGACCCCCACGCTCACTCCGTTCGCTGCCCCCCGAGGGGGTGCGAGTCGCCCTTGGGGCGGCCCGGCGAGCGACTCACAAGGCTGAACCAACATGGCTGATCTGGGCCTCCAAGGCATCCACAAAATGTTCGGCAGCACCCGCGTGCTGCACGAGATCGACATCCACCTGCCCGACGGCGAGTTCCTGGTGCTGGTCGGGCCCTCGGGCTGCGGCAAGAGCACGCTGATGAACCTGGTGGCGGGGCTGGAGGAGCCCAGCGGCGGGCGCATCGTGCTGGGCGGCAAGGACATCACCGACGCCGGTCCGGCCGACCGCAACATCTCGATGGTGTTCCAGTCCTACGCGCTCTACCCCAACATGACCGTCAAGGCCAACATCGCCTTCCCGCTGGAGATGCGCGGCGTGCCGGTGGCCGAGCGCGAGAAGACGGTGGCCGAGGTCTCGGCGATGCTTCAGATCGACCACCTGCTGGAGCGCAAGCCGCGCCAGCTCTCCGGCGGCCAGCGCCAGCGCGTGGCCATAGGGCGGGCGCTGGCCCGCCACCCGCAGCTCTTCCTGTTCGACGAGCCGCTCTCCAACCTCGACGCCAAGTTGCGCGTCGACATGCGCGCCGAGATCAAGCGGCTGCACATGCGCACCGGCGTCACCACCATCTACGTCACCCACGACCAGGTCGAGGCCATGACGCTGGGCTCGCGCATCGCGGTGCTCAACGGCGGCCGCATCCAGCAGCTCGCCACGCCGCTGGAGATCTACACCCGGCCGGCGAACCGCTTCGTCGCCGAGTTCATCGGCTCGCCGTCGATCAACATGTTCGAGGCCACCCGCGAGGCCGGCGGCGTGCTGCGGCTGCCGGACGGCGTAGCTGTCGGCGAGACCGCCAGCGGACCGGTCGGCAAGGTCGTGGTCGGCGTGCGACCCGAGGACTTGTCCATCCGCGATGACGGCCAACTGGCCGGCCGCATTTCACTGGTCGAGCCGACGGGGCCCGAGACCTACGCGCTGGTCGATGTGGGCCACACGGAGATCACCGTGCGCATGAGCGGCCTGCCCAACGTGGCGCCAGGCGCACAGGTACGGGTGCACGTGCCACGGTCGTCCCTCCACGTCTTCGCGGCCGACAGTGGGCAGCGGCTCAACTGACCACCCAAGGAGAAGCAGCATGCGTTGGGGATTCATAGGTGCCAGCAACATCGCGGAGCGGGTCATTCCGTCGCTGCGCAAGATACCGGGCCAGGAGATGGTGGGCGTGGTCTCGCGCGGCGCCGAGCGAGCCCGAGAGTTCGCGGCGCAGCAAGGCCTGCAGCAAGCCCACACCGACCTCGCCGGCTTCTTCGCCGAGGGCCGCTACGACGCGGTCTACATCAGCTCGACCAACGAGCAGCATTGCGCGCAGACGATGGC
This sequence comes from Ideonella sp., assembly GCA_035460745.1. Classification (GTDB taxonomy): domain Bacteria; phylum Pseudomonadota; class Gammaproteobacteria; order Burkholderiales; family Burkholderiaceae_C; genus Ideonella. The sequence continues at coordinate 7,583 of DATHWJ010000557.1, read as the reverse complement.
CGCGCTGGCCGCCGGCTGCCACGTGATGTGCGAGAAGCCGCTGGCGATGTCCGTCGCCGATGCGGCAACCATGGTCGCCGAAGCGAAAGCGCGCAACAAGGTCCTGGGCGTCAACCACCACCTGCGCGCCTCCGCCTGCCACGGCCGGATCCGCGGGCTGATCGCCAGCGGCGCCATCGGCAAGGTGCACGGCGTTCAAGTCTCCCACGCGGTCTACCTGCCCCCGCACCTGCAAGGCTGGCGGCTGGACAACCCCGGCGCGGGCGGCGGCGTGGTGCTCGACATCCTCGTGCACGACGCCGACCTGCTGCGCTTCCTGCTGCAGGCCGAGCCGCTCAGGATACACACCAGCACGCAGCAGGTGGCCCTCGGCCAGGGCACGGTCGAAGACAGCGCGATGAGCGTGATCGCGTTCGAGGGCGGCGTGCTGGCGCAGACCCACGAGTCCTTCGTCGCCCAGCACGCCAAGACCCGCGTGCACGTGCTCGGCACCGAGGGCAACCTGTATGCCGAAGGCTCGCTGACCCAGGCCGGCGACGGCCGCCTCTGGCTGCGCGACGCAGGCGGCGAACGCGAGCTGCCGGTGCCGGCCGTCGATGTGTACGAGGTCGGCTTCGGCGCCTTCGTGCGGGCCTGCGCAGGTGACGGTGCGCCGCTGGCCAGCGGCTTCGACGGCGCCCGCGCGATGGCCACCGCCCTGGCCGGCCTGGCAAGCGCCCGCAGCGGCAGCGCGCAGCCGGTCGGCTGAGCGGCTTTTCCCGACTCCCACGGGCAGCGCACCGGCCACCTTGCCACCAGGGTGGCCCGGGCGCAGCCTCGTTTTTCTCTCACCCCTGGAGGACTGTTCCATGGAAGCCTGGATGAACGACGTGCCCGCCACCGTGCTGGCCACCCAACGCCAACTGCGCGCCGAAGTGCCCGACCTGGCCGGCCGCTTTGCCCGGCTCACCGAGGCGCTGAAGGACGAGGTCAGCGCCATCCGCGCCGAGCAGGCCCAGGGCGGCGCCGTGCCCGAGATCGCCTACGCCGACGTGGCGGCCGGCAGCGTCTCGGCCGAGCAGGTGGCCCGCATCAAGCGGCGCGGCTGCGTCGTCATCCGCGGCGTCTTCGACCCGGCGCAAGTGAACGCCTGGAACGACACCGTGGTGCGCTACATCGACGAGGTGGGCTACCTCGAACGCATGAAGGACAAGGCCGGCCTGGACAAGTACTTCAGCGCGCTGGGCTCCAGCCGGCCGCAGATCTACAGCCTGTACTGGTCGCAGCCGCAGATGCAGGCCCGCCAGCACGCCCACCAGGCCGTCGCCCGTGCCTGGCTGAACCGGCTCTGGCGCTTCGAGAAGAACGGCGTGCAGTATTTCGACCCCGACCGCCAGTTCAACTACGCCGACCGCGTGCGTCGCCGCGAGCCGGGCGACTCGACACTGGGCCTCTCGCCGCACTCGGACGGCGGCTCGGTCGAGCGCTGGTGCGAGCCCACCTTCCGCCACGTCTACCGCGAGGTGTTCCAAGGCGACCCGCTGGCCTTCGACCCCTTCGACGCCGACGGCCGCACCACCACCCGCGAGATCCCGTCGCCGGCCGTCTGCTCCGCCTTCCGCACCTTCCAGGGCTGGACCGCGCTGACCCGCCAGGGGCCGGGCGACGGCACGCTGAAGCTGGTGCCCATCGCCAAGACCACGCCGTGGATGCTGCTGCGCGCGCTGCAGCCCGACGTGCCCGACGGCGACCTCTGCGGCGCCCAGCCCGGCCGCGCGCTCGGTGCCTCGCCGCAGTGGCACGCCGAGTTGCTCGAGGGCCTGGTCTCCATCCCGCAGGTCGGCCCCGGCGACACCGTCTGGTGGCACTCGGACGTGATCCACGCGGTCGAGGACCGGCACCAGGGCAGCGGCTACAGCAACGTGATCTACATCGGCGCCGCGCCCTGGTGCGACAAGAACGAGGCCTTCGCGAAGAAGCAGGCCGCCGCCTTCCTCGCAGGCCGCAGCAGCCCCGACTTCGCGCCCGAGAACTACGAGCTGGACTACCCCGGCCGCGCCAAGCTGGACGACCTGAGCCCGCTCGGCCAGCAGCAGATGGGTCTCAAGCCCTGGGCCTGAAGCCGTCCAGCCCATCCGCCACCCCGCCGTACCCACCATGACCGAGGCCCACCCCCCCGCGATGCCCGATTTCCGTTCGCCCGCCTTCCTGCTGGGCCACGTGCAGCACACGCTGTCGTTCTACGACGGGCGCTGCCGCGACCCCAGCGGCGGCTTCTTCCACTTCTTCAAGGACGACGGCACGGTCTACGACCGCCGCACCCGCCACCTGGTCAGCAGCACGCGCTTCGTCTTCAACCACGCGATGGCCTACCGGCAGTTCGGCGACCCGGCCTACCAGGACGGCGCGCGCCACGGCCTGCGCTTCCTGCAGCAGGCCCACGCCCAGCCGCAAGGCGGCTACGCCTGGCAAGTGGACTGGGACGGACAGCAGGCCACCGTGCAGGACGGCACCCAGCACTGCTACGGCCTGGCCTTCGTGCTGCTGGCCCACGCCCACGCGCTGCTGGCCGGCGTCGCCGAGGCCCGCACCGGCCTGGAGGCCACCTTCGCGCTGATGGAGCAGCGCTTCTGGGAGCCGCAGCACGGGCTCTACGCCGACGAAGCCACGCCCGACTGGCGCTTGAGCCCCTACCGCGGCCAGAACGCCAACATGCACAGCTGCGAGGCCATGATCGCGGCCTTCGACGCGACCCGCGACCCCAAGTACCTGCAGCGTGCGCTGAGCTTGGCGCACCACATCACCCAGCGCCAGGCCGCGCTGGCCGACGGCCTGGTCTGGGAGCACTACAAAGCCGATTGGACGGTCGACCCGGACTACAACCGCAACGACAAGACCAACATCTTCCGCCCCTGGGGCTACCAGACCGGCCACCTGACCGAGTGGGCCAAGCTGCTGCTGCAGCTCGAGCGCCACCTGCCCGAGGACCAGCGCCCGGCCTGGCTGCTGCCCACCGCCCGCCGCTTCTTCGACACCGCGATGCAGCACGGCTGGGACGCCCACCACGGCGGCCTGGTCTACGGCTTTGCGCCTGGCGGCGAGGTCTGCGACGCCGACAAGTATTTCTGGACCCAGGCCGAGAGCTTCGCCGCCGCCGCGCTGCTCGCGCTGCGCACCGGCGACGCGGCCTACTGGGGCTGGTACGACAAGCTCTGGGCCTACAGCTGGGCCCACATGGTGGACCACCGGCACGGCGCCTGGTACCGCATACTCACGCCCGACAACCGCGCCTACTCCGACGAGAAGAGCCCCGCCGGCAAGACCGACTACCACACCATGGGCGCCTGCTACGACGTGCTGCGCGGCCTGGGCGTGCTGAAGGAAGGCACATGACGATACGCCACGTGGTGCTGCTGCGCTTCAAGCCCGAGACCGGGCCCGACGCGATCAATCTGGTCGAGCAGAGCTTCGCCGCGCTGCACGGCGCCATCGCCGAAGTGCAGGAGCTCGAATGGGGCACCAACAACAGCCCCGAGGGCCTGGACCACGGCTTCACCCACTGCTTCTCGCTGGGCTTTGCCGACACCGCCGCCCGCGACGCCTACCTCGTCCACCCCACCCACCAGGGCTTCACGGCGCTGGCCGGCCCGCACTTCGCCGACGTGCTGGTGGTCGACTACGAGCTTCACGCCTGACCGGGGCCCCCTCGCCATGACCGACACCACCGCGCTGCAAAACGACCTGGCCCGCCTGGCGGAGCAGGACCGCCGCCTGCAACTGCCCCGGCTCGACGCCGGGCTCGCCTGGACGCTGGGCTGCCAGCTGCGCGAGGCCGCCGCCGCGCGCGGGCTGGCCGTCACGATCGAGATCCGCATCGCGGCCGAGACGGTGTTCTTCCACGCGATGCAGGGCACCGCGCCGGCCAATGCCGACTGGGCGCGGCGCAAGCGCAACGTGGTCGAGCTGCTGGACCAGAGCAGCTACCGCGTCGGCCGCGAGCTGCTGCTGGAGAACAGCTCGCTGGAAGCCAAGATGGGGCTGCCGACGCGCGACTACGCCCCGCACGGCGGCAGCGTGCCGCTGCGCGTGGCCGGCACCCGCCTGGGCACCGTCACCGTCTCGGGCCTGCCGCAGCGCGACGACCACACGCTGGTGATAACGCTGCTGGCGCCGCTGGCCGGCGTGCCCCTGGCGGAGATCGCGCTGGCCTGAGGGGCTCACGGGCGCGCGCAATGTGTCCCCCGGGCGATGGACGCCGCACCCGGCCACGGGCGGCGCGGCGCGCCATCCAGGCGACACTGCAGGCGCACGGGCCCGCGGCGGCCCGGTGGAAAGACACGATGCGAAGAAAATGGATACTCGGGCTGTCGGTGGCCGCGCTGCTGGCACCCGCCGCCGCTGCTGCAGCGGCCGGCCCTTCTCCCGCCCCCCAGGCCGCGCCCGCCGCGGCGCCGGCCGACGCCGCCGAGACGCAGCGCCTGCACGCCCTCTTCGACGCCCGCTGGGAGGCCCGGATGCAGGACCGCCCGGAATGGGCCACCTACAGTGGCGACCACCGCTACGGTGATCGCTGGAGCGACGAGTCGCCCGGCGCCATCGCCGCGCGCTACGCGGCCACGCGCCAGGTGCTGGCGCAGGCCCGGGCGATGCGGCGCCCGCTGCTGTCGGCCACCGACCGGGTCTCGCTGGATCTCTTCATCTACGAGCTGGAGGAGGCGTTGCGCCTCGAGCCCTACGTCGGCTTCCGCAGCATGAGCCTGGGCGCTCAGGGCGGTTTCCAGAGCCAGCTGGCCGAGCTGCTGCAGGTGGTGCCGGTGACCCGGCCGCAGGAGGTCGAGCAGTTGCTGGCACGGCTGGCGGCCTACCCGCGGCGCGTCGAGCAGGAGCTCGCGCTGCTGCGCCAGGGCCTGGCGCTGGGCTGGGTACCGTCGCGCAACGTGGTCGAGCGCGTGCGGCAGCAGCTCGACCGGCAGCTCGCCGCGCCTGTCGACACCGGCCCCTTCTTCGAGCCCTTCACCCGCCTGGGCAGCGGCATGCCGGCCGCACAGCAAGCAGCACTCAAGGCGCGCGGCCAAGCCGCGGTGACCGGCCAGGTGCTGCCGGCGCTGCGCAGGCTGCGCGACTTCGTCGCTGGCGACTATCTCGGCGCCGCCCCGGCGGACGGCGCGCTCAGCCGCTACCCGGGCGGCAGCGAGGTCTACACCGAGCTGGTGAGGAGCAACACCACCACCGAGCTGACGCCGGCGCAGATCCACGCCATCGGCCTGCGCGAGATGGCACGGCTGCGCGCCGAGATGGACGCGGTCATCGCCGGGCTGAAGTTCGAAGGCAGCTTCGCGGCCTTCGTGCAGCACATCAACACCGACCCGCGCTTCTTCCTGCCCAGCTCGCAGGCGCTGCTCGCCGGCTACCGCGACATCGCCAAGCGCATCGACCCCGAGCTGCCCAAGCTCTTCGCCGAGCTACCCCGCGCCCCCTATGGCGTGCGGGCCATGCCGCCGCATTTCAGCGCCGAGACCGCCGAGTTCTACAGCGGGCCGGCACTGGACGGCAGCCGGCCCGGCTGGTTCAACGCCAATGCGCGCGCCTGGCAGACGCGGCCCACCTGGGGCATGGAGACGCTGGTCGCGCACGAGGCCGTGCCCGGCCACCACCTGCAGATCGCCCGCGCCGTGGAGCTGGGCGGCTTGCCGCGCTTTCGCCGCAATGCGGGCTACAACGCCTACGCCGAAGGCTGGGCCGTCTACGCCGAGACGCTGGGCTTCGAGCTCGGCCTCTACCAGGACCCTTACAGCCGCTTCGGCCACCTGCAGTGGCAGGCCTTTCGCGCTGGCCGGCTGGTGGTGGACACCGGCATCCACGCGCTGGGCTGGAGCCGCCAGCAGGCGATCGATTACATGGTCGAGCGCACCGGCGAGAAGCGCGACTTCATCACCGCCGAGATCGACCGCTACACCTCGTGGCCGGCCCAGGCCCTGGGCTACATGATAGGCAAGCTGAAGATCGTCGAGCTGCGCGACCGCGCCCAGGCCCGGCTCGGCGAACGCTTCGACATCCGCCAGTTCCACGATGTCGTGCTCGGGCAGGGCAGCGTGCCGCTGCCGGTGTTGGAGCAGGCGGTCGATGCCTGGGTGCAGGGCGTGCCCGCTCGCTGATGCGCGCGGCTAGGCGCCGGCCAGCGGCTGCCCCCGCGGGTGCACGACCAGTTCGTCATAGCCGGTCGCCGCGTCGGGCTCGCGGCTGAACTGCCAGTCCGGCAGCAGCGCGAGCAGCACCTCGGCGGTGGTGCGCACCGTGCAGCCATAGGCGACATGGCCGCCGCACACCGTGCCTTGCGCGTCGGCCAGCGCCGCGTGCAGGTGCGAGGCGCCCGGCGCGATGCTGCCGGCCAACGTCAGGATCTCGCACTCGCCGGGCAGTGTGCTGGCCTCGCCGGCATCCGCCAGGCGCAGCCGGGCATCGTGCAGGCTGCCTATGCCCGCGAGCACGAAGGCCGCGCGGCAGCCCTGGGCCGCGACGGCGGCTTCCAGCGCCCGGCGCAGGTCGTCGCCCGGGTTCAGGCGCAGGGGCAGTGTCTGCATGGTGCGCGCAGCTTAGCGCCCCGTGCGCTCGGTCGGCGTCCCGGTCGCCGCGAGGAGGCGCCCGATCGCCGGCGCGAGTTGCTCGAACAGCTGCTGCTTCTCCAGCAGGCAGCGCACGCCCAGTTGCCGGCTGCCTTGCCGCAGCTCCTCCGAGAGATAGCCCGAGACGATCACCACCGGCAGCGCGGGTTGCAGGCAGGCCAGCTCGCGGGCCAGGTCGAGGCCCGAGGCGTCGGGCATGTTGAAGTCGGTCACCACCACCGAGAAGGGGGGGGCCGCGGCGCTCACCGCCGCCAGCGCGTCCCGCGCGCTGCGGCAGCAGCGCACGTCGAAGCCCGCCCGCTGCAGCAGCCGCTCGACCATCACCCGCATCACCTCGTCGTCGTCCAGGTAGAGCACCGGCTCGCCGTGGCCCCACACCACCCGCGGCGGGCCGGCGCTGGCCGGAGCGGCGAGCGGCAGCAAGGGCTGGGCCAGTGGCAGGTAGAGGTGGAAGCGGCTGCCCTGGCCGGGTGCGCTCTCGGCCGTGATGGCCCCCCCGTGGGTGGCAACGATGCCGTGCACCACCGCCAGGCCCAGCCCGGTGCCTTCGCCGACCGGCTTGGTCGTGAAGAAGGGCTCGAAGATGCGCTGGCGCGTGGCCTCGTCCATGCCGCAGCCGGTGTCGCTGACCGACAGGTGGGCATAGGCGCCTGGCGCCGCGTCCAGGCGCCGGGCCGATGCGCCTTCCAGCATCACCCGCTCCAGGCCGACGGCGATGCGCCCCGCGCGGCCTTGCAGCGCGTACCAGCCGTTGGTGCACAGGTTCACCAGCACCTGCTGGATCTGGGTCGCGTCGGCGTTGACGAACAGCGGCGTGGGCTGCAGCGCGGCGTCGAGCTCGACCCGCGCCGGCAGCGTGGCGCGCAGCAGCTTGTGCGTCTCGTCGACAATCGGCCCCAGCGGCTGCGTCAGCAGCTCCTGCGGTTCCCTGCGGCTGAACGTGAGGATTTGCCGCACCAGGTTGCGCGCGCGAACGCTGGC
>DATHWJ010000556.1:0-6605 GCA_035460745.1 Ideonella sp. | reverse complement strand
CGAGGCCGATGCCCGGATCGACCCCAGGCCCTACCTGGTGAGCGAGAAGTACGACGGCGTGCGGGCCTTCTGGGACGGCCGGCAGCTGCGGCTGCGCGGCGGCGGCGCGGTGAAGGCGCCGGGCTGGTTCACCGCCCCCCTGCCGCCGCAGCCGCTGGACGGCGAGCTCTGGCTGGCCCGCGGCCGCTTCGACGCGCTGTCGGCCATCGTGCGCAAGGAGGCGCCGGTGGACGGCGACTGGCGCCAGCTCAAGTACATGGTGTTCGAGCTGCCGGGCGCGGCGGGCTCGTTCGCCGAGCGCGCCGAGCGCCTGCGCGCGCTGGCGGCGCGGTCTGCCGAGGGGCCGCTGGTGGCTGTCGAGCAGCAGCGCCTCGCCGACCGCGCCGCCCTGCAGCGCCGGCTCGACGAGGTGGTGCGCGCCGGCGGCGAAGGCCTGGTGCTGCACCGGGCCGATGCGCCCTACAGCACCGGGCGCAGCGACGTGCTGCTCAAGCTCAAGCCGGTGCAGGACGACGAGGCGGTCGTCATCGGCCACCAGCCCGGCAAGGGCAAGTACGCCGGGCAGCTGGGCGCGCTGACGGTGCGCAGCACCGAGGGCCGGGTGTTCCAGATCGGCAGCGGCCTGAGCGACGCCCAGCGCGCCGACCCGCCGCCCTTGGGCGCGACGGTGACCTACCGCTACCGCGGCCTGACGCCCCAGGGGCTGCCTCGCTTCGCCAGCTTGCTGCGATTGCGCGAGCCCGGCCTGTGAAGGCTCCGGCCCTTGCGCGCGAGCCTGCGCTATCGTCCACCCCATGACCGACCTGAGCTTCTTCTGGCACGACTACGAAACCTTCGGCCGCGTGCCGCGGCGCGACCGGCCCTCGCAGTTCGCCGGCGTGCGCACCGACGCCGACCTGAACGAGATCGGCGCGCCGGTGATGCAGTACTGCCAGCCCGCGCCCGACTACCTGCCCGAGCCGGAAGCCTGCCTGCTGACCGGCATCCTGCCGCAGCAGTGCCTGGAACAAGGCCTGCGCGAGACCGAGTTTGCCGCGCTGATCGAGAGCCAGCTCGCCAAGCCGGGCACGGTGGGCGTGGGCTACAACACCATCCGCTTCGACGACGAGGTCACTCGCCACCTCTTCTGGCGCAACCTGATCGACCCCTATGCCCGCGAGTACAAGAACGACTGCGGCCGCTGGGACATCCTCGACGTGGTGCGCTGCTGCCACGCGCTGCGCCCCGAGGGCATAGCTTGGCCGCAGCGCGAGGACGGCCAGACCTCGTTCAAGCTGGAACACCTGACGCAGGCCAACGGCCTGGCGCACGAGGCGGCCCACGACGCCCTCTCCGACGTGCGGGCCACGATCGCGCTGGCCCGGCTGATCAAGACCCGCCAGCCCAAGCTGTGGGACTTCTGCCTGAAGCTGCGGCAGAAGAACGCCGTCTGGGCCGAGATCGGCGTCGGCAAGCCCTTCTTGCACGTGTCGGGCATGTACCCGGCCGAGCGCGGCTGCATCGGCGTGGTCTGGCCGCTGGCGCCGCACCCGACCAACAAGAACGAGCTGATTGTCTGGGACCTGGCGCACGACCCCGGCGAGCTCTTCACGCTGAACGCCGCCGCCATCCGCGAGCGCCTGTTCACCCGCAGCGAAGACCTGCCCGAGGGCGTCACGCGGCTGCCGCTCAAGACCATCCACGTCAACAAGTCGCCGATCGTGATCGGCAAGCTCAAGACCCTGCAGCCGGCGATGGCCGAACGCTGGGGCGTGGACCTCGCGCTGGCGCTGCGCCACGCCGAGCTGGCCGCAGCCGGCGGCGCGACGATGGCCGGCATCTGGCCCGACGTGTTCAACCGCCCGCCGGCCGCGCAAGCGCCGGACGTGGACGAAGACCTCTACGGCGGCTTCATCGGCCCGCAGGACCGCGGCCGGCTCGATCGCCTGCGCCGCCTGCCGCCCACCGACCCGGCCCAGCGCCGAGCCAGCTTCGACGATGGGCGGCTGGAGGAGCTTTTCTTCCGCTACCGGGCGCGCAACTTCCCCGAGGCGCTCGACGACGCCGAGCAGGCGCGCTGGGCGCAGCACTGCGCGGAGCGCCTGCACGAGGGCAGCGGCGGCGGCCTGGCGCTGGCCGACTACCTGGCGCAGCTCGACGTGCTGAACGAGACCGCCGACGAACGAGGCCAGCAGATCCTCTCGGCGCTCTACGACTACGCCGAGCAGATCGCGCCGCCGCTGGACTAGGAGCCCCGGGGCGGCGCTGCCGCGGCCTGCGTCTCGGGGCAAGTCCGGTTCGCCAAAACCGGCACGCTGGCGTATGGTCCGCTCTGGCCGCCGCGGCTGGTGCAGTGCCGGGCCGCGGCGCATTTCCCCCAACTCCAACAGAGGCTGCCCATGCTCAAATCCGGCATCGACCAGGAAGCGCTGATCGAGATGTTCTCGACCGCCAGCGCCAAACAGACCGAACAACTCCGCAAAGCCGTCGGCGAGGCCACGCTGAAGGCGCTGCAAGGCCGCGAGATGAGCTTGAAGAACATCCGCGGCGTGATCAAGACGGTGACCGAGGCCGCCAGCGCCGGCGCAGCGAAGAGCCCGCTGCCGCAGGTCGATGTCGGCACGATGCTGGACACGGCCGTGGCCGGCATGGACGACGCGCTGCTGAAGGCGGTGGACGCCAACCGCATGGCACTGGAGCAGTTCGTGGGCCAGGGCGTGAGCCTGCAGGACAAGCAGCTCAAGAAGGCCATGAGCGACCTGGAGAAGTTCGAGGACACCCTGTTCGACACGGTCAAGAAGGCCGCCGGCGGCGCCGCTGCCACGCCCTTGGCCGGCCCCTGGGCCGAGGTGCTGGGCAAGATGGAAAAGGGCGGCAGCCTCTCGGGTGCGCAGGCGATGGCGACCGTCGAGCAGATGACCAGCCAGATGCAGACCGCCATGCGCGACACCCGCGCCGCCAGCCTGAAGGCCGCGCAGGCGCTGGCCGAGAGCTACACCGCGCTGGTCAGTGGGGTGCTGATCGGCATGTCCGATGCCCTGCGCCAGGGCGGCAACGCGCCCTCCAAGCCGGCCGGCAAGAAGTAGGCTGGCTGCCCCGCGCCGGCGCAGCGCCGCAGGCCGCCTCACCGGCGCCGCGGCGCCGGCCAGGGCCCACCCGGCCCGGCCGGATGCCATGCGCCGGCCCACGTATTCTTCCGGGATGAACCCCATGACCCGAGTCGTCATCAGCGGTACCGGCCTGTACCGGCCACCGCACGTCATCACCAACGCCGAGCTGGTCGATGCCTTCAACCGCTATGTGGCGCTGCAAAACGAGCAGCATGCCGACGCCATCGCCGCCGGCGAGTGGCCGGCGCTGGTGCCCTCCAGCGTCGAGTTCATCGAGAAGGCCTCCGGCATCCAGCGCCGCTACGTGCTGGACAAGGCCGGCGTGCTCGACCCGACGCGCATGTACCCGCGCTTCGCCGAGCGCCCCGACGACCAGCTCTCGCTGATGGCCGAGATCGCGGTCGATGCTGCCAAGGGTGCGCTGCTGGCGGCCGGCAAGACGGGGGCCGACGTCGATGCGGTGCTCTGCGCCGCGGCCAACATGCAGCGGCCCTACCCGGCGATGGCGGTCGAAATCCAGCAGGCGATAGGCGCGGGCGGCTACGGCTTCGACATGAACGTGGCCTGCTCGTCAGCCACCTTCGCGATCGAGCAGGCGGCCAACGCAGTGCGCGCCGGCACCGCCAACTGCGTGCTGGTGGTCAACCCCGAGATCACCTCGGCCCACCTGGAGTGGCGCGACCGCGACTGCCACTTCATCTTCGGCGACGTCTGCACGGCGGTGATCGTCGAGCGCGCCGAGACGGCCTGTTCCAGCGAGCGCTGGGAGATCCTCGGCACCAAGCTGGCGACGCAGTTCTCGAACAACATCCGCAACAACTTCGGTTTCATGAACCGCAGCGAAGACAGCGACCCGCTGGCGCGCGACAAGACCTTCCGCCAGGAGGGCCGCAAGGTCTTCAAGGAGGTGGTGCCGCTGGCGGCGGCCCACATCGAGCAGCACTTGCACAGCCTGCGCTTCGAGCCGACCCACATGAAGCGCTTCTGGCTGCACCAGGCCAACCTGGGCATGAACCAGTCGATCGTCAAGCGCCTGGTCGGGCAGGAAGTGGGCGGCGACATCGCGCCGCTGATCCTGGATGAATACGCCAACACCGCGTCGGCCGGCTCCATCATCGCCTTCCACCTGCACCGCGCTGACCTCGCACCGGGCGACCTGGGGGTGATCTGCTCGTTCGGCGCCGGGTATTCGGTGGGCAGTGTGGTGCTGCGCAAGCTCGACAGCTCACGCCCGCCGCGCCAGCCGCGCGCCTGAGGCAGCAGGTTTTCATCGTCGCGGGGCGTGCGAAGGGTCAGCCGCCCGCCGGCGCGCCCCGCGTCAAACCCGCATCCGATGCGCATGCAGCCGCTCGTAGACCGGTCGGCAAGCCTCGGCCACGGCCCGTGCGTCGCCGCTCAGGCGCGGGAAACGCGGCCGCCAGGGCTCGAAGCCGGTCGAGCGCCAGACGGCGTCGTACCAGTAGGGCGCCCAGATGCCGTCGCTGTCGCGCTTGCCGGCGGGCCAGTGCAGCATGCGCGGCGTGAAGGCGATGCCGAAGCGCTCGCAAAGGGCGCGCAGGTGAGCCTCGGGCTGCTGCAGGAAGTCGTCGGCGTCGATCACCGGTGGCGTGCCGGCGCCGCCCGCGCAGAGCGCGTCGAACAGCCCGCCTTGCTGCAGCAGGCCGATGTCCTCGGGGGCCACGCTGGCGCGCGACTTCAGGTAGGACTCGACCACCTGCGCCGGGTCGCGGATCAGCAAGACGTTGCACAGGCCGTGCACCCAGCCGGTGTCCATGCCGGGCAGCAGGTGGTGGGCCATGTGTTTCTGGTACCAGAGCGGCTGGCCGCCGGGCACGGGGCCGGCCAGCGCCCGGGCGACGCGGCGCCAGTCGGTATCGCCAGCGGCGATGATGTCGTCGCGGCCGGGGTGGTCCAGCCCGGTCTGCGAGAGGTAGGCCGCGTAGAGCGGCTCGTCGCTGACCACGCAGTCACCGCGGTTTTCCCATGAGCGCATCAGCGCCGTCGAGATGTTGCGCGGCCCGCTCCAGGCGGCTATTCGCAGGCTCACCCTGCCGCCCCGGCCCGCAGGCCCACGTCGCGCGCCACCAGCGCCTTGTAGAGCGCCTGCAGGCGCGCCACCATGGGCCCGGGTTCGCCGTCGCCCATCAGCCGGCCATCGACCGATTTCACCGGCACGACGCCCGCGAAGGTGCCGGTGCAGAAGGCTTCGTCCGCACCGTAGACCTGGGTCAGGCTGAAGTTCTTCTCGAAAGCGGGGATGCCCGCTTCGCGGCAGACCTGCAGCACGTTGCTGCGCGTGATGCCGCCCAGGCAGTAGTCGCCGGTGGAGGTCCAGACCTCGCCCTTGCGCACAATGAAAAAGTGCGTGGAGTTGCAGGTGGCGACGAAGCCGTGCGGGTCCAGCATCAGCGCCTCGTCGGCCCCGGCCGTATAGGCCTGGATGCAGGCGGTGATGCAGTTGAGCTTGCTGTGGCTGTTCAACTTGGGGTCTTGCACGTCGGGGAAACCGCGCCGCACGTGCACGGTGAAGAGGGTCAGGCCGGCGGCCAGCGTCTCGGGCTTGGCAAGCTTGAACTCCGGCAGTATCACGACGGTGGCCGGGCCCACCGTGACGCGCGGATCCTGGTAGGGCGTGCGTTTGACGCCACGCGTCACCATCAGCCGGATGTGCACGCCGTCGTGCATGCCGTTGGCGGCCAGGGTGTCGTGGAGGGCCTGCGTGAGTTCGGCGCGGCTCAGGCCGATGTCCAGCGCGATCGCCTTGGCGCCTTCGTAGAGGCGGTCCAGGTGCGCATCGAGGAAGAGCGGCTGGCCGCCGACGACACGCAGGCCCTCCCAGACGCCGTCGCCCAGCACGAAGCCGCTGTCGAAGACCGAGACCGTGGCGTCAACCCGGTGCTTCAGCGCGCCGTTGATCCAGATCTTGATGTCGGCGTTGCGCGGGTCGTCGTGAAAGTCGTGGATGCTCTGGGCCATGGTGGGGCGCCTGCCGGGCAGGCGTTTGGATCTTGATACAACCAGTCTAGTGTGCCGGACGGACTCTGCGGCGGCCGGTGGCATCATCCCGGGTTCGGTGCAACGACAAGCACTTGACGAGTGCCGGTGATCGTCGGCATTGCAACATCGGCTGGTTACCGCCGGCTCGAACCTTGAGGAAAACCATGTCCCGCCAGAATCTCTCCGCCCTGTTCGTCGCACTGCTGTTGTCTTGGGGTTGCAGTTCCGCCATCGCCCAGAACTCGACCAAGCCCTCGGCGCCCAAGGCGGCCGCCACCCCGGCTCAGGCCGGCACCAAGACACTGGACGGCTCTTCGCCCAACTCCGGCAAAGTGATGGGCATCAACGAGTTGAAAGAATGCCTGCGCCGGCAGGACGAGTTGAAGACCCGCGGCGCCGAGCTGGAGGGCCAGCGTGTCGCGCTGGACGCCGACCGCAAGAAGGTCGAGGACGAAACGGCGGGCATCAAGACCCTGCAGACCGAGGTCACGCAGCGCAATGACGCGGTGAAGGCCTTCA
>DATHWJ010000555.1:0-29861 GCA_035460745.1 Ideonella sp. | reverse complement strand
TTGATCGAGAAGCCGAAGGCGTGCATCACCGCAAAGGTGCCGATCACCGAGACCGGCACCGCCAGCAGCGGGATGATGGAGGCGCGCCAGGTCTGCAGGAACAGGATCACCACCAGCACCACCAGCAGCACGGCCTCGATCAGTGTGTGCACCACCGACTCGATGGAGGCGCGCACGAACTGCGTGGTGTCGTAGACGATCTGGTAGTCCACGCCCTCGGGCATGGTCTTCTTGAGCTCGGCCATCACCTTGTGCACGTTGTCCGAGATCTCAATGGCGTTGGAGCCGGGCGCCTGGAAGACGGGCACGGCCACCGCGTTCTTGTTGTCCAGCAGCGAGCGCAGCGCGTAATCCGACGCGCCGAGCTCGATGCGGCCCAGGTCGCGCAGCCGCGTCACAGCGCCGTTCTCACCGGTCTTGACGATGATGTCGCCGAACTCTTCCTCGTTCTGCAGCCGGCCCTGGGCGTTGATCGAGAGCTGCAGGTCGACACCGGGCAGGCCGGGCGAGGCGCCCACCACGCCAGCGGCGGCCTGCACGTTCTGCCCGCGGATGGCGGCGACGACGTCGGCGGCCGAGAGGCCGTGCGACGCCACCTTGCTGGGGTCCAGCCAGACGCGCATCGAGTAGTCGCCCGAGCCGAAGAGCTGCACCTGGCCCACGCCGGGCACCCGCGCCAGCCGGTCCTTGACGTTGAGCACCGCGTAGTTGCGCAGGTAGGTCATGTCGTAGCACTCGTTGGGCGACACGAGGTGGACCACCATGGTCAGGTCTGGCGAGCTCTTGATCGTCGTGATGCCGAGCCGGCGCACTTCCTCGGGCAGCCGCGCTTCGGCCTGCGAGACGCGGTTTTGCACCAGCTGCTGGGCCTTGTCGGGGTCGGTGCCCAGCTTGAAGGTGACCGTCAGCGTCATCAGGCCGTCGGTGGTCGCCTGGCTGCCCATGTAGAGCATGCCTTCGACGCCGTTGATCGACTCTTCCAGCGGCGTGGCCACCGTCTCGGCGATCACCTTGGGGTTGGCGCCGGGGTACTGGGCGCGCACGACGACCTGCGGCGGCACGACTTCGGGGTACTCGGAGATCGGCAGCACGCGCATCGCGAGCAGGCCGCCGATCAGCATCAGCACCGACAGCACGCCGGCGAAGATCGGCCGGTCGATGAAAAATTTGGAGAGGTTCATGGCGGGCTCTTGTTCATGTGGGGTGGGGTTGCCCACGCCGGCGGCTCGCCCCCTTGTGGGGAGCGAAGCCGTGGCAGGTACCGTCTAGGGGGAGAGTTCTTGTTTTAAGAAGCGGCGCCGGGCTTGCGCGCCGCGAGCAGCTCGGGCTTGGCGTCCATCGCGACCGTCTTGGGCTCGACGAGGGCGCCGGGGCGCACACGCTGCAGTCCGTTGACGACGATGCGCTCGTCCGGCTGCAGGCCCGAGGTCACGATGCGCAGGCCCTTGACCGAGGCGCCCAGCGTGACTTCGCGGTAGGCGGCCTTGTTGTCGGGCCCGACCACCAGCACGAACTTCTTGCTCTGGTCGGTGCCGACCGCGCGCTCGTTGACCAGCAGTGCCTCGTTGGCCTTGGCCTGGCCCATGCGCAGCCGCGCGAACTGGCCCGGCATCAGGCTGCCGTCGGCGTTGTCGAAGACGGCGCGCACGCGCACCGTGCCGCTGCGGGCATCGACCTGGTTGTCCACCAGCTGCAACTTGCCGGTGAAGGGGGCGTCGGTCGTGCCTGCCGTGCCCATCTGCACGGGGATGCGGTCCAGCGAGCCGCGCACGCCGCCGTTGGCCTTGTCGCCCTGCAACTCCTTCAGCGCGCGGGTGACGACGCGTTCGTCGGCGTCGAAGCTGGCGTAGATGGGGCTGACCGAGACCAGCGTGGTCAGCACCGGCGCGCCGGGGCCGGCGGCGACCAGGTTGCCGACCGTGACCTCCAGCTTGCCGACGCGGCCCGAGACCGGCGCGCGCACCTGCGTGTAGCCCAGGCTCAGGCGGGCCGTCTGCAGGCCGGCCTGCGCGGCGCGCAGGTTGGCGTCGGCTTCACGGAAGGTGTTGCTGCGCTCGTCGTACTCGCGCTGCGCGATGGCGTGTTCGTCCCACAGGCGCTTGGCGCGCTCCAGCTCGCTCTTGCTGTAGGTGACGCGGGCTTGCGCGGCCACCACCTGGGCTTCGGCGCGGTCGACCTCGGCGGCATAGGGCGCGGGATCGATAGTGACCAGCAGGTCGCCCTGGCGCACCAGCGCGCCTTCGCGGAAGTGCACGGCCTGCACGGCGCCGGCCACGCGCGAGCGCAGGTCGACGCGCTCGACGGCTTCGAGGCGGCCGGAGAACTCTTCCCAGCCTTCGACGTTGCTGCGCACGACGGTGGCCACCGAGACCGGCGTGGCAGCCGGTGCGGCGGCGGCCGGCGTGGCGTCGGCATGCTGCAGGCCGAAGACGGCGGCAGCGATGGCGCTGAAGGCGCCGACGGCGACCAAGGCGGTGCCGGCCGCCCAGAGGCGGCGGCGCGGGGTGGATGCGGGTGCGTTCATGGGTGGCTTCCTGGATATTGGAGTTGGAGAAATGCGAAAGGAAACGGGGGGCTCAGGCGGCAGCCGCCGGGCGCTGGGCAAAAAACTGGCGCACCTGCTCGCGCACTGCGTCGGCCCAGGGCAAGACGCCGTTTTCGTGCTGCGCGTCGGGGCACATCAGCGAACAAGGCCAGCCGGTGGCGCTCTCGATTACCGCGTTGTGCACCGGCACGCCGGCCTCGCGCAGGCGCTGAGCGAAGGCTTGGGTCTCGTCGCGCAGCACGTCGTCCTGCGCGGTGACCAGCAGCGTCGGCGGCAGGCCGGCCAGGCGCATGGCCTGGCCTGGCGCGGCATAAGGGTGGGTGGCGTCGGCCGGGCGCGCGAGGTAGCTGTGCCAGCCGTCAGCCCAGCGGCAGCCGACCGGGCCGGCGTGGGCGTCGCGCGCGGAGGCGGTGGCCACGCAGGTGTCCAGCATCGGCGAGAGCAGGATCTGGCCGACCAGCGGCGGGTGGGCCTGGTCGCGCGCCATCAGCGCGACGGCGGCAGCCAGGTTGCCGCCGGCTTCTTCACCGGCGATCCAGACCTCGGCGCCCGGGCCGGCCAGCTTGCTGCGGCGCTTGTAGAGCCAGTCCAGCGTGGCATGGGCCGCCTCGATGGCCTGCGGGAACGGGTGGGCCGGCGCCAGCGGGTAGGCCAGCGAGGCCACCACCGCGCCGGCTTCGGCCAGCAGCTTGGCGATGCGGGCGCCGCTGTCCAGCCCGCCGGAGACGAACTGGCCGCCATGCAGGTGCAGCACCAGCGGCACCGCGCCGCGCGTCGGCCGGCGGCCGTAGAAGCGCACCGGCAGCGCGCGGTCGGCCAGCTCGACCTGGCTGTCGGCGGTGTGCAAAACGGCGCTCGTGGCGGTCTGCTGCGGTGCGATGACGGAGGACATTGGCTGCAAGCCACCCAGGTGGCCCCAAACATGTTGCGATGGAGCGAACGATAAGCGCGGTCCTCTGTTCAACAAATAGCCTTTCTGCTCCCACACTATTTTCCGCATCGCAATAATCGCGGCGATCCAGCCCCCTCTCGGGGGTGAACAAGATCAAGAGACGGCGCCCAGCGCCGCCGAGAGGAACCCACGATGGACAAGTTTTCTGCGATGCAAGCGTTCGTGCGCGTGGTCGAGGCCGGCAACTTCACCAAGGCGGCCGACACGCTGGACATGCCCAAGCCGACCGTGACCCGCCTGATCCAGACGCTGGAGGCGCACCTGCGCACCCGGCTGCTGAACCGCACCACCCGCCGCGTCACCGTGACGCCCGACGGCGCGGCCTACTACGACCGCGCGGTGCGTCTGCTCAGCGAGGTGGACGAGCTCGAATCCAGCATGTCGCAGGCCAACGCCAACCCGCGCGGCCGGCTGCGGGTGGACGTGGGCTCGTCGGTGGCGCGGCTGCTGGTGATCCCGGCGCTGCAGGAGTTCCACGACAAGTACCCCGAGATCCAGCTCGACCTGGGCGTGAGCGACCGCTCCATCGACCTGCTGAGCGAAAACGTGGACTGCGTGCTGCGCGCCGGCGCGCTGGCGGACGAGTCGCTGGTAGCGCGCCGCATCGGCGAGTTCCACTTCTTCACCGCCGCCTCGCCGCGCTACGTGAAGCGCCGCGGCCTGCCCAGGCACCCGCAAGAGCTTGAAGACCAGCACCACGTGGTGGGCTACTTCAACGCGCGCACCGGCAAGGTCTACCCCTTCGATTTCTCCAAGGACGGCGAGCGCATCGAGGTCACGGGCCGCTACCAGGTGGCGGTGAACGACTCCAACGCCTACGTGACGGCCGGGCTCAACGGCCTGGGCATCGTGCAGACCGCCAGCTTCATGGTGCAGAACCACGTCGCCAGCGGCGAGCTGGTGCCGGTGCTGTCGGACTGGTCGTCCGACCCGCTGCCCATCCACGTGGTGTACCCGCCCAACCGCCACCTGAGCAACAAGACGCGGGTGTTCGTCGACTGGGTGGCCGATCTGTTTGCGCGCAGCGACCTGATGCAGCGGCGCAGCACGCTGCCGCTGCGCGTGGCCGCCTGAGGCGCGCCGGGGCCTGCGCGCTCAGGGAAACCGATGGGGACGCTCAAAGCGAGACGTCGCAGTCCTTGTCGGCAATGAGCTCGTCCTGGTCGTCCTCGTCGAGCTGGAGCCTGGCGGCGGGCGGCTTGAGCAGCGGCACGCGCTTGGGCGGCGGCAGCGGCGGGAGCTTGGGCAGCGGGATGTCTTCCCAGCTGGTCCAGGTGGGCTTGCGCTCGCCGGCGCTGATCACCGGCACCTCTTCGAGCACGCGGCCCTGGTTGTCCTCGATCAGGATGCGGTGCGACGAGGTGTTGGCCGCCAACGCGCGGCCGAACTTGCGCGGCACGTCGAGGTCGACGTGCCAGATGTTGCCCTTGCGGCGCACCCGCCCATCTGCATCTCGCACCATCTCCACCACCCGGTAGATGGGCCGCGGGTCCGCCGCGCCCTTGGACCACGGGAAACCGCCATCGCGCGCGCCGGACTTGCCGTCGGACTCCTTGGGGGGCTTGCTCACCTGCTGACTCCTTGTTGCAGGCACCGCAGACCCCGGCGGTGGCCTGATGTGCTTCAGTTGTGGCGTGGCATCGGACAAAGTCCCGGCCGCCTCAAGCGGTTATTTGTAACAGCGGCGGCAGGTCGGCAGGCAGCCGCCCTGCCCTGCCCTGCCTACTGTGATTCCTTGATCAGCCGCCCCGCCACCTGCTGGATGGGGCGGGCATTCATCGGGTAGAGCCGGGCGAAGATGCCGATCTGCTCGCTGGAGAGCTGCACCGGCTGCTTCATCACCATCCACAGCACGCCCTCGCTGCAGGGCGGCGTGGTGAGCGAGCCCATGTAGGTGTAGTAGCGCCTGTCCTGCGGCAGCAGCTGCTTCAGGTCGATCGCGCCGGGGGCCGGCTGCTCCTCGCCCTTCTCCAGCGGCAGCGCGTTCCACACCGCCTGCACCAGCGGCTGCCCGCTGCCGCGCTCCAGCAGCACCGCCACCACGGCGAGCTTGCCGTCGGGGTCCTTGTGCACCAGGTGGGCCACCATGTCGAACTGGCGGCCGTTGATGCGCTCCTCCGACGGGCGGTGGAAGTGGAACTGCAGCAGCTCGTAGCGCCGGCCCAGCACCGTGACCGCATTGCCGGGCTGCAGGTTGACCTGCACCGTGTGGCCGTTGTCTATGACCGAGAAGCCGCTGGCGCGGTAGTCGAACTGGATGGGCTCCAGCTCCACCTGGATGCCGCCGCGGATGTCGATCGGGCTCTGGCGCTGGCCGGTGCTGCACTGGCCGAACTCGGCCTGCATGCTGCCCCAGGCCTGCGGGCCGGCGTCGCCCTGGTAGCTCCAGTGGGCATGGCCGGCAGCGGCCGCGCCGTGCGGCAGCGGCGCTGCCGCTGCCTTGCCGGCGCGGTGGGGCGCGGCCAGCAGCGCCGCGCTGATCTGGCCGGCAGCAGCGGCCGGCTGGGCGGCGGGCCCGGTGCCGGCGACGGCTGCCGCCGCGGCGTGCCCCGGGGCCTCGCGCGGCGTGGTGGCCTTGGCGGTCGCCGCGCCGGGGGCCTTGTTGAGCACCCGCACGACATAAGGGCTGCGGCTGGCTGGCGCCGGCGCCGCGCCCAGGCGCTCGGCCAGCTTCTCGCGCAGCCGGTCCATCGAGTCGGCCGACTGGGCGCCGGGCGACCTGGCGGCCGTGAGCGCCGGCACCTTGGTCTCGCGCAGCACGGCGGGCCTTTCCTCCGCATGCACGGCGCCGGCCGGCAGCAGCGTGGCGGCCAGCAAGGCGGCGATCAGGGGGCGGACGGGGATAAAAGGCAGGGTCATGGGGGCTCCACGCAATCAGGCTGCGTCGCCCTCCCTTTCGGCCGAACCGGCGGTGGACTTGAACCGCCGCGCCTGCCTGCCCGCACCTCAGGCCAGGCCCATCCTCGGCCGCACCCAGGCCCAGGCCACCACGCCTATGCCCATCATCAGCAGCGAGGCCACCGCCAGCCACAGCGTGGAGTGCATCACCAGCGGCGCGATCAGGCCGGCCACGAAGGCATTGGCCACGCTGCCTATGCAAGCCTGCAGCGAAGACGCCATGCCGCGCCGGTCGGGCACCTGGTCCAGCACCAGCAGCGTCACCACCGGCACCATCAGCGCCCAGCCGAACGAGAAGAGCGCGATCAGCGGCAGCGCCCAGACCGGGTTGGGCGGCAGCAGCAGGTTGAGCGTCACGTTGATCACCGAGACCGTGGCCATGATGCGAAAGCCGCGCCGTATCTGGCGCGCCGCCGGCAGCTTGCCCGCCAGCCGGCCCGAGAGCCAGGCGCCGCCCATGATGCCGCTGATGGTCAGCATGAAGAACCAGAAGAACTGCGTCGGCCCCAGCTTCATGTGCTCGCCGAGGAAGACCGGCGCCGACAGCACGTAGAGGAACATGCCGTTGAACGGCACGCCCGAGGCAAAGGCCAGCGCCATGAAGCGCGCGCTCGACACCATCTGCCAGTAGCCGCGCATCAGGTGGCCGACGCTGAAGGGCTGCTTCTGCGTGGGGTGCAGCGTCTCGGGCAGCTTGCGCCACATGGCCACCCACAGCGCGGTGCCGATGATGGCGAGGAACCAGAAGATGGAGTGCCAGTCGGCATGCACGAAGAGGAAGCCGCCGATGATGGGCGCGATGGCCGGCGCCACGCCGAAGTAGATCGTGACCTGCGACATCACCCGCTGCGCGTCGGCCGGCGGGAACATGTCGCGGATGATGGCGCGCGACACCACCATGCCGGCCCCCGCCGACATGCCCTGCACCGCACGGAAGAACACCAGCTGCCCGATCGACTGGCTGAGCGCGCAGCCCACCGACGCCAGCGTGAAGACCGCCACTCCCACCAGCACCACCGGCCGCCGGCCGAAGCTGTCGGCCAGCGCGCCGTGGAAGAGGTTCATCACCGCGAAGCCCAGCAGGTAGGCCGACAGCGTCTGCTGCATCTCCACCGGCGTGGCGCCGAGCGAGCCGGCAATGCCGGTGAAGGCCGGCAGGTAGGTGTCGATGGAGAACGGGCCCAGCATGCCCAGGCAGGCCAGCAAGGCGGCGAGAGCCCAGCGCGGGCCGCGCCAGATCTTGGAGGCTTCGGGGTTCATGTGCTTGTGTGTGGGGCGTATCGGCAAAAGTGTGAAGCAAGCCGATAGGCCGGATTCTGTGCAGCCGGCGCCCCTTGCGAAGCCCCGGCCGTGACCGCCATTCCTCTGGGCCGGGGGATTGCTCCCCCCGCTCGATGCCACCTACCCGCCGGCTCCGCGAGCCGCATCAATGCCGGCCTATTTGGTGTTGCTGCGCGTAAAGATTGCCGCGTTTCACTCCGGACTGAACCGGCTCGTCTCTGTGGCTCTGATTCGCACCTTGCGGTGGACGGGCGTTACCCGCTACGCTGCCCTGTGCAGTCCGGACCTTCCTCCAGTGCAGCCTTTCGGCTCTCGCACCAGCGGCGGTCTGGCTTGCTTCACGATAGGGATTCTCCCATGCCGCGACAAGCCGGTCTGGGGCAGCCGGCATAAGACGATAAGAAGGCCATCTGACAAGCGCTCGCCGCTTGCGGCATCATCGATGGCTGTAGACAGCCTGATGAAGAAGGAAGACCTCCCATGAAAGCAGCCAACGTCCTCGCCACCATAGGCAACACCCCGCACATCCGGGTCAACCGTCTCTTCGGCTCCGGCGCCCAGGTGTGGATCAAGTCCGAGCGGGCCAACCCCGGCGGCTCGATCAAGGACCGCATCGCCCTGTCGATGATCGAAGACGCCGAGAAGAGCGGCGCGCTGAAAGCCGGCGGTACCATCATCGAGCCCACCTCCGGCAACACCGGCGTGGGCCTGGCGATGGTGGCCGCCGTCAAGGGCTACAAGCTGGTGCTGGTGATGCCCGACAGCATGAGCGTCGAGCGCCGCCGCCTGATGCTGGCCTACGGCGCCAGCTTCGTGCTGACCCCGCGCGAGAAAGGCATGAAGGGCTCGATCGCCAAGGCGGAGGAGCTGGTCGCCGCGACGCCCGGTGCGTGGATGCCGCAGCAGTTCGAGAACCCCGCCAACATCGAGGTACACGCGCGCACCACCGCCGAGGAGATCGCCGCCGACTTCCCCGAGGGCCTGGACGTGCTGATCACCGGCGTGGGCACCGGCGGCCACATCACCGGCTGCGCCCAGGTGCTCAAGGCCCGCTGGCCCCAGCTCAAGGTCTTCGCGGTGGAGCCCAGCGCCTCGCCGGTGATCAGCGGCGGCGCGCCCAGCCCGCACCCCATCCAGGGCATAGGCGCCGGCTTCATCCCCAAGAACCTGAACACCGAGTTGCTGGACGGCGTGATCCAGGTCGAAGCCGAAGCGGCGCGCGAGATGGCGCGCCGCTCGGCACGCGAAGAAGGCCTGCTGGTGGGCATCTCCAGCGGCGCGACGCTGGCGGCGATCGCCCAGAAGCTCCCCGAGCTGCCGGCTGGGTCGCGGGTGCTGGGCTTCAACTACGACACCGGCGAGCGCTATCTCTCGATCGACGGGTTCTTGCCGACGGAGACGGTTTGAGCAGACCCGGGTTGGGCGCGCGCTAAGCGAAAAGCTCCAGCGGCACCGAGAACCGCTGCGCCAGCGCCTTGACTTGGCGCAGGTTCAACTGGCGTTTGCCGGCCAGCACCGCACTGACCACGCTTTGTGCCCCCACCTCGGGCAGATCGGACTGTGTCAACCCATGCTCTTCCATCAAGCTCGCGAGCACCGTGGCGGGCGTGCTGGTGTCGGGCCAAGGATGCGTGCTGGCTTCATAGGCCCGAATGCGGTCCGCCAGCAACTCGACCAGGCCACCCAGCGGGTGAGCGGGGTCGCGAGCAACGTCGTCGAAGACCTCGTCGATGAAGGACAGGGCGCGCTGGTACTGCGCCTCGTCGGCGATGGGTGCGCCGATGCCGAACGCTTCGTGCAGGGCCACCCAGTGGCTGGAGACGTCTCGAACATTCATTTCCAGGCTCCTTTGTCGTACTGGCTGTGGGTCAGCACCGCCTTGACCCACACTATGCCGCGCGAAAAGTCGATGCCAGCGACGAGGCGATACTTGTTGCCACCGATGTTGAAGACGAAACGCTCACCGACCTTGTCCACCGCCGGAAAGACTGCGCGCAGGTCCGCGAAGTTGCCGAACGAGCCCTTCTCGATCTTTCGTCGGAAATCCTGAAGCGGCTGCTCGGCGTCGCCGTGCAGAGCCGCAAACTCTCGCAGCGCCTTGTTTGAGATGAGTTTCATCGGCATTCGGTTTCTGGACTATAGCAGTTTGCTATGCTTGTGCGGACTGTTGCGATTGGCCCGATGCACCAGAGTCACTATCAATAGAAGAGCATCGCCGGGGGATGGCCTCGCGCGCAACGTCAGCGGTGTTCCTCACGGGCGTGGGGACGACCCGGCCACGGAGGCAGAGGAGTTTCTGGACAGCGAGTGTTCCCCCCTGGCCACGACACCGGCGAGCGTTATCTCTCGATCAACGGCTTCCTGCCGACCGAGAGCGCCTGAGCGACCAAGCCCCCGGCCCGCACGCCCGCGCAGCGAGCCGCCGCGCGCTCAGCCGCCAGCCGCCCGCCGCTTCTCGCGCACGTAGATGTTCTGACCCCGCCGGTCGAGCTCGAAGAGGCCGATCGCCTCCACCAGGTCGCTGAACTTGCGGTAGCCGTGGTTGCGCGGGTCGAACGGCGCCTGGTTGGATATTTGCGTGCGCACGGCGCTCAGGTTGGACCAGCCGTCTTCTTCGCAGTTGGCCACGGCGTGGCGCAGCAGGTTCACCAACCGGGCGTCGCGCCGCAACTCGGCGCCACCGGGCTTCTTGGCGATGGCGGAAGCGGAGACTGCGGAACTCGCGGCGGCCGTGGACGTGGCCGGTGCCGGGCTTGATACAGGCAGCGTCTTGGCGCCGGCGCGCTTGCGAGCGGGCGGCGAAGGCGGCGGCGACGGCTCGGGTTCCGCCTCCGGCAGCACCGGCTCATCGTCGGGCTCGCCCAGCGCCTCCAGGTACAGGAAGCGCGAGCAGGCATTGACGAACGGCGCCGGCGTCTTCTTGGCCCCGAAGCCGTAGACCGTCGCGCCCTTGGCGCGCAGGTGCATCACCAGCGGCGTGAAGTCGGCGTCCGAAGAGACGATGCCGAAGGCATCCGGCCTGTCGGTGTAGAGCAGGTCCATCGCATCGATCGCGATCAGCATGTCGGTGGCGTTCTTGCCCTTGCTGACGTCGAACTGCTGGATGGGCCGGATCGCGTACTCGTGCAGCACGGCCTCCCAGCCCTTCAGCTCGTTCTTCTTCCAGTTGCCGTAGGCGCGGCGGATGTTGGCGACACCGAGCTTGGCCAGCTCGGAGAGCACGACGTCGATCTTGGCGGCCGGGGCGTTGTCGGCGTCGATCAGCAAGGCGATGCGGGACTCGCGCGGCAGCGACGGCGTGGAAGAGGGGTAGGCACTCATGGGGCGATTGTGGGGCTGGGTGCATGGAAACCTCGCCTTTCCATGGAGGCCTCGGCCCACGCCGCCAGCAGGGTCAATGACTCAGGGTTTGACGCGCTGCACCTTGATACATCGGTTGTTGCTAGGATGGCCGCGTCTCCCCAGCGACCGTGCTCAGCGCGTGGTAAACGACATGACTGATTCGCTCAGCTCTCGCGTTCGCCCAGTTGCCCCGCGCGCAGTCCGCGCTTCCCTTCGCGCCAGCGCCGCTGCGACGCTGATCGCCGTGATCGCCGCTTGCGGCGGCGGTGGCGGCGACGCCGGCACGCCGGCCGGCCCGCCCCAGGTCGTCACCGTCACGGCCGGTCTCGAGAACCCGTGGAGCCTTGCGTTCCTGCCGGACGGCCGCATGCTGGTCACCGAGCGGCCCGGCCGGCTGCGCCTGATCAGCAGCGACGGTGCCACGCTCTCCGCGCCCATCGCCGGCGTGCCGGCGGTCTTCGCCGAAGGGCAAGGCGGGCTCTTCGACGTCGTGCTGTCACCCGACTTCGCGACGACGCGCACCGTCTTTCTCAGCTACGCCGAACCTGGCAGCGGTGCCGACGCGGGCCGCAACGGCCTGGCGGTGGCGCGGGCCTCGCTGAGCGCAGATCTGGCGACACTGTCCGGCCTCACGGTGATCTATCGCTTCACGCCCAAGTACGCCGGCAGCGGCCATTTCGGGGGCCGCCTGGCGTTTGCCCGCGACGGCAACCTGTTCATCACGGTGGGGGAGCGGCTCGCCACCAGCGAGCGCGTGAAGGCGCAGGACTTGTCCAAGCACAACGGCAAGGTGATGCGCATCGCCCCCGACGGCTCTGTGCCGGCCGGCAACCCCTTCGCCGGCACCGCCGGTGCATTGCCGGCGATCTGGAGCCTGGGCCACCGCAATCCGCAGGGCGCGGCCATCCACCCCGACAGCGGCGAGCTGTGGTCGGTGGAACACGGCCCGCAAGGCGGCGACGAGCTCAATGTGGTGCGTGCCGGGCTCAACTACGGGTGGCCCAGCGTCAGCTACGGCTGCGAGTACGGCACACCGGTCGGCAACTGCGCACCGGTGGGCGGCGCAAGCACCGGCCCCGGCTTCGAGAACCCGCTCGACTACTGGGTGCCGACCTCCATCGCGCCCAGCGGCATGGCCTTTTATACCGGTGCCGGGTTCCCCGAATGGCGCGGCAACCTCTTTGTCGGCGCACTGGCCGGGCGCGCGCTGTGGCGGCTGAGCTTGAACGGCACCACGGTCGTCTCGCGCGAGGAGATGCTGACGGCCCTGAACGAACGCATCCGCGATGTGCGCCAGGGCCCGGACGGCTGGATCTACATGCTCACCGACAGCGCCCAAGGACGCGTGCTGCGGCTGCAGCGCTGACGGGGTTCACCGCCGAGCCCGCCAACCGCCAGGCGCCCAGCGACTTTCTCCAGGGAGGACCCGCATGAAACCGCACGGACACTCGCTGTTCACGATGGCCGCCACGACCACCCTGGTGGCGGCTGTGCTGGCG
Source organism: Ideonella sp. (assembly GCA_035460745.1). Taxonomy (GTDB): domain Bacteria; phylum Pseudomonadota; class Gammaproteobacteria; order Burkholderiales; family Burkholderiaceae_C; genus Ideonella. The sequence continues at coordinate 17,344 of DATHWJ010000555.1, read as the reverse complement.
GGCGGCTGCGGCGGCGGCGGCACCTCAGAGTCGCCGCCGCGGCCCCAGGCCCTGTCCCACGACCCGGCGGTCATCGGCCGCTTCGACCCGGTGTTCGACTGGCCGGTGATGCCCATCCACATGGCGCTGCTGCCCGATGGCCGCGTCATGGGCTTCGGCTCGACGACCGGCGGCCGGCAGGGCGCGCAACTGAGCTACGCCGTCTGGGATCCCAGGCTCGGCACCGGTGCCGACTCGATGCTGCTGCTGCCCAACACCACCGGCACCGACATCCTCTGCGCCGGGCAGGCGATGCTGCCGTCGACCGGCGAGCTGCTGATCGTCGGCGGCGACCTGACCGTCAATGGCGTGCGCAACCACGCGAACAGCGACGTCAACCTCTTTACGCCGTCGAGCAACCTGCTGACGCGCCAGGCCGTCTCGATGTCTCAGAAGCGCTGGTACGCGACCGCCGTGACCAACGGCATCGGCGAGCAGGTGGTGCTGGGCGGCATGATCGACAAGTACGTCGATACCGGGCTGGCCACCGGGGAGCTGGTGACGCCTGCCCTCACGCCCGAGGTGTATCGCCGCGGCATCGGCTGGCGCCGCATCGCGGGTGCTGCCAGCGCCACTGCGTTCGCCGCCGCCACCGAAGGCTGGTACTACCCGCGCGCCTGGCTGGGCGCCGATGGCCGCATCTTCATGCTCAGCCACGCCGGCGCCATGTACCACGTCACCACCAGCGGCGAAGGCCGGATCGACACCGCGGCGGCGGCTGCGCCGCCCGGCGAAAGCATGATGCCCGCCGTCATGTTCCAGCCCGGCAAGATCCTCGCGCTGCGCAACGACCGGCGCGCCGTGGTGATCGACATCGTCCAGCCGGACAACCCGAGCGTGTCCGCGAGCGCCGAGCCCTCTTGGCATCGCCGCTACGGCAACACCACGCTGCTCGCCGATGGCAAGGTGTGGGCCAACGGCGGCACCAACCTGCTCAACGACCTCGCCGGCGCCGCCTTCCACAGCGAAACCTGGGACCCGGCCACCGAGACCTGGACGCTGAGTGCCGTGGCCCAGGTGGCGCGCCTCTACCACTCGGCCTCGCTGCTGCTGCCCGACGGCACGGTGTTGACCGGCGGCGGCGGCGCGCCGGGGCCTGTCACCAACCTCAACGCCGAGATCTACCACCCGCCCTACCTGTTCCTGCGCGACGGCTCCGGCGCCCTGGCCCCGCGGCCGACGATCGCTGCGGCCCCCACCGCGCTCGATTGGAGCGAAGCCTTCCAGGTCACGATGGACGGCAGCGCGCCGGTCTCGCGCGTGGCGCTGGTGCGCGCCGGCAGCGTCACGCACTCGTTCAACAACGACCAGCGCTTCATCGAGATGCCGTTCACACAAGACGGCACTCAGATCCGCCTGCAGGCGCCGGCCTCGCGCAACACCGCGCCGCCCGGCTTCTATCTGCTGTTCGTGTTCGACGGCAACGGCGTGCCTTCGGTGGCCCGCACCATCCGGCTCTATTGAGAGCCTGCGCCCGCAGCAGCAGCCAGCGACCCGGGTCGGCGCGTTCGGGGCGGGAGAGGGCGGCCGCTACACTGCCCTCCCCATCCCAACGCAGGCGGAGAGCGCCTCCAGATGACACCCGACCCGGTTCCCAGCCGCCCGCCCGCCGTGGTGCTGCTCAGCGGCGGCCTCGACTCCTCCACCGTGCTCGCTCTGGCCCGCGAACAAGGCTTCGAGCCCTTTGCGCTCAGCTTCCACTACGGCCAGCGCCACATCCACGAGCTCGCCGCGGCCGAAGCCGTGGTGCGCAGCCAGGGCGTCGCCAAGCACGTCGTCGCCCGGATCGACCTGCGCGAGTTCGGCGGCTCTGCCCTCACCGCCGACGACATCGCGGTGCCCAAGGGCCGCAGCGCCGGCGAGATGTCCCACGGCATCCCGGTCACCTACGTGCCGGCACGCAACACGGTGTTCCTGAGCTTTGCGCTGGCCTGGGCCGAGACGCTGGGCGCCTCGGACATCTTCGTCGGCGTCAATGCGCTGGACTACTCCGGCTACCCCGACTGCCGGCCCGAGTACATCGCCGCCTTCGAGACACTGGCCAACCTGGCCACCAAGGCCGGTGTCGAGGGCAGGCAGCGGCTCAAGATCCACGCGCCGCTGATCAGCCTGAGCAAGGCGCAGATCATCGAAGAAGGGCTGCGGCTGGGAGTCGACTATGCGCAGACCAGCAGTTGCTACGACCCTGGCGCGGACGGACGGCCCTGTGCCGCCTGCGACTCCTGCCTGTTGCGCGCCAAGGGCTTTGCCGAAGCGGGCGTGCAAGACCCGCTCTACCGCCGCTTCGGTCTCGCGTGATGGACTTGCGCACCCTGTTCACCGCCTCGGCCGGCTTCGAGGCCGCACGCCAGGTCGACGTGCTGCCGGCCGGCCACCGCGCGCGCCGGCTGCACGGCCACAGCTTCCTGGCTTCGGTGCGCTCGGCGCTGCCGGCCGGCTGGGCACTGTTCCCCGGCGGCGAGGTGGAGCGGCTGCGCGCCGAGTTGGCCGCGTGCACCGCGCGACTCGACTACCGGCTGCTCAACGAAACCCTGCCGCAGCAGGCGCCGACCGACGAGAACCTGGCGCGCTGGCTGCGCACCCAGCTGGCCGGCGTACCCGGCATCGCGCAGATCGGCATCCAGAGCACCGCGCACCAGGGTGTCGATCTCGACGCGGCGGATCATGCCCACGCCTGGCGGCGCTACGCCTTCCAGTCGGCCCACCAGCTGCCCAACGTGGCGCCGGGCCACAAGTGCGGGCGCATGCACGGCCACGGCTTCGAGGCCATCGTGCATGTCGACCAGGACGCGGGCTCTCGCGACCTGAGCATCGATTACGACCACCTCGACGCGCTCTGGGCGCCGCTGCACGCGCAGCTCGACCACGCCTGCCTCAACGACCTGCCCGGCCTGCACAACCCGACCAGCGAGATGCTCTCGAGCTGGCTCTGGGCGCGGCTGAAGCCGCAGCTGCCGGACCTCTCGTGGATCACGGTCTACGAGACGGGCTCCTGCGGCGCCAATTTCGACGGCAGCCGCTACCGCATCTGGAAGGAGTTCACCCTCGACAGCGCGCTCCGGCTGCAGCATGCGCCCGACGGCAGTGCGCTGCGCCGCATCCACGGCCACACCTACACGCTGCGCCTGCACCTCTCGGCGCCGCTCGACGAGGTCATGGGCTGGACGGTCGACTTCGGCGACGTGAAGACGATCTTCGACCCCATCTTCAAGGCGCTGGACCACCAGCCGCTCTACGAGATCGCCGACCTGGCAGACAACGACACCGCCAGCATCGCGGCCTGGGTGCTGCGCAAGGCGCGTGCGCAACTGCCGCAGCTGGACCGGGTGGACCTCTTGGAGACGCGCGGCTGCGGCGCGATCGTCTCGGCAGGCGACGCAGGGCCGGCGCTGCCGGTGTGACGATGACGTATGCCGTCAAGGAGATCTACTACACGCTGCAGGGCGAAGGCGGCCAGGCAGGCCGGGCGGCCGTGTTTTGCCGCTTCGCCGGGTGCAACCTGTGGAGCGGCCGCGAGCAGGACCGGGCGGCGGCGGTTTGCCAGTTTTGCGACACCGACTTCATCGGTACCGACGGCCCCGGCGGCAGCAAGTTCGGCAGCGCCGAGGCCCTGGCGGCCGCGGTGCTGGGCCACTGGCCGGCGGGCGTGCGCGGCAGGCCGCTGGTGGTGTGCACCGGCGGCGAGCCGCTGCTGCAGCTCGACGAGGCGCTAATCGAGGCCTTGCACGCGGCCGGCTTCGAGGTGGCGGTGGAGACCAACGGCACCCAGCCCGCGCCCGCCGGGTTGGACTGGATCTGCGTCAGCCCCAAGGCCGGCGCGGCGCTCGTGCTGCGCGCCGGCAGCGAGCTGAAGCTGGTGTTTCCGCAGCCGGGCGCGATGCCGGAGCTGTTCACCGAGCTCGCCTTCCAGCACTTCTTCCTGCAGCCGATGGACGGCTTGGCGCAGCGGCGCAATACCCAGGCGGCGGTGGCCTACTGCCTGGCCCACCCGCAGTGGCGCCTGAGCATCCAGACCCACAAGGTCATAGGGATTGCCTGAGCAGCGGCGGCGCCGAGCTCACTTCGGCAGCGTCGCCTCCACCTTGATCGCTGCGAACCAGGCCGCCAGCTTGCCGATGTCGTCGTCGCTCAGCGGTTTGGCGATCACCGCCATCACCTCGTGCTTGCGGGCACCGCTGCGGTAGGCGCGCAGCTGGGCCGCGAGGTAGAAGGCCGGCTGGCCGGCGAGGTGGGGAGCGTCGGGCTGGGTGGAGAGGCCGGCCTGGCCGTGGCAGACGGCGCAGGCCTGGGCCTTGGCCCGGCCGGCATCGAGCTCGGCGTCGGCCGCCGCCGCGGCACCGCAGCCGGCCGCCGCCAGCAGCAGCGCCGCGCTGGTAGCAGCCAGCGCGCGCCGCGCAGACCCGCGGGCCCCCATCACGGGGCGCTGTAGCTGATGCGGTACAGCGCGCCCGCGAAGTCGTCGCTGACCAGCATGGAGCCGTCCTTCAGCATCGCCACGTCCACCGGCCGGCCGCGGTAGAGGCCGGTCTCGGCGTCCAGCCAGCCTTCGGCGAAGACCTCCGTCTTGTCGGCCGTGCCGTCGGCCTTGAGGCTGGTGAACATGATGCGCGCGCCTATCGGCTTGGTGCGGTTCCACGAACCGTGCTGGGCCGAGAACAGGCCGCCCTGGTACTTGGCCGGGAAGGCCTTGCCGGTGTAGAAGGCCAGGCCCAGGTCGGCGGCGTGGGCGTCCATGTAGACCTGCGGGTCGGTGATGTTGGCCGGCAGCGGATCCTTGTCGTAGCCCTCTTCGGTGATGCGGGTCTTGCCCTGCTTCCACGGGTAGCCGAAGAACTGGCCGGCCTTGGTGGCGCGGTTGATCTCGCCGGCCGGGATGTCGTCGCCCATGCCGTCGGTCTGGTTGTCGGTGAACCAGAGGGTCTTGTCCTTGGGGTTGAACTCCAGGCCCACCGAGTTGCGCACGCCGGTGGCGAAAACCTCGCGCTTGGAGCCGTCGAAGGGGTTCAGGCGCACGATGCCACCGATGCCGACCTTGTTGAAGAGATCGAGCTTGCTGCGCGGCTGCACGTTGAAGGGCTGGCCGAGGGTGATGTAGACCAGGCCGTCCGGCCCCACGCGGCAGGTGCGTGCGTGGTGGTTGTAGGACTCCTCCTCGGGGGGGATCAGCTTGCCCTGCGGCACGGCCTCGATCACCGCGACATCGCCGCCCTCGTAGAAGAACTCGGCGGCCGGGAAGTTGAGCACCCGGTTGTGCTCGACCACGACGAGGAAGCCGTCCTTGGTCCAGCAGACGCCGTTGGGCACGTGGAACTTGGCCGAGGGCGCAAAGGGCTTGACCTCGGTGGCGGTCTCGCCGCTGTTGCGGTTGGTGACGGCCCAGACCGTGCTCTTGCGGGTGCCCACGAAAAGCATGTTGGTGCTGGGCGCCACCGCCATGTGGCGGGCGTCGGGCACCACCGCGTAGAGGTCGATCTTGAAGCCCGGCGGCAGCTTGACGCGCTTGAGGTTCTCGCGCAGCGCGGCGGCGTTCTTGCCCTCTTGCGGCACCGGCGGCATGCTGGGGTCGACGCCCGAGACCTTCATCTGCTTGAGGTTCTCGATGTTGGGCGCCTGCGCGTGAGCGGAGCCGGCCAGCAGCAGGGCGGCGGCGGCCGTAGCGGCGGTCGCCGCGCTCAGGGCGCCGAGGGCGAGCGTGCGGGGTGTCGTCATGGGTTTGTCTCCGGGTCGGGTCTTGGGGGTTTTTGGGGCACTTTTGGTCTTGCGCTGCCTGCGGCCGCAGTCGGCCACCCGCCCTGGTTTGCAATGCACGTACCAGTCCGGGAACACCCTCGACCCGGAGGGTTTTGCGCCGGTACCCGTACGGCGGGCCTGTACAGCGCCGCGACAAGTGTCGCGGACACTGTCCAGAAACAGGCCGATTGCGCGGGCCCGGCGCGGCTGCTAAGGTCCATCGCAGCAAGCTGGCGCCGACCGGCTGCAGGAGACACGCCAGATGACCGTCGCCGAGCAGCGTCAATGGGACCATGCGCACGCCGTGCGCGCGCGCGGCAGCGCGATGCCGGCCGAGGGCCTGCCCGCGGCCGAGATCCTGGACAGCTGGGTGCGTTGCATGCGCGGCGGGCTGGACAGCGCCGCCGCGGCGCCGGTGTCCGTCGTCGAGGCCGCCGACCTGGCGCGGCGGCGCGAGCGGGCCGAGGCGGTGCGGCGGCTGGCACGGGCCGAGCTGGACATGCTGGCGCAGCAGATCGCGGGCTCCAACTTCCTGCTCGCGTTCGCAGACCGCCAGGGCGTGATCCTCGACCTCTTCGCCGACAACCGTTTCGCGATGAGCGGCTCCAGCGCCTGCATCGTGGCCGGCAGTTGCTGGGACGAAGCCGCCTCCGGCACCAACGGCGTGGGCACCGCGCTGGCCACCGGCCGCTCGGTGGCCGTCACCGGGCTGGAGCACTACTTCCTGGAGCTGGGGGACATCTCCTGCACCGCCAGCCCGGTGCGCGATGCCTACGGCGAGATCGTCGGCGTGCTGGACGCGGCGTCCTACTTCGAATCGCGCCAGCGCCACACCCAGGCGCTGGTGCAGATGGCCGCCACCAACCTGGAAAACGGCCTGCTGATCCACCAGATGCGCTCGCAGACCGTGCTGGCCATCCACCCGCGGCCGGAGTTCCTCTTCACGCTCAGCGCCGGGCTGCTGGCCTTCGACGAAGGGGGCGGGCTGCTGGCGCTGAACGCGCGCGCGCGGCAACTGCTGCAGGGGCTGGACGGCGCGCCCGGCACGCCCTTCGAGACCCTCTTCGGCGAGCCCTTCGAGCTGGTGCTGGCGCGGCTGCACCGCGGCGGCGAGCTGCGGCTGCGCGACCGGCTCGGGAGCTCGCTGGTGGCCGCCTGCGTGAGCCGGCCCAAGGTGCGGCGGGCCGCTGCGGCGCATCCCTTGACGAGTTGCCCCGAAGCGCCCTGCCCTGCCGCGCCCGCCGCCCCGCCGGTGTCGTCACAGCCGTCCCTGCCTTCCTTGCGCCCACCCGCCTGCCACGCTGCGGCGGCCGAGGTCGTCGCCGAGGACCCGCTGGTGGTCGAGGCCTTCCGCCTGGTGGAGGCGGCGGTGCGCATGGCCCTGCCCATCCTGATCCAGGGCGAGACCGGCACCGGCAAGGAGGTGCTGGCCCGCCACGCCCACCGCGCGAGCGGCCGGGCGGGCGCCTTCGTGGCGGTGAACTGCGGCGCGCTGCCGGCCGAGCTGTTCGAAGCCGAGCTCTTCGGCTACGTGGGCGGGGCCTTCACCGGCGCGCGGCGCGAAGGCAGCACGGGCCTGATCGCCAGCGCCCACGGCGGCACGCTGCTGCTCGACGAGGTGCGCGAGCTGCCGCTGCACCTGCAGGCGGCGCTGCTGCGCTTTCTGGACGACCAGATCGTGCGCCCGGTGGGCGGCACGGCCTCGCGCCGGGTCGACGTGCAACTGCTCGCCGCCACCCACGCGGAGCTGGAGGACGAGGTGGCCGAGCGCCGCTTCCGCGCCGACCTGATGTACCGGCTGAATACCGTGCGGGTGGCGCTGCCGCCGTTGCGCCAGCGGCGCGACTTTGCGGCGGCCGTGCGCAGCGTGCTGGCCACGCTGGACGCACGCGCAACGGCCAGCGACCAAGCCCTGGCGCGCCTGGCCCAGCATGCCTGGCCCGGCAACTTCCGCGAGCTGCGCTCGGTGCTGACCCGCGCGCTGCTGGCCGAGAGCGCGGTCCGCCAGGCCGGCGCCCGCCACCTGGAGCCGGCCGACTTCGAGCGCCTGCTGCCCGCTGCGCGCCCGCTCGGCGCCTCCGCCCTGCAGCAGGGCGCCAGCGAGCTGGTGCAGCGCGAGTTCGAGCGCACCGGCCACAGCGTCAGCCAGACCTCGCGCAACCTCGGCATCTCGCGCACCACTGTCTACCGGCACCTGCGCGCCACGGGGGCGAACCAGGCGGGCTAAGATCGGTGCACCATGTCGCACTGCAGTACGCCGACACCCCCTCACAGGAGCCCCGCCATGGGTTTGCCGCAAGCTGCAGCGCGCTTCGACCGTGAAGCCTATTTCGAATGGGAGGCCGCCCAGGCCGACAAGAGCGAGTATCTCGCGGGCGAGGTGTTCGCGATGGTGGGGGCACGGCAGGAGCACGGCGTCGTCGGGGGTGCACTCTACGCACGCTTTCGCGAACATTTGCGCGGCACCCGCTGCCGCGCCCACGTGGCCGACATGAAGCTCGAAGTACAGGCGGCCGACGCGGTGTTCTACCCCGACGTGATGGTCAGCTGCGACGAAGCCGACCGGCAACGCGCACTGGCGCTGCAATCGCCCTGCCTGATCGTCGAGGTGCTGTCGGATTCCACCGCGGCTTTCGACCGGGGGAACAAGTTTGCGGCCTACCGCAAGCTGCCGTCGTTGCAGGAGTACCTGCTGGTCGATATCGACGCTCGCCGGATCGAGCTCTATCGCCTTGTGCCCACGGGCTGGGTGTACGAGGTGATGGAACCGGGCGGCCCTGGCAGCCTTCAGCTCGAGAGCATCGCGTTGACGCTGACCGCGACCGACGCCTTTGGCGACCTCGACGAGCCCGCCGCCCCCACGGGCACCGCGCCGGCCATCTCAGCCTGACGCCACCCGCCAGCCCAGCATCTCGCCGCCTCGCAGCGGCTTGAGCACGGCATCGCCAAAGGGCACGCTCTCGGGCAGCGTCCAGGCCTCGCGCTTGAGCGTGACGCTGCCGGCGTTGCGCGGCAGGCCGTAGAAGTCGGCGCCGTTGTGGCTGGCAAAAGCCTCCAGCTTGTCCAGCGCGCCGACCGACTCGAAGGCCTCGGCGTAGAGCTCCAGCGCGCTCAGCGCGGTGTAGCAGCCGGCATGGCCGGTGGCGTATTCCTTGAAGTGGGCGGCGTGCGGCGCGCTGTCGGTGCCGAGAAAGAACTTGCGGCTGCCGCTGGCCACCGCGGCCAGCAAGGCCTGGCGGTGCTCTTCGCTCTTGAGCACAGGCAGGCAGTAGTAGTGCGGGCGCAGGCCGCCCATGAAGATGGCGTTGCGGTTGTAGAGCAGGTGCTGCGGCGTCAGCGTGGCGCCGATGCGGGCGTCGGCCTGGCTCACGTACTGCGCGCCTTCACGGGTGGTGAGGTGCTCGAAGACGACCTTCAGCTCGGGCATGTCGCGCCGCAGCGGGATCATCACGCGGTCGATGAAGACCGCCTCGCGGTCGAACAGATCCACCGCAGGGTCGGTCACCTCGCCATGCACCAGCAGCGGCAGGCCGGCGCGCTGCATCGCCTCCAGGGTCGGGTAGGTCTTGCGCAGGTCGGTCACGCCGGCGTCGCTGTTGGTGGTGGCGCCGGCCGGGTAGAGCTTGACGGCGACGACCCCGGCCTGCTTGGCGCGCGCGATCTCGTCGGGCGCGAGCTGGTCGGTCAGGTAGAGCGTCATCAGCGGCTGGAAGTCGCTGCCGGCCGGCAGCGCGGCCAGGATGCGCTCGCGGTAGGCCACGGCCTGGGCGGTGCTGGTGACGGGCGGGCGCAGGTTGGGCATCACCACCGCGCGGGCGAACTGGGCGGCGCTGTGCGGCAGCACGGCGGCCAGCGCCGCGCCGTCGCGCAGGTGCAGGTGCCAGTCGTCGGGGCGGGTGAGCGTCAGGCTCTGGAGGGGCGTTGCGTCGGTCATGGCGAGATTCTGGCATCCGGTGCATCCGCTGCGGCAGGGCCGCCGTATACCGGCCACCCCGCCCTCTTTCTTTCACCAGGAGTGTTGCCATGAACGACCCGCTGAGCACCGTGCAATCCGCCTATGCCTGCTTCGGCCAGGGCGACATCGCCGGGCTGCTGCGGCACCTGTCGGCCGACGTGGAGTGGCAGTTCGTCGGCGACGCCAAGGCCCGCTACACCGGCCGTTTCAGCGGCCACGGCCAGGTCGGCGAGATGTTTGCGGAGGTGGCGCGGCACGACGACATCCAGCTCTTCGAGCCGCGCCAGTTCCTCGCCGGGCCCGACCACGTGACGGTGCTGGGCTTCGAGCGCACCCGCGACCGCGACACCGGCCGCGAGTTTGCCTGCGAGTGGGTGCACGTCTGGCAGCTGCGCGAAGGCCTGGTCACGCGCTTCTGGGGCATGCTGGACACGGCGGCCTCGCTCGCCACGCGGCCGTGAAAAAGGGCGCCGCGGCGCCCCTCCTCTGATACTGGCCGGCGGCCAGCGCAGGCTCAGTGCTGCAGGATCTTCGACAAGAACTCCTTGGCCCGCGGTGCGCGCGCCTCGGGGTTGCCGAAGAAGTCGTCCTTCTTGCAGTCCTCGACGATCTTGCCGGCGTCCATGAAGATCACGCGGTGGCTGACCTTCTTGGCAAAGCCCATCTCGTGGGTCACGCACATCATGGTCATGCCTTCGTTGGCGAGCTGCACCATCACGTCCAGCACCTCGCCGACCATCTCGGGGTCCAGCGCCGAGGTGGGCTCGTCGAACAGCATCACGATCGGGTCCATGCTGAGCGCGCGGGCGATGGCCACGCGCTGCTGCTGGCCGCCGGAGAGCTGGCCGGGGAACTTGTCCTTGTGGGCGATCAGGCCGACGCGCTCCAGCATCTTCAGGCCGCGCTTCTTGGCTTCGTCGGGGTTGCGGTTGAGCACCTTGATCTGCGCCAGCGTCAGGTTCTCGGTCACCGACAGGTGGGGGAAGAGCTCGAAGTGCTGGAACACCATGCCGACCCGGCTGCGCAGCTTGGGCAGGTTGGTCTTGGGGTCTGAGATGGAGATGCCGTCGACCACCACGTCGCCCTTCTGGATGGGCTCCAGCGCATTGACGGTCTTGATCAGCGTGGACTTGCCCGAGCCCGAGGGGCCGCAGACGACCACCACCTCGCCCTTCTGGATGCTGGTGGTGCAGTCGGTCAGGACCTGGAAGCTGCCGTACCACTTGGAGACGTCTTTGATGTCGATCATGAGTTTTCTCTTTCAGCGGATGATGGCGATCTTCTTCTGCAGGCGGCGTACGAGCATCGACAAGCTGAAGCAGATGATGAAGTAGATCAGGCCCGCGACCAGGTAGGTCTCGGCCGGGCGGTTGAAGTTCTTGCCGGCGATCTCGAAGCCCTTGAACATGTCGTAGGCGCCGATGGCGTAGACCAGCGAGGTGTCCTGGAACAGGATGACGGTCTGGGTCAGCAGCACCGGCAGCATGTTTCGGAAGGCCTGCGGCAGCACGATCAGCTGCATGCACTGCTTGTAGTTCATGCCCACCGCGTAGCCGGCATAGACCTGGCCCTTGGGCACCGACTGGATGCCGGCGCGCATGATCTCGGAGTAGTAGGCCGCCTCGAAGAAGGTGAAGGTGATCACCGCCGAGAGCTCGGTGCGGTGGGCCAGCGCCCACTCACCGCCGACGAAGGCATAGACGCTCGCCGGTATCAGCAGGAAGAACCACAGGATCACCATCACCAGCGGGATCGAGCGCAGCAGGTTGACGTAGACCGCCGCCGGCTTGACCAGCCACGGCTTGCCCGAGAGCCGCATCAGCGCCAGGATGGTGCCGAGCGCGATGCCGCCTATGGCCGCGAAGATCGTCAGCTGGACGGAGTAGAGGAAGCCCTTCAGCACGAAGCTGGAGATGACGCCCCAGTTGAGGAACGAGAAGTCGAAGTTCATTTGCCACCCCCGACCTGGCCGGGGATCTGCACGCGTTTCTCGACCACAGCCGCCACGCGGTTGACCGCAAAGGCCGAGACGAAGTAGAGGATGGTCACCGCGCCGTACATCAGGATGGGCTGCGAGGTCTCTTCACTGCTCTGAAGGGCAAAGAAGGTGAGCTCCGAGATCTGCACCGCGAAGGTCACGGCGGAGTTCTTGATGATGTTCATCGACTCCGAGGTGACCGGCGGGATGACGATGCGGAAGGCCATAGGCAGCAGCACGTAGCGGTAGGTCTGCGGCAGCGTCAGCCCCATCGCCAGGCCGGCGTAGCGCTGGCCCTTGGGCAGCGCCATGATGCCGGCGCGGATCTGCTCGGCGATGCGCGCCGAGGTGAAGAAGCCGAGGCCGAAGACCGCCAGCACCATGCCCGGCACCGCCTGCAGCGTGGGGAAGATGGCCGGCAGCACGTAATACCAGATGAAGAGCTGCACCAGCAGCGGAATGTTGCGGAACAGCTCCGTCCAGGCGTCGCCGAACAGCACCAGCCACTTGTTGGGCGTGGTTCGCAGGATGCCGATCAGGGCGCCGGTGATCAGCGCCACCACCAGCGCCAGCATCGCGACCATCAGGGTCCAGCCCCAGGCCTGAAACAGCCAGTCGAGGTAGGTGACATCGCCCTTGCTGCCAAAGCAGCTCGCGACGACCTCCCCGCCGATGGTGTCCTTGCAGAACACCGACAAATCCCAATTAGCCAATCAGCTCTCCCCCTCGGGTCGTCATCCATGCCCTCCCAGGCAAAAAAATAGCGCGGTGCATGGCGTTGCCACCGCGCGGTCAGCTTATGCAATCCCCGGGCCAGCGGCTACGGGGTTTGCCAGGGAGGTGATTGAGCGGTGTGCGACCGCTCTTTCTAGTCAGTTGGTGACAGAGCGGCGGGGCAGCCTTAGTCTGCGTCCGCAGGTCTGTCACGCAACATCACTTCTTTGCGTAGTCTTCCATCGGCTTGTCGTTCGGGTTCGCCCAGGCCGCCTTGGTGGCGTCGCTCAGCGGCAGGCCCACCTTGGTGTTGCTCGGGGGAATCGGCTGCATGAACCACTTGTCGTAGAGCTTGGCCAGGTCGCCGCTCTTGATCTGCGCCTTGATGCTGTCGTCGACCGCCTTCTTGAAGGCCGGGTCGTCCTTGCGCATCATGATCGCGATCGGCTCGACCGAGAGGGTCTCGCCGACGATCTTGTAGTCGGCCGGGGCCTTGGCCTTGCTGATGCTGCCGGCCAGGATCTGGCCGTCCATCACGAAGGCATCGGCACGGCCGGATTCCAGCAGCAGGAAGCTGTCGGCGTGGTCCTTGCCGAAGACTTCCTTGAAGTCGATGCCGGCGGCGCGCTCGTGTTTGCGCAGCGTCTGCACCGAGGTGGTGCCGGTGGTGGTGGCGATGGTCTTGCCGGCGAGCTGGGCGATCGAGGTGATGCCGGAGGCGGTCTTGACGGCAATGCGCACTTCCTCGACGTAGGTGGTGACCGCGAAGGCGACGTCCTTCTGGCGGGTGGCGTTGTTGGTGGTGGAGCCGCACTCGATGTCGACGGTGCCGTTCTGCACCAGCGGGATGCGGTTCTGCGAGGTCACCGGCTGGTACTTGATCTCCAGCTTGGCCAGGCCGAGCTGCTTTTGCACATCGGCCAGCACCTTCTGGCAGACGTCGTAGTGGAAACCGGTGTACTTGCCGTCGCCCAGCGTGTAGGCCAGCGCGCCGGAGGACTCGCGCACGCCCATCGTGACGGTGCCGCTGTCCTTGATCTTCTTCAGCGTGTCGGAGGCTTGCGCCTGGGCCAGGCCCGTCGCGGACAGCGCTGCAAGCAGCAGCAGACTTTTCTTCATGAACATTCCTTCAAGGAGGTTGGAGAGGCCCTAACAACGGGATTCTAGGCAGACCGGCCTACAGCGAACCCCTATGGTTTCGCCGGGGGTCGGGCCGCTTTGGGCAGCAAACAAGCAGCTTGCGCGCCAGGGCCCCCATCCGCTGGCCGCGCACTCTATCGGCGCACGCCGCGCGCCGCCAATGCCGTTTCTCGGCGAGCTCATGCAAGTTTTGCATGAGCCATCAGGGTGAACCCTTGGCCTGCCGCAAGCGCGTCTCAGAGGCCCCGCGCCGGGTTGTCTTGCAGAAAGCCCCAAAGCTCCTGGGCCAGCGGCTTCACGTGGCGCGCCATCTCGGGCAGCTCGCGGTAGACCCGCACTTCCATCGTCAGCTCGTAGTCGGCGGGGCCGGCGGCCACCAGGCGCTTGGCGCGCAGCTCCTTGCGCACCGAGCTGGCGGGCAGGAAGGCCAAGCCGTGGCCCTCCAGCGCCATCGCCTTCAGGCCCTCGGCCATGTCGGTCTCGTAGACGGTGGCGAGCTGCGGCGCGGCCATCGCGTGCTTGACGATCTGCTCGACCAGCCGCGCCATGTAGGCCCCCGACGCATAGCCGAGAAAGGGCAGCGGCGCGCGCCGGTCGCCAGGCAGCTGGAACAGCGGCGCGCCGCTGGCGTCGGCCTTGCTGTAGGGCGCCAGCGTCTCGTGGCCCAGGCTGAGCATCTCGTAGCGGTCGGGGCTGAGCTGCAGCGGCTGGCTGGCGTGGTGGTAGGCGATCAGCAGGTCGCAGCTGCCCTCGGTGAGCCGCATCACCGCGTCGTGCACGTTGAGCGCGATCAGCCGGGTCTTGACGCTGCCGAAGCGTTTTCGCAGGTCCATCAGCCAATGCGGGAAGAAGGTGAACGCGAGCGTGTGCGGCACCGCGAACTCGATCATGTCCTGCCCGCTGACCTGGTGGCTGCGCATCATGTTGCGCGTGGCCTGCAGCGAGCCCAGGATCTCCAGCGACTGTGCGTGGAAGGTCTCGCCGGCGGGCGTCAGCCGCGTGGGGTAGGAGGAGCGGTCGACCAGGTCGATGCCGGCCCAGGCCTCGAGCGCCTGGATGCGGCGCGAGAAGGCCGGCTGGGTGACGTGGCGCAGTTGGGCCGAGCGCGAGAAGCTGCGTGTCTCGGCGAGGCTGACGAAGTCCTCAAGCCACTTGGTATCCATCGGGGTCTTTCTCGGCGCCGGCCACCACCGGAGGCTCAGTGGCCTCGGGGGCTTTGTGCGCCGCGGCGCTGTTCTGCAGCTGCCACATGCGCGCATAGCGGCCAGCCTGCGCCAGCAGCACGGCGTGGGCGCCGCGCTCGACGATGCGGCCGGCCTCCATCACCAGGATCTCGTGCGCGTCGACCACGGTGGACAGGCGGTGCGCGATGACCAGCGTGGTCTTGCCGCGCGAGGCGCTGCGCAGCTCGGCCTGGATGGCGCGCTCGTTGGCCGAGTCGAGCGCCGAGGTGGCCTCGTCGAAGATCAGCACGGGCGGGTCCTTCAGCAGCGTGCGCGCGATGGCCACGCGCTGCTTCTCGCCGCCCGAGAGCTTGAGGCCGCGCTCGCCCACCACCGTGTCGTAGCCCAGCGGCTGGGCCTGGATGAACTCGTGGATGTGGGCCGCGCGCGCCGCGCCCTCGACCTCGGCCTGGCTCGCGCCGGCCCGGCCGTAGGCGATGTTGTAGGCGACCGTGTCGTTGAAGAGCACGGTGTCCTGCGGCACGATGCCGATCGCGCGGCGCAGGCTGTCCTGCGTGACGCTGCGGATGTCCTGGCCGTCGATCGTGATGGCGCCGCTGGAGACGTCGTAGAAGCGGTAGAGCAGCCGCGCCAGCGTGCTCTTGCCGGCCCCGCTCGCGCCCACCACCGCCACCGTCTTGCCGGCCGGGATCTCGAAGCTGAGCTCGTGCAGGATGGTTCGGCCGGCCTTCTCGCTGCGGTCGTAGGCGAAGCCGACCGCCTCGAAGCGCACCGCCGCGCCGTGCACCTTCAGCGCCGGCGCGCCGGGGGCATCTGCCACCTCGCGCTCGCGCTCCAGCAACTGGAACATCTTCTCCAGGTCGGCCATGCTCTGCTTCACCTCGCGGTACAGCACGCCGAGAAAATTCATCGGGATGTAGAGCTGTATCAGCAGCGCGTTGATCATCACCAGGTCGCCCAGCGTCAGCGTGCCGGCGACCACGCCCGCGGTGGCCCGCCACAGCATGGCCAGCAGCGAGGCGGCGATGATCAGTTGCTGGCCGGTGTTGAGCAGCGACAGCGTGGTCTGCGACTTGATCTGGGCCCGGCGGTAGGCGTCCAGCCCCTCGTCGTAGCGGCGGGCCTCGAACTCCTCGTTGTTGAAATACTTGACAGTCTCGTAGTTCAGCAGCGCATCGACCGCGCGCGTGTGGGCCTTGGAGTCGAGCTCGTTCATGCGGCGGCGAAACTGCGTGCGCCACTCGGTGATGGAGATCGTGAAGACCACGTAGGCGACCAGCGCGGCCAGCGTGATCCAGACGAAGCCCAGGTCGAACTTGCTGCCGAGCAGGATCATCGCCAGCGTCAGCTCGACGGCCGTCGGCACGATGGTGTAGAGCGAGTACGAGACCAGCGACTGCAGAGCGCGGGTGCCGCGCTCGATGTCGCGCGTCATGCCGCCCGTCTGGCGCTCGAGGTGGAAGCGCAGGCTGAGCGCATGCAGATGGCGGAAGGTTTCCAGCGCGATCTGGCGCGAAGCGCCGTGCGTGGCCTTGGCGAAGACCAGCTCGCGCAGCTCGGTCAGTATGGAGGTCGAGAGGCGCAGTGCGGCGTAGGCCACCAGCAGCGCTGCCGGCACCACCAGCAGGGCCTGGGTATCGCCGGGCTTGAGCGCGAGGCTGTCGACCAGCTGCTTGAGCAGCAGCGGCACGCCCAGATTGGCCACTTTGGCGCCGACCAGAAAGGTCAGCGCAAACGCCACCCGCCAGCGGTAGCGCCACAGGTACGGGAACAAGCGCCGCAGCGTGGCCCAATCTGAGCGGGGTTCGGGGGGCGTGTGGGCCGGTGTGGCCGGTTCGGGGAGGGCGGCAGCAGCGCGGCGCATCGTGAAAGAATGAGGTAAACCCTAGACAACCAAGCAGGACCCTTCAATGAACAGCCCGCAACCATCCAGTGTGCCCGACAACGCAAAGACCGGCACTGCCGAGGTCACCCGCACCAGCCTGCCGACCGACAAGGACCTGGTGATGCGGGTGATGCCGATGCCGGCCGATGCCAACGCCAACGGCGACATCTTCGGCGGCTGGATCATGGCGCAGATGGACCTGGCCGGCGCGGTGCTGCCGGCGCGCTTGTCCAAGGGCCGCGTCGCGACGGTGGCGGTCAACGAGTTCGTCTTCAAGCAGCCCGTCTCGGTGGGCGACTTGCTGAGCCTCTATGCGACGGTGGTGCGCGTCGGCAACACCTCTGTCACGGTGCACGTGGAGGTCTATGCGGAGCGCAATCCAGCGGATCTGCAGGTAGTGAAGGTGACGGAGGCGAAGCTGACGTATGTGGCGATCGATCTGAAGGGGCAGCCGCGGCAGGTGGTGCGGGGCTGAGTCTTTTTGGCTGGCTGGTGGCTGGTTGAGAGCGGAAGGCGGTTGCTGAGACGGCCCCGTGCTGCGCAGCGGCTGTGAGAGGCGTCGAGAGCGCAGGGCGCTTGGCCGGCGCGCGAAGCGCGCATCAACAACTGACTCGGCGACCTCCGAACGAAGCGAACGCAGTGAGCGAAGGGAGTTGGGCGCCGCGGCCAAGCGACCGAGCACCGAGAGCAGTCGGCGAAGCCGACCGCCGAGCCCAGCC
>DATHWJ010000554.1:0-8386 GCA_035460745.1 Ideonella sp. | reverse complement strand
GACGAGAGCAGCACCACCGAGCCGGGCTGGATCGCGCTGGAAGACGGTATCCAGGTGCGCTTCGAGGCCGGCGGCGTCTACCGGCCCGGCGACTACTGGCTGATCCCCGCGCGCGTGGCCAGCCAGGACATCGCCTGGCCGCTCGATGCCTTCGACCAGGCGGCGGCCGTGGAGCCGCTGGGCATCCTGCACCACTACGCGCCGCTGGGCGTCCTCTCGATGAATGACGGTTTCCGCATCGACGCCTGCCGGCGCTGCGTCGAGATCCCTGAGACGGCCTGCCGGGTGCCGGCGGTGGTGGCGGCCGATGGCGCCACGCTGCCCGGTGTGCCGACGCGGCCCGGCACACGCAGCCGGCTCAAGCCGGTGGCGGCGGTGAAGGCGAAGGGCAAGAAGTAGCCTGCGGGGTGGCGGCGCCAATCTAGGGAGGGCGCCGCAGCAGGCGCCAGGTCATGATCCGGCTCGCCCATCGTCACCGCGATGGCCCCGGTGACGGTCGAGGAGCTGTGTGATGACCCCCTCGAAGGACAAGCCGCCCGCCTTCGCGAAGATCGCCCGGCCGCGCCTGAACCGGCCGGTGCCGCGCCCGCGCCTTTTCGCGCGGCTCGACCAGCTGCGCGGCGCCGCCATCACCTGGGTGGCCGGCCCGCCCGGCGCCGGCAAGACCACGCTGGTCAGCAGCTACCTGGCCGAGCGTGCGCTGGCGGCGCTGTGGTACCAGCTGGATGCCGACGACGCCGACATCGCGACGTTTTTCCACTACCTGGGCCTGGCGGTGCAGCAGGCCGCGGTTAGCGGCCTGCGCGGATCGCAGGCCCTGCCTTCGTTGACGCCCGAGCACCTGCCGGGGCTGATGAGCTTCACGCGGCGTTTTGCGGAGGGCATCGCCGCGGCCATCAGCCTGCCGGCCGTGATCGTGCTCGACAACTACGAGCTGCTGCCGGAGCAGGCCGTGCTGCACGAGGTGCTGCGCGAGTTCGCGTCTTCGCTGCCGCAGGGCTTGAGCTTGGTCGTGCTGAGCCGCACCGAGCCGCCGCCGGCCTGCGCCAGGCTGCGCCTGCACGAGGAACTGGTGGTGCTGGGCGGCCAAGAGCTGGACCTGACGCGCGACGAGGCGGGCGCGCTCGCCGCGGCGCGCGAGTCGCGGGAGGACGGGGGGGCGGCAGACGCGGCGCGCATCGAGCGGCTGCTGCAGGAGAGCCACGGCTGGTTCGCCGGCTTCGCGCTGCTGCTGGCCGACCGCGGGCAGGGCGCCGACGCGGCTGGTGCCGAGCTTCACGACCTGACCGGCAAGAGCCAGCAGTTGCTGTTCGACTATTTCGCGACCGAGTTGTTCGGGCGCTTTTCCCCGCCTTTGCAGCAGGACCTGCTGCGTACCGCGCTGCTGCCGACGATGACGGTGGCCGGCGCCCAGCACATGTCGGGCGACGTGGCAGTGGGCAGTGTGCTGGCCGAGTTGCAGCGGCAGAACTGCTTCATCGTGCAGCGGGGAGGCCCGCAGCAGCCGGTCTACGAGTACCACGCGCTGTTCCGCGCTTTTCTGCTCAGCCGCGCCGCGGCGCAGATCCCGGCGGGCGAATGGCGCGCGTTGCAACAGCGCGCCGCCGACCTGCTGGCCAGCACCGGCCAGCCCGACGCCGCGGCCGGCCTCTACCGCGCCGCGCAGCACGGGCCGGGGCTCGCGGCGCTGGTCTTGAGCGAAGCGGCTGCGCTGGTCTCGGCCGGGCGGCACCGCACGCTGTCGCACTGGCTGGACCACCTGCCCGGCGAGATGGTCGAGGCCTCGGCCTGGCTGAGCTACTGGCGCGGCGCCGCGCTGATGCCCTTCGACCCGGCGGCGGCGCGCGAACGCTTCGAGCAGGCCTACCGCGGCTTCCAGCGCGACGACGACGCGGCGGGCCTCTACGCCACCTGGGCCAGCGTGATGGAGAGCTTCTTCTTCGAGTGGCGCGACTTCCGGCCCGCCGACCGCTGGATCGCCGAGTTCGAGCACCTGCGTGCGCGCCACCCCGAGTTCCCGTCCAGGGCCGTGGAGCTGCGCACCTACTGGGCCATGGGCACCTTGCTGCACCGCCAGCCGCAGCATGCGCTGCTGCCGGCCTGGTCGCAGCGCGCGCTGGCGCTGCTGGACGGCTCCGAGCGCGAGCTCTCGGTGCTGATCGCCGGCTACCTGGTCATCTGGTTCCTGTGGCGCGGCGAGACGCTGCAGGCGCGCGGCGTGATCGAGCGCGTGGCGCCCTGGACCGGGCCGGAGATGTCGCCGATGGTGTTCATCCTGTGGTCGTGCGGCGTCGGGCTCTACCACTCGGTGCAGGGTGAGACCGAGGCCTGCCGCAACGCGGTGGAAGCCGGGCTGGCGCTGGCGCAGCGCACGGGGCTGCACGCCTTCGACTTCCTGCTCTGCGCGCAGGTGGCGCGCTGCTGCCTGGTGGCGGGCGACACGGCGGCGGCCGAGGCCTGGCTGGCCACGATGGCGAGCCACATGCACAGCCACAGCCATATCGACGGCGCGTTCTACCGCCACCTGCAGTGCAATGCCGCCGCGCAGCGCGGCGACTGGCAGCAGGCTGCCGACCACGCGCGCGCCGCGCTGGCGATGGGCCTGGAGGCCGGCGTGCCCTTCATCGAAGCGCATTGCCGCATCGATCTCGCCAGGGCCCTGCTCGGTGGCGGCGACCGGGCGGAGTGGCCAGGTCAGCTGCAGATCGCGCACGCCATAGGGCAAGCGATGGGCAGCCGCGTGGTCGAAGGGCTGTGCCTGGAGGCGCAGGCGATGGCGGCCCTTGGCGAGCGCTCCCAGACTTGGCGGGGCATGGGCCAACCCGGCAGCGGTCCTGCGTCGACCCAGGAGGGTGATCCAGCGGGCAGCCCCGATGCACTGGCCCGAGCCTTCGCCGCCAGCCGCGCGATGGATGGCATCACCTGGCAGATGGCCGGCCCGCAAGCCCGGGCCCATCTCTGCGACCAGGCGCTGGCGGCCGGCATCGAGGTCGACCATGTGCAGCGGCTGATACGCCGCCACCACCTCACGCCACCCGAGCCGGCCACGGCGGCGGAGGGCTGGCCCTGGCCGGTCAGGCTCTACACGCTGGGCCGCTTCGAGCTTTTCTGCGACGACGAGCCGCTGCGCTCGGCGGGCAAGGCGCAGCGCAAGCCGCTGGAGTTGTTGAAGTGCCTGTGCGCGTTCGGCGGCCAGGCCGTCAACCAGGACCGGATCACCGATGCGCTCTGGCCCGAGACCGAGGGCGACGCCGCCGACCAGGCCTTGCGCACCACGCTGCACCGGCTGCGCAAGCTGCTGCGCCACGAGCAGGCGGTGCGGCTGGAGGACCGCCACCTGCACCTCGACCCTCGCACGCTGTGGGCCGACTGCCTGGCCTTCGACCGCATCGCCCACCACCCCGGCCTGGCCGACAAGGCGCAGTTGCAGCGCGCCTTGAACCGCTACCGCGGCCCCTTCCTGCACGGCGAGTCGGCGCACTGGGCGCAGCCCTGGCGGGAGCGCCTGCAGGCCCACTTCATCGCCATGAGCGAGCGCTTGGGCGGGCTGCTCGAAGCCGACGGCGATGGGCCGGGCGCGGTCGAGTGTTATCTCCGCGCGATCGAGGTCGAGCCGGGCGCCGAGGTGTTCTACAGGCGCCTGATGGCCTGCTATGCCGAGCTCGGGCGCCGGGCCGAAGCGCTGGCCGTGTACCAGCGCTGCCGCTTGTCGCTGCTGACACGCCTGGGCGTGAGCCCGACGGAGCAGACGCAGGCGCTGCACCGGCAACTGGCCGATCGCTGATCCGTACCCTATCCGTAACGCCTGCGCGCCTACCGTGTACTTGTCGCCAGGGCCGATCCGGCCACGGGCGGCATCAACCACCCAACGGGAGTACACGAGATGTCAGTTCCATACGCAGGCAGGGAGTTCACCTTCCACAACCCCGACGGTTCGCAGATCCAGGTCCGCGGCTGGGGCGACCAGTCCGCCGCGGTCTTCGAGACGCTGGACGGCTACACGGTGGTGAAGGACGCCGTCAGCGGCTTCTATCACTACGCGGCCTTGTCGTCCGACGGCCAAGCCCTGGTGGCAGGCGGCACCGCGGTCGGCACCGCCGCCACTGCGGTGCCGCGCGGCCTGGCCAGGAAGCTGCGCCTTCCGGGGCCGCCGACGCGCGCTGCGGCCCCGGGCGTGCTCGGTGGCCAGCGCCGGTGGGAGGCGCGCCGCGAGGCGAAGCGGGCCCGGCTGCAGGCCCTGCAAAGCCTGCCGCAGGTGAATGCCCCGCAGCGCAATGCGCCGCTGCCGGGCGCACCGGCGGCGCTGCCATCGACGGGCGTGGTGGGCAGCTATGTGGGCCTGTGCCTGCTGGTGCAGTTTCCCGACGTACCGGGCACGATCTCGCAGGCGGAGGTGGACGACTTCTGCAACCTGCCCGGCTACACCGGCTTCGGCAACAACGGCTCGGTGCATGACTATTTCGAGTCGGTCTCCGATGGCCAGCTGCACTACACCAACCGTGTCGCCGCCTACTGCACCGCGCAGCATCCGCGCAGCCACTACACCGATCCGGGCATCGCCTACGGCGTTCGGGCGCAAGAGCTGGTCACCGAGGCGCTGGATGCCCTGGCGGCCGGCGGCTTCGACTTCTCGGCGCTGAGCAGCGACGACGCCGGCTTTGTCCGTGCGCTCAACATCTTCTACGCCGGCAGCGGCGTGAATGCCTGGGCCGAAGGCCTCTGGCCGCACTCGTCGGCGCTGAACAACCCCTACGCGGCCGCACCCGGCAAGACCTTCTCCGACTACCAGATCACCGACATGGGGGAGGCGCTGACCTTGGGCACCTTCTGCCACGAGAACGGCCACATGATCTGCGACTTCCCGGACCTCTACGACACCGACAGCGAGGTCGCCGGCCTGGGGTTCGGCGTCGGCCGCTATTGCCTGATGTGCTACGGCTGCACCGGCACCAACCCGACCCAGGTCGGCGCCTACCTGAAGCATGCCGCGGGCTGGGCCTCGAAGACCACCACGCTGGCGCCCGGCACGACGGCCAGCGTGGCCGCGGGTGTCAACGACTTCCTGCTGCACGCCCGCAGCGCCAGCGAATACTTCATCCTGGAGAACCGGCAGCAGGCTGGCCGCGATGCGTCGCTGCCCGATGCGGGGCTGGCGATCTGGCATGTGGACCGGCTCGGCAACAACAACCTGCAGCAGATGACCCCGAGCCTGCACTACGAGTGCTCGCTGGTGCAGGCCGACAACCGCTTCGACCTGGAGCAACGCATGGACACCGGGGACAGCACCGACCTCTACGGTGCGCCCTCGGCGCTCGCCTTCGGTGCCGACACGGCGCCCCACAGCCTCTGGTGGGACGGCGAGCCTTCGGGGCTGGAGATCACCCAGATCTCGGCGCCGGGTGCGAGCATGAGCCTGGCGGTCGGCTACCCGGGCCCGGTCGGGCAGCTCAAGCAGGTCTTCTCCGGCGGCGACGGGGTGATCTACGCCATCGCCGGCAACGGCGACCTGTGGTGGTACCGCCATGACGGGCAGTACGACGGCAGCTTCGCCTGGTCGGCCGGCTCGCCGCAGCGGGTCGGCGTGGGCTGGGGCGAGCTGCGCAGCGTCTTCTCCGGCGGCGGGGGCGTGATCTACGGCATCGACGAGGCCGGCGACCTGCTCTGGTACCGCCATGACGGCCGCAACGACGGCAGCTTCGCCTGGGCCGCGAACTCGGGCGCCAAGGTCGGCGTGGGCTGGGGCGCGCTGCACAAGGTCTTCTGCGGCGACGACGGCGTGCTCTACGCGGTGACCGCCGACGGCGACCTGATGTGGTACCGGCATGACGGCCGCAACGACGGCAGCTTCAACTGGTCCGCCGGCTCGGCGAGCAAGGTGGGTGTCGGCTGGGGCCGCATGGCGACGGTCTTCTCCGGCGGCGACGGTGTGCTCTACGGCATCGACGACACCGGCGGCCTGCTCTGGTACCGCCACGATGGGTACGCCAACGGCAGCTTCGTCTGGGCTCCCGGCTCGGGCAACCAGGTGGGCGCCGGCTGGGGCTCTCTGCGCACGGTGTTCTCGTCGGGTGACGGCGTGATCTACGGCATCGACGATGCCGGCGACCTGCTCTGGTACCGCCACGACGGGCACAGCAACGGCAGCTTCGTCTGGGCGGCCGGCTCGCCGAGCAAGGTCGGCAGCGGCTGGGTCGTGGCGGGCCGGGTCGTGATCTATGCGATCGAGGCCGTCATGCCGGCCACCATCGACCTCGCCGGCCACGTCACGCCCAAGTCCGGCGGGCGGCTGCTCTGGTACCGGCACGACGGCCACGCCGACGGCAGCTTCAGCTGGGCCGCCGGCTCGCCCAAGCAGGTCGGCACCGGCTGGGGCAGCCTGCGCTCGGTCTTCTCGGGCGGCAACTCGGTGATCTACGGCATCGACGAAGCCGGTGACCTGCTCTGGTACCGCCATGACGGCCGCGACGACGGCCGCTTCGCCTGGGCCAAGGGCTCGCCGAAGAAGGTCGGCACCGGCTGGGGCAGCCTGCAGCAGGTCTTCTCCGGCGGCGAGGGCGTGCTCTACGGCATCACGGCCAGCGGCGACCTGATGTGGTACCGCCATGACGGCCAGCACGACGGCAGCTTCACCTGGTCGGCCAACTCGCCGCAGAAGGTCGGCACCGGCTGGGGCGACCTGCTCAGCGTCTTCTCGGGCGGCGGGGGCGTGCTTTACGGCATCGCCGCCAACGGCGACCTGCTGTGGTACCGGCATGACGGCCGCGTCGACGGCACGTTTGCCTGGGCCGAGGGCTCGTCGAAGAAGGTGGGCACCGGCTGGAGCGGCCTGCGCCAGGTCTTCTCCGGCGGCGACGGCCTGCTCTACGCGATCACCGACGACGGCGACCTGCAGTGGTACCGGCACGACGGCCGCTACGACGGCAGCTTCAGCTGGGCCGCCGGCTCGCCCAGCAAGGTGGGGGTCGGCTGGGGCGACCTGCCCACGGTGTTTTCCGGCAACTGACGCCAGATCTCAAACTGACTTGACCAAGGAGTTCACGATGAACCACATCACTTTCACCAGCCGCGGCAAGCCCGTCGCGGCAGAGATGGCCGGCCCGGCGGGCACGCCGGCCCGAGGCCTCGTCGTCATCGCCTATGGCAGCGACGGCCTGACCGACAACCTCAGCGGGCCGTGGGCCTCGATGATTCGCGGCCACGCCGAGGCGCTCGCCGCCAAGGGCTTCAGCGTGCTGGTGCCGGACTTCCTGGCGGCCACCGGCACGGCGCCAGGCCCCGGCGTGTTCGAGCGCATCGCCGGCTGCCGCGACGCGTGGCAGGCGGCGATCTCGGACGCGATAGACCACGGCGTGGCGCTGTCCAAGGTCGATCCCGGCGCGGTCGGCCTGCTCGGTTTCTCGCTCGGCGGCCACCTGGCCTTGCGGCTGCGCGGCAAGGCGAAGGCGCTGGTCGAGTTCTTCGCCCCGGTGCTCGATGGCATCGGCGGCCCCGGCCCGGCGGGCCATCCGGCGCAGGTGCAGATTCACCATGGCAAGGCGGACGCACTGCCCGGCACCGGCTTTGCCAACGCCGAGGCGATCGAGCAGACGCTGCGAAGCGAGGGCGTCGCGACCGAGCTGCTGGCCTACCCGGGGGCAGGGCACGGTTTCATAGGCAGCGACCTGTCCAACCAGAGCGCGCGCGACCTCTCCAAGGCCAGGATGCTGGCGTTTTTCGAGGCGCATCTGGCTGTGGCTGCCAACCCACCCACCCCCTCTACCTCACCGAAAGAGAGTCACCCCATGAATCCCACCCTGAACGGCCAATGGGCCTACCGCAGCTTCCGCCATGAGCCCATCGTCCTGAAGGACGGCCAGGTCCAAGGCCAGCCCGACCTGGCGATACCGTGGTCTCCGCCCGGCGTGCTGGTCGCCCAGACCGACAGCGCAGGCCAGGTCACCGGCAGCTTGACCTTCGCGCCCGGTGCGGTGCTGAAGGTCACCGGCAAGATCCATGCGGCTGCCGGCAAGATGCCGGCGTCGGTCGAGCTGATCGGCGAAGGGCAGTCGTCGGTGAACCGCATCAAGGGCTACTTCGTGCCCGGCAGCGATCACGTGGTCGGCACCATCCTGTGTACCGCGAACGATCTGCTGAAGCAGCCGAACGGGACGCTGGGGCCTTTTGTGCTGTTCCCGATCAAGGCTTGAGAACGGTGGCGCGAGCCGCTGCCGGGAGCCCTGCCTGCGCCATGGTGGTGGCGGTCCTCGCTTCGCTCGGACTGCCCTGCGGGGTTCGGGCGGTCGGCCGCGTCGCCTAACTCGCTACGTTCGCTGCGCTCACTGCACTCGATCAAAGGCGCCGAGTCAGATGTTGATGCGCGCTGCGCGCGCCGGCCGACCGCCCTCAC
>DATHWJ010000553.1:0-7539 GCA_035460745.1 Ideonella sp. | reverse complement strand
ATGCGCCAGCGCGTCGCGCAAGGCCGCCGCGAGATCGCCTTCCCAGACACCGCGCACGCCGCCCATCGCCACGTAGTTGGCGACACCCGGCGCGAACACCGGGTTGTGGCGCGACAGCGCTTCCAGCAGCTCCGGCGCGAGCTTGGTGATGCGCGCCATCGCCGGCAGGCGCATCACGCGGATCTCGGCTTCGGGCAGCGCGTAGCACGCGTTGGCCATCAGGCCCGAGGTGATGAAGCCGCCCGACAGCGCCTGGTCGTACACCAGGCCTATCACGCGGTGGCCGCGCTGGCGCGCCAGCTCGATGCAGCAGCCCAGGTGGGCCATGTAGCGGTTCACGCCCAGCAGCTCGTCGCGCCGGCGCAGCCGCTGGCCCTGGGTGTCGACCAGCAGCAGCAGCGGCCGGCCCGGGTGCTCGCGCACGGTCTGCAGCACCACGCGGGCCTGCGCCAGCGCGATCTCGACCCCGATGGCGGCGTGGTCGGTGGTGCCGACCACCGCCAGCGTGTGCCCGTCGAGCTCGGCGCTGCCGCTCAGCAGCTCGGCCTCGGCGCCGCTGCCGCGCTGCACGCGGTGGTCGTCGCCGAACAAGGCCTCCAGCAAGTCTTGCCAGCTCATAGCTGCTCCTTCCATGCACGCAGTTCGCTTGCTTCGAGATCGACGACACGCTGCGGCTGCGGCACACCCAGGCGCTGCCAGACCTCGAGCGCATCGCCGCTGTCGCCGAAGCGGGCTATGCGGTCAGTCAGCAAGGCCTGCTCGGCCTCCAGGCCCTCCAGCGTCAGCGGTTGCGCGCCGGCCAGCGCCTCGACCGCCGCGGCGCGGAAGGCCGCCACCTCGTCTTCGACCAGCACATCGGCGTCGCCCATCAGGTAGCGGTGCTTGCCGCCCGTGGTGCGCCAGACCAGCCCGCGGTCGCGCGAATCGAACTCCTCGACGCCGTGCGACGACTCGATCACCTCCGGCCCCGACATCGCGAGCCGGCCGATGTCGCTGATCACGACGCGGTCCGCACAGCGCGCCACCAGGCCCATGCCGCCGAAGCAGCCGTTGGCCCCGCCGATCAGCATCACCACCGGGATGCCGGCCGCGCGCACCGCCAGCAGCGCGCGCATCACCTCGGAGACGGCGATCAGGCCGGCGTTGGCCTCGTGCAGGCGCACGCCGCCCGACTCGGCCAGCACCAGCACCGCGGCGGGCTTGGTGCGCAACGCGCGGTGGAACAGCCCGACCAGCTTGGCGCCATGCACCTCGCCGACACCGCCGCCCATGAAGGCGCCTTCCTGCGCGGCGATCAGCACCTCGCGGCCGGCCAGCCGGCCGCTGCCCACCACCACGCCGTCGTCGAACGAACAGGGCACGTCCAGCTGCGCCAGGTGCGGGCTCATCACCCGCTCGGCGGGGCCGAGGATCTCGCTGAAGCTGCCGGCGTCCAGCAGCGCGGCGACCCGCTCGCGCGCCGTGCACTCGGCGAAGCTGGCGACAGGGGCCGAAGCATGCGCGATCATGGCTGCCCTCCCGCGATCTCGGCCGCCGCCTGGTCCAGCCGCAGGCTCACCACCGCGGGCGTCGCGCCCATGTCGTTGATCGCGATGGCCACGCCGGCCAGCGCATGGCGGGCGTGGAAGTCGTCCATCACCGCCTGCCAGATCGCGCCGAAGCCGCGTGCCGAGGTGCTCACGGCGATCTCGCAGCGCCCGCTGGCCGGCGCAGGCTCCAGCAGCACCTCCAGGTTGCCCGAGCCGACCACGCCCACCAGCACCGGGGGGAAGCGCCCGGCGTCGTGGCGCCCGGCGAAGCTGAATGACAGGGTTTCCATCGAATGGCTCCTCACCAGTTCCTGAACCGCTTGGGCGGGTCGTAGAGGCCGCCGGACGCGCGCACCAGGTCTCGCATGCTGCGCGCGGCGAGCAGGTTGCGCGTCGCGTCGCGCTTGTCGATGCCGAGGTCTTCGGCGCGCAGCACGACGCCGCGGTCGCGCAGGTTCTCGACCATGCGCTTGTCGCGCGCCAGGCCCACCGCCGTGTAGCCGGCGACGCCGCGGATGGCTTGCTCGCGCTCTTCGTCGCTGCGGCACAGCAGCAGGTTGGCGATGCCTTCCTCGGTCAGGATGTGGGTCACGTCGTCGCCGTAGATCATCACCGGCGGGATCGCCATGCCGGCCTGCTCGGCCAGCGCCCAGGCGTCCAGCCGCTCGACGAAGGCCGGCGCCATGTGCTCGCGGAAGGTCTCGACGATCTGCACCACCAGCTTCTGGCCGCGCGGCATCGCGGCCGTGCCGCCGCGGCCCTCGCGGGCCTGGGCGCCGGCCTTCAGCCAAGCGGGCGAGGCGTGGCGCCGGCCGCGGGCGTCGGCGCCCATGTTGGGCGCGCCGCCGAAGCCGGCGATGCGGCCCAGCGTGGCGGTGGAGCTGTGGCCCTGCAGGTCGATCTGCAGCGTGGAGCCTATGAACATGTCGCAGGCGTAGTGGCCGGCCGCCTGGCAGAGCGCGCGGTTGCTGCGCAGCGAGCCGTCGGGGCCGGTGAAGAAGACGTCGGGCCGCGCGGCCACGTAGGCCTCCATGCCCAGCTCGGAGCCGAAGGAGTGCACGGTCTCGACCCAGCCGGCCTCGATCGCCGGGATCAGCGCGGGGTGCGGGTTGAGGGCCCAATGCCGGCCTATCTTGCCCTTCAGGCCCAGCGACTCGGCGTACGTGGGCAGCAGCAGCTCGATCGCAGCGGTGTCGAAGCCTATGCCGTGGTTGAGTCGCTGCACGCCGTACTCGGCGTAGATGCCCTTGATCGCCAGCATGGCCATCAGCACCTGGATCTCGCTGATCTGCGCCGGGTCGCGGGTGAAGAGCGGCTCGATCACATTGGGCGTGGGCGCGAGCACGACGAAATCGACCCAGTCGCCGGGGATGTCCACCCGCGGCAGCCGCGCGCCGTCGCCCTCGATCATCTGGTTGACCTGCGCGATCACAATGCCGCGCTTGAAGGCGGTGGCCTCGACGATCACCGGCGTGTCTTCGGTGTTGGGTCCGGTGTAGAGATTGCCCTCGGCGTCCGCCGCCTGCGCGGCGATCAGCGAGACGCGCGGCGTCAGGTCGACGAAGTAGCGGCTGAACAGCTCCAGGTAGGTGTGGATGGCGCCGATGCGGATACGGCCGTCGCCCACCAATTGCGCCAGCCGCGCGCCCTGCGGGCCGGAGAACGAGAAGTCCAGCCGGCTGGCGACGCCGTTCTCGAACAGGTCCAGGTGCTCCGGCAGCGCCAGCACCGACTGCACCATGTGCAGGTCGTTGACCTGCGCCGGGTCGAGCTGCACCAGCGCCTTGGCGAGGAAGTCGGCCTGCTTCTGGTTGTTGCCCTCCAGGCAGACGCGGTCGCCGCTCTCGATCACCGCGTGCAGCAACTCGACGATGGCGTCGGTGTCTATCCGTTTGCCGCGCAGCCGCGGGCCCAGCCGGGCGGCGGCGCGCGCCAGGCGCGCGCTGCGGTTCAGCGCACCACGGTTCCACTCCAACGCATTCATTGCAGACTCTCCTCTAAAGGCCAGCGAGCATCGGCCGCCCATCAAGCGGCGTGCGCGGATCCGGCTCTGCCGGTCCGCTGCGCGAGCCCCCCCGGGGGGCAGCGAGCGCCAGCGAGCGTGGGGGCTAATCCAATTTGACGTTGGCGGCCTTGACCACCTCGGCCCAGCGCCTGGTCTCGGCGATCACGAAGTCGCCGAAGGCCTTGCCGGCGAGGGTCGGCGTGTCGGCGCCCAGGCCGGTCCAGGCGTCCTTGATCTCCTTGCTGGCGAAGGCCTTCTGCAGCTCGGCGGTCATGCGGTCCAGCACGTCCTTGGGCGTGCCCTTGGGGGCCCACAGGCCGTACCAGGTGGCGACCTGGTAGCTCGGCACGCCGGCTTCTATCGTGGTCGGGATGTCGGGGAAGCCGGGGGCGCGCTTGTCGCCGGCCACCGCCAGGGCCTTCAGGCGGCCGTTCTTGATGTGGGTGGCCGAGGAGCCCAGGCCGTCGAACATCATGTCCACCTGGCCGGCCATCAGGTCTTGCAGCGCCGGACCGGCGCCGCGGTAGGGGATGTGGGTCAGGAAGATCTTGGTCTGCAGCTTGAAGAGCTCGCCGGCCAGGTGGTGCGAGGTGCCGTTGCCGGCCGAGCCGTAGTTGACCTTGCCGGGGTTGGCGCGGGCGTAGGCCAGGAACTCCTTCAGGTTGGCCGCCGGGATGCGCTGCGGGTTGACGATGATCACCTGCGGCACGCTGGAGAGCAAGGCGACCGGCACGAAGTCGTTCTGCAGGTTGTAGTCCAGCTTGGGGTAGATGGCCGGCGCGATCGCGTGGTGTACCGCGCCCATGAAGAAGGTGTAGCCGTCGGGCGCGGCCTTGGCCGCGATGGTGGCGCCCACGTTGCCGCCCGCACCGCCCTTGTTGTCGACGATCACCTGCTGGCCGAGCTGCTTGGTGAGCTGCGCGAAGAGCGGCCTGGCAAAGGCGTCGGTGCCGCCGCCGGCGGGGAAGGGCACGACCACGGTCACCGGCTTGCTGGGCCAGGCCTGGGCGAGCGCGCTGCCGGGTGCGGCCAGCAGGCCCAGCAGCAGGCCGCCGAGTACCGGCAAGGCGCCGCGAGAGAAGGCAGGGATGGGCATGGATTGTCTCCTGGTGGATGTGATGGCAGGCGCTCTGTGCTCTGAATGCCTTCTTATGTATACGTAAGATTATTGTAGGAGTACAGGATGCGAATCAGTAAATCCACTTAGCCGACATCGGAATGCCAAAATGGCGGCATGAAGATTTCCGAGCAACTGCGCGAAGCCATCGAGGAGCAGATCGCCACCGGGGAGCTGCCGCCGGGCAGCAGCCTGGACGAAGCGACGCTGGCGGCCCGCCACGGGGTCTCGCGCACGCCGGTGCGCGAGGCGATGATCCAGCTCGCCACCGAGGGACTGATCGAGATGCGGCCGCGGCGCGGCGCGGTGGTCGCCAGCCTGGGGCCGACCCGGCTGATCGAGATGTTCGAGGTGATGGCCGAGCTGGAGGCGATGTGCGCCCGCCTGGCCGCGCGCCGCATGACCGAGTCCGACCGCGCCGGGCTGCTCGCTGCCCACCAGGCCTGCAACGCCGCCCGCGGCGCGCAGGACGCCGACGCCTACTTCTATTGCAACGAGCACTTCCACGCCGCCATCTACGCCGGCAGCCACAACGCCTTCCTGCGCGAGCAGGCCCAGGCGCTGCAGCGGCGGCTGCGGCCCTACCGGCGGCTGCAGCTGCGCGTGCGCAACCGGGTGAATCTCTCCTATGCCGAGCACCAGGCGGTGGTCGATGCGATCGTCGCGGGCGATGCCGATGCGGCGGCCAGCGCCTTGCGCTCGCATGTCGTCGTGCAGGGCGAGCGCTTCGGCGACCTGCTGGCCTCGCTGGGCGAGCTGGCGCGCCAGGCCGAGGCTGCGGGTATCGTCGGGGCTGCCTCGCCCTGACCCTGATCTAGCCCGATGAACGCCCCCCCACCTGCCGCTTCGCGTCGGGCCCCTCGAGGGGGTCGAGGAAACCTGGAAGCGGCCCGGCGTTTCCTGGCGACGCTGCTGGCCTGCCTCCTTGCCGCGCTGCTGCTCGGCGGCCCGGCCGCAGTGCAGGCCGGCGAGCCTGCCACGCTGCGCATAGGCTCCAAGCGTTTCACCGAAGCCTATGTGCTGGCCCAGGTGCTGGCGCAGACCGCCGGCCCGCATGCGCGCACCGAGGTGCTGGCCGGCCTGGGCAACACGGCCATCGTCTACGAGGCGCTGCGCTCGGGCCGCATCGATCTCTACCCCGAATACCTGGGCACCATAGACCAGGAGATCCTGAAGAACCCGCAGCCAACCTCGCTGGAGGCCGTCAACCGGCAGCTCGCGCCGTTGGGCTTCGGCGTGGCCATCCCGCTGGGCTTCAACGACGGCTATGCGCTCGCGATGCGCGGCACACACGCCGACCAGCTCGCGATACGCTCCTTGAGTGACCTGGCGAAGCACTCCGAGCTGAAGCTGGGCCTGTCCAACGAGTTCATCGGCCGGCAGGACGGCTGGCCCGGCCTGGCCAAGGCCTACGCGCTGCCGCAGCACCCCACCGGCATAGACCACGGCCTGGCCTACGACGCGCTCGCGGCGAAGCAGATCGACGTGATGGACATCTACACCACCGACGCCAAGATCGCCCACCTGGGCCTGCGCGTGCTGGACGACGACAAGCGCTACTTCCCGCGCTACGACGCCGTGCTGCTGTACCGGCTCGACGTGCCGCAGCGTTTCCCCGCCGCCTGGCAGGCCTTGCAGGGCCTGGCCGGCAGCATCAACGAGAAGCAGATGATCGCGATGAACGCACGCGCCGAGCTGGAGGGTGTGGCCTTCGAGACCATCGCGCGCGAGCACCTGGCCGGGCGCCAGGGCGCGGCCGGCGCGCCGCGCGGCTTCTGGCAAAAGCTCTGGGGCCCCGATCTCGGGCGGGCGACGCTGCAGCATGTGTCGCTGGTGGTGGTCTCGGTGCTGCTGGCGGTGCTGATCGGCGTGCCGCTGGCCATCGCGGTCGCCGCGCGGCCGGTCTGGCGCGCCTGGGCGCTGGGGCTGACGGGCATCTTCCAGACCATCCCGTCGTTGGCGCTGCTGGCGGTGCTGATCTGGGCGCTGGGCCGCATAGGCACCGTGCCGGCGCTGGTCGCGCTGACGCTGTATGCGCTGCTGCCCATCGTGCGCAACACCTGCACCGGCCTGGCCGAAGTGCCGGCGGGCCTGACGATGGCCGCCACGGCACTGGGCCTGTCCCGGCGCGACACGCTGCTCCGCATCGAGCTGCCGTTGGCCTTCCCTACCCTCATCGCCGGGGTGCGCACCGCCACCGTGATCTGCGTGGGCACCGCGACGCTGGCGGCCTTCATCGGCGCGGGCGGCTACGGCGAGCGCATCGTCACGGGGCTGGCGCTGAACGACAACGCGCTGATGCTGGCGGGGGCGGTTCCCTCGGCGGTGCTGGCGTTGTTCTGCGAGGCGGTGTTCGAGGGGGTCGAGAGGTGGTTGGTGCGGCGGGGGTGAGTTCTTTCAGGGCCACTCGGCATGCATGGTGGGTGGAGGCTGAGCCGGCCCTGCGCTGTGCGGCGGCTGGGTTCGGCGGTCGGCGCTGCGCGCCGAC
This sequence comes from Ideonella sp., assembly GCA_035460745.1. Taxonomy (GTDB): domain Bacteria; phylum Pseudomonadota; class Gammaproteobacteria; order Burkholderiales; family Burkholderiaceae_C; genus Ideonella. Next base: position 400 of record DATHWJ010000553.1, on the reverse strand, counting down.
TGCTCTCGGTGCTCGGTGGGCTGGCCGCGTCGCCGAACTCGCTGCGTGCGCTGCGCGCACTGCGCTCAAACAGTGGCGCTGAGTTTGATGTTAAAGCGCGCTGCGCGCGCCGGCCAGCCCACCTCCGCGCCTCGACGCCTCTCACAGCCGCCGCACAGCGCAGGGCCGGCTCAGCGGGCACCAGGGTGGTGTGCGTAGAGGTCTGCAGCCACGGCGCGAGGCGGAGCGGCGGGTCAGACCAAGTGCTGCGGCATCGAGCCTGTCTCGATGATGGCACCGGCGTGGCGGATGACCTCGCCAGCCAGGGTGTTGCCTGCCGCGGCGGCTTGCTGGGGCGTGTGGCCGAGCAGGCGGGCGGCGAGATAGGCGGCGGCGAAGGAGTCGCCGGCCGCGGTGGTGT
>DATHWJ010000552.1:0-5587 GCA_035460745.1 Ideonella sp. | reverse complement strand
TCCTTGATGTGGCAGTAGTAGTCCACGAAGGCCGGGCCGAGCTGGGCGCCCAGCAGCTCGTCGCGCCGCAGGCAGGCCAGCGCCTCGCCCAGCGAGCGCGGCAGCGGCTCGGCTGGCGTCTCGTAGGGTGCGTCGGCCGAGGGGCCGGGATCGATGCGCCGCTGGATACCGTCCAGCCCCGAGAAGAGCTGCGAGGCCAGGTACAGGTAGGGGTTGGCCGTGGGCTCGCCGACGCGGTTCTCGATGCGCGTGGCCGGCTGGCCGTGGCCGCCCAGCACGCGCAACATCGCGCCGCGGTTGTCGCGCGCCCAGACGGCGCGGTCCGGCGCCAGCGAGAAGGGGCGGTAGCGCCGGTAGCCGTTGATCGTCGGGCTGGCGAGCACGGCGGCGCCGCAGGCGTGCGTCTTCAGGCCGCCCAGGTAGTGCTGGCCGAGCTCGCTCAGGTCCTGGCCCGGCCGCTCGGGCATGAAGGCGTTGCCGCCGTCGCTGCGGCGGCGCAGCGACTGGTGCAGGTGCCAGCCGCTGGACATCACGTTGGGGATGCGCGGCCGGCACATGAAGGTGGCGTGGTAGCCGTGGCGCTGGCAGATCTGCTTGATCGCGCTGCGCAGCAGCACCATGGTGTCGGCGGGCAGCACGCCGGCGGTCGGGCCGAAGGTGAGCTCGAACTGGCTGGGGCCGAACTCGATCTCCAGCGAGCGCAGCGGCAGCCCCAGCGCCACCAGCTGCGAACGCAGCAGCTCCATCACCGCGTCCACGCGGTCGTAGCGCAGCTCGGTGAGGTACTGGTGGCCGTGCGAGAGCAGCGAGACACGCGGCGGCTCGCCGGGCTGGCCGGAGTCCGCCAGGCCCAGGCGCGCGTCGTCGAGCTTGAAGACATGGAACTCGACTTCGAGCCCGGCGACGAACTCCAGCCCCAGCGCATCGAGCTGCTTTACCGCGCGCTGCAGGATCTGCCGGGTGGCGAAGGGGCACGGCGTGCCGTCGGCCATGTAGGCGTCGCACAGCAGCCAGCCGGTGCGCGGCGTCCACGGCAGGATGCGGAAGGTGGCCGGGTCGGCCACGACGGTGAAATCGGCGCCGCCCTGGAAGCCGGGCATGTCGAAGCCGCCGCCGGCGCTGAAGACGGGGAACACGGTCTTGTGCGAAGTATCCTTGGCCAGCAGCGTCGAGGTGAGGTTGACGCCCTCCCACAGCGCGGCGCGCGCCTCACCGGCCACCAGGGTCTTGCCGCGCAGGATGCCGTGCTGGTCGGGGAAGGCGAAGCGCAGCACGTCGAGCTCGCCGGCATCGATGCGCCGCACCAGCTCTTTCGCCTGCGCGTGCTGCTCGCCCGACCAGAGGCCGAAGCGTTCGACGAAGCTGCCCGCCGTCATGCGCCAGCCCGCGCCGTGAGCCGCGCGGCCGCCCAGTCCGACTTCAGCCGGCGCTCGCGGTCGGCGCCTTGCCAGTAGGCCTCGGTGTCGCCCTGGCCTATGCCGTCGATGGACGCGGGGCCGGTGAGCGCCTCGGCCTGCGCCGGGTCGAGCAGCATGGGCGCGCCCTCGCCGGCCTGGGTGCTCGCGATGGCCTTCACCAGCATGCGGCGGTAGGCGATGATGCCCTTGTCGGTCGTGCCCAGGTGCTCGCGCGTGCGGTCCTGGATGGGGCCTTGCGACTCGACGGCCCACTGGTCGTGCACGTTGATGTCGTCGCCCATGCCGGTGTAGGTGGCCGTGCGCTGCTCGTCGATGCTGTAGCCGTAGTCGTTGCGTTTGTTCCTGCGCGAGCTGTAGTCGGGCAGCTGGTAGAGCTCGAGGCGCTGGTCGCGCATCTGCTGCTTGTCGACCGGGCCGGTGAAGCTGGTGAAGATGGCGTACCAGTAGCAGTGCGTGTCGTCTACCGGCACATGCCATTGCGAGATGGTCATCTCCGCGCTCATCGGGATCACGAAGGCCTGCGGGAACACCACGTTGGTGACGCGCACGTGGGTGCTGGTGCCGGAGAGCTGGCGCAGCGCGGTCAGGCGCAAGCCGTAGTCGGTCGGTGCCACGCTGATCTCGGGCCGGTCGTGCTCGCGCAGCACCCGCGTGATGGGCATCTGCGAGTCGGCCGAGGCGCCGCGGAACTGCTTGCCGTAGCTGGCCGAGGTGTCCGCGTCCTCGAAGAAGCGGTGCAGGTAGGACGCATGCGCCGGGTCCATGCCCACCTCCAGCGCCTGCAGCCAGTTGCACTCGAACAGGCCCTTGAAGGCAAAGGTGTGCGAGTCGGGCGCGACAAAACAGTCGAATGCCGGGAAAACCGGCGGCTCGCCTTCGCCGAGGTAGGCGAAGACCGTGCCGCTCTTCTCGACCACCGGGTAGGCGGCCTGCTTGATGCGGGTGCACAGCTTGCTGCCGGCCGGCTCGGCCGGCGTTTCGAGGCAGTGGCCCGCGGCGTCGAAGAGCCAGCCGTGGAAGGGGCAGCGCAGCCCGCCGTCCTCCAGCCGGCCGAAGGCCAGGTCGGCGCCGCGGTGCGGGCAGTCGCGGTCGAGCATGCCGAGCCGGCCCTGCTCGTTGCGGAACAGCACGAAGTGCTGGCCCATCAGCTGCACCGCCTTGACGGGGCGCGGCCCGGCCAGCTCGTCGACCAGCGCCACCGGCTGCCAGTAGCGGCGCAGCAGCGCGCCGGCGGGCGTGCCGCGGCCGACGCGTGTCATCAGGTCGTTCTGCTCAGCGCTGATCATCGTCGGCTCCAGGTCTGAAGATGGCCTTCATACGATCACCCCCCCATCGACCACGATCTCCTGGCCGGTGATGTTGCGGCCGCCCTCGCCGACCAGGAAGCGCACGGTGGCCACCACGTCGGCGGTTTCGTTGGGGCGCTTGAGCGCCACGCCCAGCGACTGGATGTAGCGCTCCAGCACGGCCTCCTCGCTGATGCCCTCGGCGACGGCCTGGTCCGCCCAGCGCTGGCGCATGCGGTCCACCGCGATCGCGCCCGGCGCGACGACGTTGGCCGTGACGCCGTGCGCCCCCACCTCCAGCGCCGCGCTGCGCGTCAGGCCGCGCAGCGCCCACTTGGAGCTCGCGTAGCTGGCCCGCCCGGCGCGCCCGCGCATGCCGTGGTTGCCGCCGATGTTGATCACGCGCCCATTGCCCTGCCGGCACATCACCGGCAGCAGGTGCGACATCGTGAGAAAGGGTCCGCGCAGGTTGGTCGCCATCACCGCGTCGAAGTCCGACAGGCCCAGCTCGCCGACGGTGGCGCCCAGCGGGCCGGGAATGCCGGCCGCGTTGACGAGCACGTCGGTGCGCCCGCCGGACCACGCGAGGAAGACCTCCACCGCGCCGGCCACCGCCTGTTCGTCGAGCAGGTCGGCCGTCAGCACGCAGGCGCGGCGCCCCAGCGCGCGGATCTGCTGGGCCGTCTCCTCCAGCGCGGCGGTGCGGCGGCCCAGGATGCCGACATCGCAGCCGTCTTCGGCCAGCGCGATGGCGATGTCGCGGCCGGTGCCGCTGCTCGCCCCGGTCACCAGCGCCACCGGGCGCCCTGCTTCAACCACGGGGGTGTTCATGCTCAGGCCGCCTTGTCGAAGTAGCGCGAACGGGCATGGGCCTGCGCCTTGTAGATGGAGCTGCCCGCACGCGAGGGGAAGGGCAGCTTGATGAAATGGGGCTCGGTGCGCACCTCGCTGGTGGCGGGGCCGCTGAGCAGGCGGGAGTTGTATTCCTCCCAGTCGACGTCGTAGAAGAGCGGGTAGGCGTCGCTGGCCGCGTACTCCAGGAACAGGATGCGGCGCTGCCGGCCGGAGCGGTTGGCGCCCGAGCCGTGCATCGTCATCGGGTGATGGATGGAGACGGTGCCGGCCGCGCCGACCAGCGAGGCCGCGCCGGACAAGTCCACGCCCTGCTGGGCGGCGTTCACCGCGCCGACGAAGCCGAGCTGCGGGTCGTGGTGCTCGAACAGCGGCCCTTTGTGGCTGCCGGGCAGCACCTGCATCGCGCCGTTCTCCAGCGACACCTCGTCGATCATCACCGAGGCCACGCAGGTCGACATGTTGGTGTGCGGCGCAAAGGCCCAGTCCTGGTGCCACTCGAGCGGCGAGCCGGCGCGCGCCGCCTTCATGTTGATCTTGCTGTGGCTCAGGCGCACGTGCTCGCCGCAGATGCGCTGCACCAGCGCGAAGATACCCGGGTGGCGGGCCAGCGCGAAGTAGAGCGGGTCGATGCGGTGCGGCTTCTTGATGCGCTGGACCATGGGCGCCTCGGGCGTGTGGGCGGCCTCGAAATCGAAGACGGCGCCCTCCTCCGTCTGGCCGCGGGCCTGCGCGGCGATGCGGTCGGTGGTGGCCTGCAGCTCGCTCACGTCGTCGGCGCTCAGGGCACCGGGAATCAGCACGTAGCCTTGGTCCAGGTATTGCTGGTGCATCTGCTCAAGATTCATCGTCGTTCTTCCTTGTGATGTCGGGGTCGGCCGGCAGGTCGGTCACGACCATGTGGGCCTTGTAGTGGGTGATGCACAGCGGCAGGCGCGCCTGGTGCGCGGCCAGCTGCGCGGTGGCGCCGCAGGCCCAGAACACCGGCAGCTCGTCGTCGCGCAGCTGCGTGAGCCCGTGACCGCCGTAGGAGCGGGAGAGGTCGGCTATGCCGATCAGCGAGGGCGTGCCGAGGTGCACCGGCTCGCCGTGGAACATCGGGTAGCGCTGCGACACGGTGATCGCGCGGATGGCGTCGGCCGCGCGCAGCGCGCGCATCGAGACCACCAGCGGACCGCCGAAGGGGCCGGCCGGCGTGGTCGCCAGGCCGGTCACGTACATCGCCGAGACATGGCCCTCGTCGAGGTGGCGCAGCCGCACGCCATGGCGCTGCAGCACGCCCTCGAACGAAAAGGAGCAGCCGAGCACGAAGGCCACCAGGTCGTCGCGCCACAGCGCAGCGATCTCGCGCCGCGTCTCGGCCAGTTCGCCGTCGCGAAACACCATGTAGCCGCCGACGTCGGTGCGCAGGTCGAGGTCGGCCCCGAGCGCCGGGATGTGCGGCGAGCCGGGCTGGCTGCGGCCCAGCAGCGGCAGGGCCCGGGGGTTGAGCGCGCAGTATTCGGCGAAGTGGTCGGCATGGGCGGCCGGCACGATCATCAGGTTGCCCTGCACGTGCCCGCGCGCCACCACGTTGGTGAAACCACGGTAGGCGCCGCTGCGGATGGCCGCGCGCACCGCCTGCGGCGAGTGGGGGTCGAAGTCGAAAGGCCCGCTCATGGCGAAACGAACTGCACGGTCACGGTGAAGGTGTGCTCGCCGCTGCCCGCCCAGGCCTCGGCCGGCCACGCGGGGTACTGGCCGCCGCGCACGATGGACAGCGCCTGCTTGTCCAGGATGGGCGAGCCCGAGCCGCGCTCGATCTCGGCGTTCTTCACCGCGCCCTCGCGCGTCAGCGTGAAGCGCACCACGCTCGCGCCCTCGGGGCGCAGGCGGCGGGCATCGCCCGAGGTGGGGTACTCGGTGATGCTGCGGATGTAGCCGCGCAGCTTGCCCACGTAGCCGGCCTCGATGCCGGCGCTGTTGACCGGCGGCGGCGCGGGGGCCGGCGGCGCCGGAGCGGGCGGCGGCGGGTTGGGGGCCGGCGGCGTG
>DATHWJ010000551.1:0-13685 GCA_035460745.1 Ideonella sp. | reverse complement strand
GCGCCAACCCGGCAGATCAGGTCCTGCCGGCCCGCATCGGCTCGGCGAACCGGCCCGGCCCTCCGGTGCGGCCCCCGGCGCTTCGGCCGCGCTACTTGAACGCCCCGCGCCGGTACGCGCGCTCAAAGGCCTTCCAGTCGTCCCTCGTCTGCTCGGCGCAAATCGAGGCGGCCTCGAGCAAGGGCGCCTGCCAGGTACTGCGCGCCGAGCCGAAGACGATCAGGTCGTCGGCGGCGTCCGAACCCTGGCGCCCCGCGCTGCGCAACTGGGCCCAGGCCACCAGCCGGCCCAGTTCGCCGGCCACGCCGCCTATGTGCTCGAAGCTGGCACGCGAGGCCTCCAGCGCCACCTTGTCGTCGCTGGGCTGCAGGCCGCGCAGCACATAGGAGCGATCGCCCTTCACGGCCGGGTGGAGAAACGCCGCGGGCATCGCCTGCAGGCGGCTCTGCAAGGCCACCACCCGATGTGCTTGCGACGCCCAAGCCGGCTGCGGTGTGCCCAGCGGCCGCTCCAGCGCAGACGGCACCGCCTGCTTCACGTCGAGCAGGTAGTTGCGATCCGGCGACCCCTTGCCCTGCAGCAGCACGACCCAGCGCTCCAGCCCGAGGTTGCCGGTGCCGCTGACGCGCCGCGCCACGTCAAGCACCTCGAAGAAGCCGCTGGGCGACTTCTTCGGGACGGCCGCGGCGACCAGCGCCTCGGCGTGGGCACGCTGCCCGCGGCTCGCCTTCAGCGCGCGCTTGCCGTCCACGCGTATCGCTCGCCGCCGCTTGCCCGGCTCGGTGTAGCGATCCAGCAGGTCCACCCGCTTGCGCTGCTGCAGCTCACTGCACAGGCCCTGGATCATGCCGGGGGCCGCGTCCCTCTCCACCCAGCCCACCCTGCCCGCCTGCAGCGCGTCGCCATAACCGGCCAGCATGGCGTGGCACATGCGGATCGCCTCGGCGCGCTTGATCCGCAGCGCCCGTGCGGCCACCAGCGTGCTGGCCAGCAGGCGCACCAGGTCCCAGGTCACGGGCCCCAGCGCGGCTTCGTCGAAGTCGTTGATGTCGAAATAGACCAGGCGGTTGTCGCCCTTGTAGCAACCGAAGTTCTCCAGATGCAGGTCGCCGCAGAGCCAGGCCTTGGGCGCCACGGGCGGCAGGCTGCTTTGCGGCAGGCGCTGATAGAACAAACCGCAAGCCCCGCGGAAGAACACGAAGGGACTGCTCTGCATCGCCTCCCACTTCTTCGCCAGGCGCTCCGGCTCGCGCCCGGCGTTCGAGGCGCGCAGCGCTTCTACGAGATCCAGCATGCATGCTCCTTCGTGGCGACCCGGCACCGCGACGGCGGCGCACTGCGGACATCATGCTCCCTGCGTTGCCGGCCGCCCGGCCGCCATCCTCCCGAATGATGAGCGGATGAGCGCGCGCAAGCCCGCCCGTCGCCGGACACGCTGTTGTCATGCACGCCCCCTCCAATGCGCGGACCACATCGGCCGCGCCGCCGGGCAACCCGCTCGAGCATGCGGCCCACCACCCCGAGGAGCGCCGCATGAACCCCGTCCAACGTCAACCGATGTTCCGTCTCACCGTACTGGCCGGCCTGCTGGCTGCAGGCTGCGCACAGGCTGCGGCGCCCGCACCGGCCGCCAAGGCCAAGCCTGGCCCCATCGTCGTCAAGCTGCTGGCGCTGAACGACTTCCACGGCCAGATCGAGTCCCCCGGCACCTTCCGCGCCAACGCGGCCTCGCCGCTGGTGCCGGCCGGCGGCATCGACTATGTGGCGGGCTACATCGCTGCCGCGCGCGCCGCCAACCCCAACACCGTGGTGGTCTCGGCCGGCGACCTGATCGGCGCCAGCCCGATGGTCTCGGCCTTTTTCCACGACGAGCCGACCATCGAGACCATGAACCGCGCCGGCCTGGACTTCAACGCCGTCGGCAACCATGAGTTCGACGATGGCAGCGACGAGTTGCGCCGCATGCAGCGCGGCGGCTGCCACCCGACCGACACGGCCAACAGCTGCCGCGGCGCCGAGGTCGGCACGCCGGTGCCGTTCGAGGGTGCGAAGTTCAAGTTCCTGGCCGCCAACGTGGTCAAGAAGAACAATGGCAAGACCTTGTTCGCCCCCTATGGCATCAAGACCTTCGACGCCGACGGCAAGAAGGTCAAGATGGCCTTCATCGGCATGACGCTGAAGGACACGCCGCAGATCGTCACCCCTTCGGGTGTCAAGGGCCTGGTCTTCAACGACGAAGCCGCCACCGTCAACGCCCTCGTGCCGCAACTGCGCGCCCAGGGCGTCGAAGCCATCGTGGTGCTGATCCACCAGGGCGGCGCACAGACCTCGCCCAGCCCGGTCGACATCAACACCTGCGTCGGCGGCCTCGAGGGCTCGCCGATCAAGACCATCGTCAGCCAGCTCGACGACGCGGTCGACCTGGTCGTCACCGGCCACACCCACGCCGCCTACAACTGCCAGCTGCCCTCGGCCGGCGGCCGCCTGATCTCGGTCACCAGCGCCAACGCCCAAGGCCGCGTGCTGACCGACATCGACGTGACGCTGGACCGCGCGAGCAAGAACGTCACCGCCGTCTCCGCGCTGAACCGCGTGGTCGACCGCAGCGACGCGACGATCGCGCCGAACGCGGCCATCGCCGCCATCGTGACGGCCTACAAGGGCATCAGCGCGCCTATCGCCAACCAGGTCATAGGCGCCATCGCCCGCGACGTGCCGAACACCAAGGACGCCGCCTGCAACATGTCCGCCGGCGACCTGATCGCCGACTCGCAGCTCGCCGCCACCGCGGCGCCCGAGTTCGGCGGCGCCCAGCTCGCGCTGATGAACCCGGGCGGCGTGCGCAGCCCCGGCTTCCTCTACGCCGGCAGCGTGGCCGGCGAAGGCGACGGCAACGTGACCTACGGCGAGGCCTTCACCGTGCAGCCCTTCGGCAACAGCCTGGTCACCTTGACGCTCACCACGCAGCAGATCCGCGACACGCTGGAACAGCAGTTCCCCAACTGCTTCGGCCAAGCCACCTTCTCCAAGGTGCTGCTACCGTCCAACGGCCTGCGCTACGAGTGGGACGACGCCCAGGCCTGCGGCGCCAAGGTGCGCAACGCGACGCTGGCCACCTCGGCCGGCAGCGAGGCGCTGGTCGATGCCGCCGGCCAGGTCGTCAACCCGACCCGCACCTGGCGCGTCACGGTCAACAACTTCCTGGCCGACGGCGGCGACGGCTTCACCACGCTGCGCGGCGGCACCAACCGCCTGGGCGGCGCGCAGGACATCGACGCGCTGTCGAGCTACCTGGCGGCCTACAAGGCGCCGAACGCCGCCTACGACCCGCTGGCCGCCAACCTCGGCAAGCCGCGCATCGTGCGGGTGGATGCAGGCACGGTCTGCCCCTGAGGCGAACGCCGCCAGCCGCCACAAGCTGCGGCGGCAGGCATCGCAAGGCGCGGTGCCTGCCTGTGCCGCCTGGCTCGGCAATGGGGCATTGGGAAAGCAGCGCGCTTCTGCACTGCGGACCGCTGGCGTTTGCCGGGTACAGGCCGCCTCAGGCCTTGGAAGCCAGCACGCCGGGATAGGTCAGCGAGCTCGCGTCGGCCGAAAACGAGAACACCGCGGAGGCCGACTCCTGCTGCTGCATCAGCGAGGTGTACAGCGACATCACGTTCGACGAGTTGCCGGCATAGCGCGCGGCCTGCGAGATCGCGGCGCTCTGGCGGATGGTGCCGGAGAGCTGGTCGGCATCGTTCGCCAGGTCCGTCAGCCGCGACGAGAGGCTGGGCTTGCCGGTGTCGCCCTTCAGAAAGGCCTTGACCGCCGCCAGGTCCTTCTCGCTGCCGTCGATGCTGAGCTCGCCCTTGCTGTCCAGCGAGAACTCCACCGCGCCTTCGAGCTTGACCCCGGCCTTGGCCAGGCCGGCCTTCAGCTCGGCGGCCAAGGCGCCTTGCCGCGTCTCCAGCGCATGCTGGGCCGTCGATGACTTGAAGCTCTGCGCGGCCGTCTGCAGCGCCGCCTTGGCGCTGGCCTGCATAGTGCCGGTGCTGCCGGTCGCGGTGGTGGACGAAGACCCCTCGGAGGCCTTGCCAGCCTTGGCCAGCAGCGAGTTCACGTAGGCCGAGATGGCGCTGGCGCCGGACAGGGTGTTGTTGATCATGGCGGAGTGGGGCATGGCACCCGATGGCGGGTCGGACCCTGATGTTCGCGCTTGCAGCGGTGGACATCAGCTTCAAAAGCGCGCGGATCGACGCCTTGTTCGGTCGTTGCCTCGGCCGGGTACACGGGCCCTGCCCTCGCGCCATGCCTGGCTGGCCGCCTCACCGCCCCGTCTTCTGCGCCGCGATCGCCCGCCGCAGATCTTCCGCCCGGTTCTCCAGCGTCACCCTTCCCAGCCCCAAAAAGGGCTCGTCGCGCGCACGCATCGCCACCGGCGTGTCGTTGAGGTAGGCGTTCACCGCCTGCATCGCCAGCGAGTGCAGCTCGCGGTTCTTGGCTTCGCTGTCGGCCAGCGATTGCACGCTGCGCTCGAGCAGGGCGCTGGTGGCGGCCGTGACGCGACGCTGGTCTTCAAGCGCCTGCTGTGCGGCGGTGTAGCGGGCTTGCTGGGCCTGCAGCTCGCGCTCACCGGCCACGCGGGCGCTGCGCTCCGTCTCGATCTCGGCCTTCAGCCGTTCGCGCTCGGTCTCGGCGCCGGCCAGGCTGCCGCTCAAGCGCGCCTCCTGCGCGCTGCTGCTGCGCTGGCGGGCCTCGGCGGTGGCCAGCGCGGCCGCGAGCTTGTCGCGCTCCTGCTCCAGCGCGGCCTTGTCGCGCTGCAGCGCCGCGCGCTCGGTCTGGGTCTGCTGCAGCGCCTGCTGGGCGCGGCGCATCGCGTCGCGGGCTTGGGCCAGGCGCTTGTCGTCGTCCGCCGCGTGGGCGCCGCCCCAGCCGCAGGCCAGCCACAAGGCCAGGGCCAGCGGCGGCAGCAGGCTCGCGGTCAGGAAGGATTTGGGGGGCATGGTCGGCTTTCGGTGGGGTGCCATCGGGCGTCAGAAGCGCATGTTGGCTTCGAGCTGCAGCACGTCGATCTTCAGCGGCGCGCTGCTCAGGTTGGCGCTGGGGAAGCCACCGCTGTCGAGGAAGCGCACGCCGTCGTCCAGGTTGCGGCTGCTGGTGAAGCGCAGGCCCAGCGTCGACTTGTTGTCGAAGGCGTACTGGCCGCCGATGCTGAAGCCCTTGTAGTTGGTGCCGCCCAGGTGCCAGGTGGTGTCGGTGAAGGCGTCCACCCAGGCGTCGCGCTCGAAGTGGCGGAAGGTGACGAAGCCCTGCCAGTCGCCGCGCGCCTGCAGCTGCGCCGAGCCGAAGCTCAGGCGCGCCTGGAAGCCCAGCGTCTTGTCCTTCAGCGTGCTGACCTCGTTGGTACCGGCCCGGCGCGTGATGTCGGCCAGGTCGAAGGCCGTGTTCTTCACCACGTCCAGCCCGAGCGCGAGCTGATACGGTGCAAAGTGCTTGGCCACCACGCCCACCGTCAGGTTGACCGGGCGGAACTTGGAGGCCAGGCCCCAGACCGGCGCCGCGGTGCTGAGCGGCGCGTTGAGGTTGATCAGCGTATTGCCCTTCTGGCGCACCGAGGCGGGGTACTGGCTGAGCTGGTAGGGGCTGGTGCCGGCCAGCGGGCCGGTAGGCGGCAACTCGTCTTCGCGCGTGCCCTCGATGTTCCTGAACTCATAGACGCCCAGCGCGGCGCGCAGTTGCCAGTTGGCGTCAGCCGCCCAGTCCAGCCCCACCTGGCCGCCGAGCAGCCACTTGTCCCGGTTGCTGATGGCGAATTCCTCGAGCGGGAAGGCACCGGCCACCGCAAAGCCGTAGAGGCCACTGGCGAGGTCGAGCTCGCTCTTGCCGGCCACGCCGTCCAGCGACATGTCGTCGGGGAACAGCAGGTCGCTGTGGTCGAAGGGCACTGCCATGCGGCCGCCTTCCAGCCGCGCGAACTGGCTGGGCTCCCAGCGCAGCCAGGCCCGGTCCAGGCCGATGCTGAAGCGGTTGAAGTTGTTGCCCAGCGTCTGCGACTCGGAGGTCGGGCTGCCCGAAGTAGCGCCGGTGGCGATGCGCACGCCGGCGCTCACCGCATCGCTGGCCTTGGCCGTGACGCCCAGGCGGGCGCGCACGGTGAAGCGGTTGCGGTCGTGCGTGGTGTTCAGCAGGTCGGGCGCCCAGGAGGGCGAGGCGGTCTGTATGCGGTAGATCTCGGCGCCGAGGTTCTCGTCGTCGAAGGTCTCGCTCTGCGAGCGCACGCGCACGTCGCCCTCGATGTTGAGGCTGCGCAGCCAGCCTGGCAGCTTGCGGGCATCGGCCCAGCCTTCGTCGCGGGCGGTGGCCAGCACCTCGTTCTTGATGTCGTCCTTGATCTGTGCCTTGGCGGTCTCGGGCAGGTAGGGCACGCGCACCACGTTGCGCGGCTGGCCCCAGGCGGCACCGGGCTCGGCGCCCGCGGGGGCGGCGGCCAGCGCGGCGCTGTTGCCGGCGGCACGGGCCTTGCGCATCAGCTCGTCGGCCTTGGCGCGCGGCAGCAGGCCCTGCTCGACCAGCGCCTCGATCAGCGACAGCGTGGTGGCCTGCAGCTCGGCCAGCGCGGCGCGCTCGCTGCTGGCCGGCGGCTGGGCACCCTGGGCCTGCAGGCCGGTCGATGCGAAGGCGGTGGCCAGCAGCAGCGTCAGGGGTGCCAGCGCGGGCGCGTGTCGCAGGGGTCGCCAGCGTGGCAGCGGGGTGGGTCTCATCGAGGCTCTCCGGGGGAAACGGGGTACGGGGGTATGGGGGTGTGGGGTTCAGCCGCCCGCGCGCAGCGTCAGCTTGAAGCGCATGGGCTGGGTCAGGGCGGGCGGGATGGGCAGCTTCAGCAGGTCGGCGCTGCGATCCAGCGCGGTCTTCAGCAGCGCCTGGCGGCCGGGCTCGGTGGGCGCTGCGCCGTCGAATTCCCAGCGCGAGATGCGGCCGTCGCCGGCCACCCAGAGCGCGAAGCTGGCGGTCAGCTCGCCGGCGTCGGGGCTGAGCTGGCGCTCGATCTCGTCGCGCAGCAGTTGGCGCACGGTGCCGGCATACAGGCGCTCCTGCGCGCGATCGGCCACGCTGGGGCCGGAGGCGCCGCTGCCGCCCACCGTGGGCGTGCCGCCCTGGTAGTCCTGCGTCACGGCGCCGGCCGCGAAGGCGCTGGGCCCGGTGCCGGCCGCACCCTCCATCTTGATCGGTGCATCGGCCGGCGCAGGCGGCGGTTTCACCGCGTCGTCCGGCTGCTGCTGCGGGCGCTGCTCGGCCTTGGGCGGCTCCTGCTTCTGCTCCTTGGGCGGGGGTGGCGGCGGGGGGGGCGTGTCGGGCAGGATGGCGATGCGCGCCACCTGGCGCTTCGGGCTCGGCGCATCGCCGGCCAGCGAGCGCAGGCCCAGCACGGCCAGGCCCACCAGCACGATCAGGCCGAGCACCAGCGCCAGGCGCTGCAGGTAGCCGGGCCGGGCGCGGCCGACGGCATCGGCGCGGCGGCCGCGCTGCCCCCGGCGGGCGGCGATCACGGCGGTGGTGTGGTGCATGGTGGGCTCCTTCACGCTTCAGTTGCCGATGCGGGAGGTGACCAGCCCCATGTCGATGGCCAGCCGGTTGCACAGGTCGATCACCTGCACCACCTGCTCGTAGGCCACCGCGGCGTCGCCCTTGATGGCGACTGTCACCTTGGGGTCGCGCGCCTTCGCATCGGTCAGGCGCGTTTCGATCTCGGCGACGGAGAGCCCGGCGCCGTTCAGCAGCAGCGTGCCGTCGGCCGCCACCTGCACGATCAGCAGCTCGTGCTTCTCGGTCGGCGGCTGGTTCGAGGGCTTGGGCATGTTGATGTTCAGGCCCTGCACCGACGCCGTCGTCATCAGGATGAAGACCACCAGCAGCACGTAGGCCAGGTCCAGCATGGGCGTGACGTTGATGGAGTCGTAGGGCTTGGTGTCGTTGCTGACTTGCATGGCAGTGGCCTCCGGGGTGAGCTCAGGGCGTGGCCCGCTGGGTAACCAAGCCGATCTCGGTGATGTCGAGCTTCTTGGCCACCTCCAGCACCTCGGTGACCTTCTGGTACTGGGTGCGCGCGTCGGCCTTCAGCACCACCGGCAAGGTGGGGTTGCCGGCCTTGTAGGTGGCCAAGCGGCCGGCGAGCTGCTCCAGCGTCACCGGATAGGCGTCGAGATAGATCGCGCCGTCGCGGGTGATGGTGATGGCGCGGGTCTGCGGCTTGGCCAGCGAGTTGGCCGCGAGCGTGCGCGGCGAGTTGACCTTCACGCCCTGCACCGACGCGGTGGTCAGGATGATGAAGACCACCAGCAGCACGTAGGCGAGGTCCAGCATCGGGGTGACGTTGATGTCGTCGTAGGGCGCGTTGTCTTCGCGGATGTCGGCGGACATGGCGCTGGCGCTCGCGTCAGTCGGCCGAGCGCGGCTCGTGGAGCTCGGCCGCCTTGGTCACGAACTCGTCGACGAAGATCTGCATGTCGGCCGAGATGTTCTTGATGCGCGAGGCCAGCCAGTTGTAGCCGAACAGCGCCGGGATCGCGACCGCCAGGCCGGCCACCGTCGCCAGCAGCGCCGCGGCGATGCCGGGGGCGATCGCGTTGACGTTGACGTCGCCGGCCGCCGCGATCGCCGCGAAGGTGATCATCACGCCCACCACGGTGCCGAGCAGGCCCAGGAAGGGGCCGCCGGAGATGGCGATGGTCAGCAGCACCATGCGGGCGTTCAGCGCGTGGTTCTCGCGCACCTGCACCGCGTCCAGCGTGGCCTTGATGGCGTCGAGCGAAGCGCCGGTCAGGTGGGTCTTGCCCGTGGCGTGGCGCTTGGCCACCTCGTTCTGGCCGACGCTGTAGAGGCGGTACAGCGACGAGCCCACGAAGCCGTCGGTCTCGCCCAGGTTCTTGCCCGTCAGGTCGGCGCGGAAGCGGTCGATGAAGCTGTCGTTGGCCTTGCCGATGCGGTTGACCATCAGGGTCTTGCTCACCATCACCCAGGCGGCGATCACGAACATGATCATCAGGATGATGATGACGATCCAGGCGTCGGTCGTCAGGTTCTTCAGCAGGATGCCGAGGTAGCCCTCGCTGTGGCCCTCGCCGGCCGCTTCGCCGCTGGCCTCCTTGAAGCTCTTGACGAAGGCACCCTCACCGCCTTGCGCTGCGGCGGCCAGCCGCACCCAGGCTTCGTCGCGCGCCGCGGGCAGGACCTGCAACTCGTCGATCAGGCCCTTGTAGCCGGCGCCTATCTCCAGCGCGGCATCGGGCACGGTGGGCAGCAGCGCGTCGGCCTGGCCGACCGGCTTGCCGTTGATGTAGAGCACCGCCTTGCCGCCGGCCACGCTGAGCGCCACGTGCGTCCAGGCCGAGGCGGGCAGCGCGGCGCCGCTGAGCTTGCGGCCATCGACCTGCGCTTCGAGCTGGTCCACCGAGCGCAGCAGCTTCAAGGGGCCCAGCGACAGCAGCGTCGACGACTCGGCGGCCGCGTCCGGCTTGACCCACAGCGCCAATGTCAATGCGCTGGCGGCCTCCAGCTTCAGGCGGCCGTTCAGCGGCAGCTGCAAGGCCGTGCCGTCCAGCCGCGCGGCGCCGGCCAGCAGGCCGTTCATCTCGCGCAGCGCTGCCGCGCTCGTCTTCAGGCCGGCGGCGGCATCCACCGCCGGACCATCGGCCTCGCTGAAGTGCAAGGCTGCCGCATAGCCGTTGGCAAACACATTCGCGCGCGCTTCGGCCGGCGCCTGCTCGTTGCCGGCATAGACGTGCAGCACGTTCTGGTCGCTGCCCTGCGCGACGCTGGGCACCCGCACCCACAGCACCGCGAGCTCGTTGACCGAGTCGAAGCGCTCGACCTCGAAGGGCAGCGACGTCTTGTCGTCCGGCCCGACCACGCGCAGGTCGCTGCCATCGACCTTGGCCACGGTGAAGTCGAAGTTGCCCGAGTGCAGCCGCACCGGCACCACGACGTCGGCCTGCGCGGCCGGCAGCGCCAGGCCTTGCGGCGTGGTGTCTAGCACCACGCGGGTGCGGGTGGTCCAGCTGTCGTTCCACCAGGCTTGGGCCGGGGAGACGAAGGCGGCGGCGGTGGCCAGGCCGATGAGCAGGTTGCGGATCATGGGGGTTCTCGTTGGGATGCTGAAAATGGCGGGGTCGGGCTCTCAGCCGCGACCGAAGCCGAGGAACTCGAGCAGCAGGTTGCGGCGCGCCAGCCGGCGCTTGCGGCGCTCTTCTTCGTCGTCGGTCGAGTTGCCGGCCTGCGCCAGCGCGGCGGCGTTGCCCAGGTTGGCGGTGGCGCTCACCGTGGCGGGCGTCACCGGGGCGCCGACCACATTGCCGCCGAACTGCAGGTTGTCGGCCCCGCGCACCACCTGCGCGCCGAGGAAGACGTTGCCCTGCGCCCGGATGCCGGCCTCGCCGGCGTCGATGGCGCCGGCCGGCGCGTAGAGGTCGAGGTCGCTGTCGGCGTTGAGCACCGCGATGCCGCTGCCGGTGAAGGAGCCCGAGGTGTCCAGCACCAGCTTGCCGCTGGCCGGGTCCAGCCGCAGCACCGGGGCCGGCGCGCCGACCACGGTCTTGGCGCCGCGGCCCGCATCGATGTCGCCGCTGGAAGCCCACAGCATGATGTCACCCTCCGCGAGCGAAAACACGCGCGACTGGTTCACCAGGAAATCGTCGCGCACCACCGCGGCGATGTCGCCGCCGGCCACCGTGACGATGCCCAGCCGGTTCGGCGATTGGCTGCTCGAGCCGAGTTCGCCGGCATTGATGTCGCCGCCGGGCGCCATCATCGTGATCGCCCCCAAGCTCACTGCCCGCTGCGTTTCGGTGGCGGCCAACAACTCCAGGTTGGCGGACTGCAGCGTCTTGACCTGGGTCGTCGGCAGGCGGATCTGGCCGGCCGGACGGTCCAGCGCAAACACGGTATTGATGGCCTGGTAACCCCGTAGATAGGCGGCCTCGGCGTCGAAGCCGCTGGCCTGGGCGGCCGCGCGCCCCTGCGACCGCACCTCATCGACCAGCACCTGGTTCAACCAGCTGACCTGGCGCTCCAGCGGCAGCGCCTCGAAGGCGCTCACGGCGTCGGCAAGCGCCAGATCCTGGCCGGTCTTCAGCTTCATCCAGGCCTGCAGGCCTTGAGCGGTGCGTGGCGTGTCCTGCCTGGCGACCTGGGCGATGAAGGCAAGCCGGCTGTCCGGCGCCGCTGCCGCCAGTTGGCCGGCCAGCAGGCTGCCGGGCGCCGCATCTCGGCGGGCATCGGACTGGCCGTCGAAAGCAGCCAGGGCCTGCGCGTCGCTCAGTGCCGCGTTGCCCTGCAGGCCGCGCACATAGCCGGCGAGCGCCCGGTCGTAAGCCGCCTGGCCCAACAATTCGCGCACCTGCGCGAGTTGGCCTGCGGTGTCGAGCGCGCTGAACTGCTTCGCCGCGGCACTGTCGAGTGCCGGCAGGTTGCCGTCCGTGCTGCTCAGCAAGGCATACACGTCGCCCGCCCGAGCGGCAAGCGCCGCCGCGCCCAGCGCGTGGAAGCCTTGCTGCACCGCCGCGCTGTAGTCGACCCCATCGGCGCGCAGGCCCGCCACCAGCGTGATGGCCGCGCTCTCGGCCGGCAACAGGCCGTTGTCGGTATTGCCGATGGCCATCAAGCCCGAGCCGGGAATGGGGCTGGTGGACGTGGCGCTGGCGCGCCCCAAGTCGATGTCGCGGCCCGCCAACAGCACCACGTCGCCCGCACCGCCCACGGTCATGTAGCCTTGATTGAACAGAATGTCACGGCCGGCCTGTAACAAGCTCAACTCCTGCGCGGACTCGGCGTCGGGCGCCGGCTGATGCTGGACCTTGACCACCGCGTCGGCCGAGCTCAGCACGATGTCGCGACCGGCGACCAGCCGCAGCGGTCGAGCGCTGGCCACGGAGCTCGCGATGGACAGGTCGCCGGCCCCCGCCACCAGTTGCACCGACTCGCGGCTGCTTTGATCGAACTGGGGGCCGTCCGTCAGGACTGGCTCGGCGGCATCGCCCGGATCGAGGGTCTCGACCTGGGTTGGATCGAGATAGGTCGGCGCCACTGCCGTGCTGTTCGTCGCGTTGAGCGACAGCCTGGCATTCAGCGCCAGATCACCACCGGCCAGGACCTGCAGGCGCCCGCCATCGCTCGGTTGCTGGAAGAGGCGCGCCCCGATCAACCCCCCTATCTCCACGTCTCCAAAAGGCGCTGCCAGCCGCACCTTTTGCGGCAGCAGCATGGCCTTTTGGGAGATGCCTGCAGAGTCTTCGATCTCGTAGGCGGTCAGCCGAAGCGACCCGGCGCTGGCGACCGCGTCCAATGCGGCCCGGCCGTCCAGGCCGGTCAACCAAGTACTGACGCCCAGGTCGGGCGCATAGGTGAAGAAGCGGCTGTGAACACTTCCCAGCGTTAAATCGCGCCGTGCAGCCACCGAGACACTGGTGTTCTCGTAGTAGAGCCGGGTGCCGGGCGAATCTACGTTCGGGAAGGGCGTGGTGTCCCGCTGAACCAGGTCGCGGCCAGCCTCGACGCGCAGAGTCTCGCCCCCCGCCCCGTACGCGCCGTTGACCACATCGCGACCGGCCTGGATGCTCACACTGCCCCCGTCATAGCGGTGTACTTCCGGCGCTGCCGCAGCGTCAACCGAAGCGTCCGTGACGTAGTAGCCGCTGCTCGCAGCGAGCGCCACCAGGTTCACCACGTCGGCGCCGGCGACGACGTCAATGTCGCCACCGCCAGTCGAAGCCAAACCGCTCCAGCCCGCAGTGTTGGTCGACGTCCAGCCGGTCGTTATCAGCGACGGGTTCAAAAAGTCCTGCGCCTGACCCTGCCGGCCGGTCCCACTCACGCCCAGGATCCGCGGCGAGAACACATCCAAACGATTGACTTCAGAGCCACGCACCGCCCCGCCGGCCCGCAGCGACACGTCGCCCGCGCCGATCGAGAACGGGCTGAAACCGAGCGCAGCCGCGGCGGCGACCGCGGCCTCATCGTCGACCTGGTACCCGCTGGTGTAGATCTGCACCTGGCCTCCACTGCCCTGCAGGTCGATATCGCCGCTGGCGGCCAGCGAGATATCCCCGGCAGTCGTGCGCACCGCCAGACCCGGTGGCGCGCCCACACCCTTGGTGCGGCCCACAACCAAGTCCATGGCGCTGCCCCCCGTGGCCATTGCCGACGCCGCAGCGAGGTCGGCACCGGCCACCAGTTGGATCGTGCCGCCAGCGATTCCGACCGGCGCAAAACTGGCGTATAGCCCGCCATCGATCCCCTGCTTGACAAACAAGTTACCCGCTGCACGCAGCGTCACCGAGCTGTCGCCCACATGCCGGCTGTCGCCACCGGCGGCGCTCACGAAGTACGACTCGCTGGGCAGGATCCAGTCACTGAAGGTCGCCAGCGTCAGGTCACTCGTGGCGCGCACTTCGGCCTCGCTGTGCACCTTGATGAGTTCGGCCACATCGCTGCTTCCCGCCGCCAGGCGCTCGGCGATCGCGGTGGCGTGACCTCCGCGGCTGCCGATGAAGTTGCTCGCATCGCTGGCCATGCGGCTGGTCGATAGCTGGCCCTCGATGCCGCTGTCGAAATCGACGATGTCTTGAACACCCTCATACACCCGCACGGCCTGTACATCGATGCGGCCGGCGCCGCTGATCGTGCCCGCCAGTCGGTCGATGGCCACCTCG
>DATHWJ010000550.1:0-6999 GCA_035460745.1 Ideonella sp. | reverse complement strand
GTCGGCGACCTGCTGGACGTCTCCCGCGTGAGCACCGGCAAGCTGCGGCTGCAGCCGGTCGCGATGGACCTGGCCAGCGTGATCGCCGACGTGGTCGAGGCCTGCCGGCCGGCGATGGACGCGCGCTCGCAACGCTTCGAGCTGCACGTGCCCGAGGGCCCCATCGAGCTGCAGGGCGACCCGGTGCGCCTGACGCAGGTGTTCAACAACCTGCTGGACAACGCCTCGAAGTACACGCCGAACGGCGGCAAGGTCGGCCTCACGGTCAGCGTGTCGGCAGGCACCGTCGAGCTGACCGTCTCCGACACTGGCATAGGCATCACGGCCGAGGCCTTGCCCGACGTGTTCGAGCCCTTCGTGCAGGACGCCCACGCGGTCGGCTTCAACGGCGTCGGCCTGGGGCTGGGGTTGACGGTGGTGCGCGAGCTGGTCGAGGGCCACGGCGGCACGGTCGTGGTCAGCAGCGGCGGCAAGGGGCTGGGCAGCCGGTTCGTCGTCACGTTGCCGGCGACCGCTCAGGGCGGGAAGACATAGGCCTCGACGGCGCTCAGCTCGGCCTCGAACTGCGCCATGCCCTGCGCGATGCTGTCCCTGGCGCCCGTGCGGCAGGCGTTTTCCAGCTCGGCGCAGAGGTCGCCCAGCACCACCGCGCCGACCGAGCGCGACGACGACTTGAGCTTGTGGGCAATGGCGCCGATCTGCCGCAGATCGCCCGCGGCACGGGCCGCGCGCAGCTCCGCCGCCAGGCCCCGCGCCGAAGCCTGGTAGGCGAGCAGAAAGTCCCGCACGACCTCGGCCTCGTCGCCGATCAGGCGCTTCAGCACCGAGACATCGATGGGCGACAAGGGCTGCGCCAGGCCGGATTCGTCCTGCAGCTCGCTGGGCCGCGTTTCGCCACCTTCGCGCGGCAGCCACTTGGCCAGCGCCGCCTTCAGCAGGTGCAGTTGCATGGGCTTGGTCAGGTACTCGTCCATGCCCGCGTCGCGGGCGCGCAGCGCCTCGCCGCGCAGGGCATTGGCGGTCAGCGCGAGGATGGGCATGTGGCCGCGCCCCCGCCCTGCGGCCTGCTCGGCCGCTTCCTGCTTGCGGATGGCCTCGGCCAGGCTGTAGCCGTCCATGTCCGGCATGTGCAGGTCGGTGAGCAGCAGCGCATAGTCGCCCGCGCTCCACAGGCGCAAGGCCTCGGCGCCATCGTCGGCCATCTCGGCCGCGTAGCCGAGGATCTCGATCTGCCGCAGGATGACCTTCTGGTTGACCTCGTCGTCTTCGGCAATCAGCAGCAGCCGGCCCTGCGCCCGCGCGTCCGCAATGGTGGGCGGCTCGGCGTGTTCGCCGGCCGGGTCGTCGCCGCCGGTGTCGTGCGACACCTCGGGCGAGGCGCGGCCCGCCGCGACGGCCACGGCGCGCAGCAAGGCGGTGCGCCGCAGGCAATTGGCGTCCAGCACCACGATGTCCGACGAGGCGATGCGCGCGCCCCGTCGCCGCCCGCGCAGCAGCAGCACGTGGTGGCAGTCCGGCAGGGTGGCGAACGCGGCGCGTATGCCCTCCGGCGTGGTCTTCTCGTGCCGGCTGCCGTGGACCACCACCGGCCGCGCCAGCGTGCCGGCGCGCTGCACCGCGCCGGCGAGATCGGCCACGCCATGCACCCGTGCGCCGGCATGCTCCAGGTAGACGCGCAGGTCGCCTGCGGTCTCGTCGGCGCCGGCGACGATGCAGTCCACCCCCATCAGGTTGGGGTCGGCCAGGCCGACGGGCCCTTCGAACACCTCGATAGGCAGGGTCACGGTGAAGATGGAGCCCTTGCCCAACACACTCTGCACCTGCACCTGGCCGCTCATCAGCGTCACCAGCCGCTTGCAGATGGTGAGCCCCAGCCCGCTGCCGCCGAACCGGCGCGTGGTGGACGCCTCGCCCTGCGTGAAGGGCGAAAACAGGTGGGCCAGGGTCTGGGGCGTCATGCCGATGCCGTTGTCGGCGACGCGCAGCACCAGGGTCGGCCGCTCGCCGCTCACCAGCTGCACGCGCATCGAGACGCGGCCCGGCCGGTGGGGCTTGCCGGCGCTGAACTTGATGGCATTGCCCGCCAGGTTGAACAGCACCTGGCGCAGCCGCGTCGGGTCGGACCACACCTGCGCCGGCACCTGCGGTGAAATGAACAGGCTCAGGTCGACGTGCTTGTCGAGGGCCATCGTCGAGAGCGTGTCGCAGACGCCCTCGACCAGCTCCGGCAGCGCGACCGGCGAGCGCTCCAGCTCCAGCCGGCCGGCCTCTATCTTCGAGAAGTCGAGGATGTCGTCGATGATGCGCAGCAGCGCAAAGGCCGAGGCGCGTATGGTCTTCACCGCGTCGGCCTGTTCCTCCGGCAGCGGGCTGTGGAACAGCACTTCCACCATGCCGATCACGCCGTTCATCGGCGTGCGTATCTCATGGCTCATGGTGGCGAGGAACGACGACTTGGCCCGGCTGGCCTGCTGGGCGTCGTCGCGCGCCAGGATCAGCTCGATGGTGCGGTCGCGCACGCGGCGCTCCAGGTCGGCGTTCAGCTCGCGCAGCAGCTCGGTCGAGCGCCCCACGGCCTGCAGCGCGCGCATGCGCTCGCTGACGTCCAGGTGCATGACGACCGCGCCGCGCGGCCGGCCCTCGGCCAGCGGCGTCACGGTCAACAGGAACCAGTGCTGCTCGCTCGCCGAGTGGCAGCTGTACTCGGCCGAGTAGCTCGCGGCGCTGCCCGCCAGCACCGCGCGCAGGCCCTCGGCCACCTGGTGGGCCAGCGCCGCGTCCTCGCCCTGCGCACCGTCGCACACCGCCAGGTAGTTGACGCCGATGCCATGGGCGGGGCCTTGCAGCACATGGGCGCAGGCGAAACGCTGCCAGGCTTCGTTCACCGACACGATCTGCCCGAGCACGTCGAGCAGGGCGATGCGGGCCGGCAGCGCGTTGAGGATGGCGGTCTGCTTGGCGAGCTCGTCGTGGCGCAGCTGGTCCTGGGCCCGCCGCAGCAGGATGGTGCGGCCGTCGCGGGCCGCCACCGCGTCCACCTCGCCGGCCGTCAAGTCTTCGAGGCGCTGGCTGGTCTCGTGCAAGGTCTCGATCAGCGCGGCGATTTCGCCGTGTCCGGCCATGTCACGGCCACCAGCCGGTTCGCTGCCGGGCGGAGGTGGCCTGGCGATGCTCATGGCGCGTCCCCTTCCAGCCCCAGCGCCTCCAGCACCGGCCGGCGCTGGCTCAGCGTGCCGACGATGCTGCGCACCGGGAGGGGCAGGAGCTTGACCAGCGTCGGTGTCATGAAGATGCCGTCGGCCAGCGCACGCTGGGGCTCCTTGAACACGTCCACCACGTCGATCGCATGGCAGCCCGGCAGCACGTCGCGGCAAAGGGCATGGAGGTTGGCCAGCGCCTGCAGCGAGTTCTGCGCATCGCCCGCCACGTACAGCCTGAACCTGAACACCGCCCGCCGGCTCATCGTGGCCTCACTTGCGGCCGGGGTTGGCGGCATCGGCACCCCGCAGCTCGCGCATGCGCGTCCGGCCGCGCGAGAGCTCCTGCTCGCGGGCCTCGGTGGTGCGGGCCAGCAGCGTCTTCTCGACACGCTTGGCCACCAGCTCGGTCTGCAGCGACTTGACCCGCACCTCGAGCTCGGCCTCCTCGGCATCGAGGCTGACGCGCTTGAGCTTGCCGGCCACCTCGGCGAGCTCTTTCGCGACCCGCTCGGCGCCCTCCTTCTCCCAGCGCAGCGTGCCCATCAAGACCTCGCCGCCGGCGGTGTAGATGTCGGCCAGCGTCACGCCCTCGTCGCTGAGTATCAGCTCGCGCACCTGGTTGGAGTGCGCCGTGCCGCGCGACTTGATGATGGACATGCCGCGGTTGCGCTCGCCGGCCTGCACCAGGTAGTTGAGATGGATCCAGGTGTCGGCGAGGGTGGAGATCAGCAGCGGCGTGCCGCTCTCGGACTGGCCGGACATCTCGTCGAGCAGGCTGGTGCAGACCAGCGTGATGCCGTCGGCCTTGGACCAGTCGATCAGCCGCTCCGCCACGCCGTGCGCGGTCAGCTCGTTGCCCGACTTGGACAAGGTGGAGACCGGGTCTATCACCAGGCAGCGGGCGCGGTGGTCCTTGGCCAGGCTCTTGATGCGCACCAGGTAGGTCTCGGCGCTGCCGCTGATGGTGCGGGCCGAGATCATGCGCAGCAGCCCGCTCTGCAGATATGGCGCCAGCCGGATGCCGACCGAGGCCAGGTTGCGTACCACCTCGGTGCCGTCGGAGTCGAAGCTGACGAACATCGTGCGCTCGCCGCGCTGGCAGGCGGCTTCGGCAAAGGCGCCGCTCAGCGTCGTCTTCGCGGTGCCGGGGAAGCCGGTGATCAGCACGCTGGCGGCGCGGTAGTAGCCGCCACCCAGCATGGTGTCCAGCCGCTGTACGCCGCTGGTCACGCGCTCGTTGGTGACGTTGACATCGACCAGGCCCAGGGTGCGTGCCACGGCGACATCGAAGCCGCCCTCGCCGATCACGAAAGGCGCCTCGTTCTCGTCGAAACCCGAGCCGCGGAACTTCTGCACCCGCAGGTTGCGCTGCGAGACACCGAGCACGACGCGGTGGTTCAGGATCACCGAGCAATCGACCATGAACTGCATGAAGCCGAAGGGCTGCTCGACGGTGGAACCGGTCTCGCCGCCGCCCGCCTTGGCGGTGATCAGGCCGGTCAGCCGGTGCGCCAGCAGCCACTCGTGCAGGCGGTAGATCTCGCGCCTCCTGGCAGCCGGGTCGGGCAGCAGCGCCAGCACGATGTCCAGCGCGTCGAAGACGATGCGCCGCGCCCCCATCTTGCTCGCCTGCGCCTCCAGTGCCGCCAGCATGCCGCCCAGGTCGAAGCTGCCGGACTGGACCAGGTCGGCTGCCGGCTGGGCGTCCATGAAGAACAGCTTCTTGGGCTGCAAGGCTTCGAGCTGCCAGCCGAAGCCCTGGAAGTCGGCCACGATGCGCCCGGAGGTCTCTTCGAAGGCGACGAAGATGCCGGGCTCCTTGCAGCGCCGCGCGCCATGCACCAGGAACTGCACCGCAAAGATGGTCTTGCCGGAGCCGGGCCCGCCGGCCAGCAGCGTCGTGCGGCCGCTGGGCAGGCCGCCGCCGGTGATGACGTCGAAACCGGCAATGCCGGTCGACGCCTTCGTGAGCCCTTGCACGGGGGAAGGTCGAACGGACTTCATCTTGGCGCGTACTGCATCTCGGGCCACCCAATGACTTTGTATTGGCGGCGCGTGCGGGCACCGCATCGGGCGTCGAGCGCCCGTTGAAAGCTTGTAGTGGGTGGCAAGGCTGCTGTCTGTGCGCTGCCGCACAAACAACGCCGGCGCGCTAGGTGAGCAGGTCGGCGTAGGACCGCTGGTCGGCCGCGTAGCAGCCGCAGGCCATCGCTTCCAGCCCGCCCCGGTCCAGCACGGTGCAGTCGCCGCGGTGGTACTCGATCAGCCCCTCCCGCTGCAGCGCGCCCGCGGCGGCGGTGATGCCGACGCGGCGCACGCCGAGCATGTAGGCCAGGAACTCGTGGGTCACGCGGAAGTGGTCGGCATGCGCGCGGTCCTGGCTCATCAGCAGCCAGCGCGCCAGGCGAGGCCCGATCAGATGGAAACGAAGGCAGGCCGCGGAGGTGGCGAACTGGGCCATCAGCACGTAGAGGTAGCGGTTCAGGCCGCGCTGCAGCGCCGGGCTGCGGGCCAGCTCTTCGCTGAACGCCGCCGCCTCGATGCGCCAGGCGGTGCCGGGGCCCTGCACCAGCGCGCGCAGCGTCGAGGTGCTCACCCCCAGCGCCACCTGCGCCCCCAGCATGCCCTCGCGCCCCACCATGCCCACCTCCAGCCCCGGGTGGCCCTCGATCAGCGTGACCAGCGAGATGAAGCCCTCGGTCGGGAAGTAGACATGGGGGGTGGGCTCACCGGGCTCGCAGAGCACCTCGGCGAAGACCAGCTCCACCGGCTCGCAGATGGCGAGCAGCCTGCGGCGCTCCTGCCGGGGCAACAACTCGATCAGATGATTTTCGGCGGCGGCCAAAGAGGCTCTCCGGTGCGTTGCAGGCGGCGCCACGGAGGGGCGCGTTCAACGCGAGGCGCTCGAATGCCATGGCGGTCGCTGCGCCCCAGTATGCCCCCAGCCGCCGCGGGGCCACCGTGCGGTGGCGCACATAGCGGCGATGAGGCCCCGCCGCCGGTCGCTCGGTCAGCCGCTCAGTCGGCCACCCGCTCCGGCAGCAGCCGGTCGTACTCCTTCTTGACCACCGCGTAGCACTCGCAGGTGCGCTGCTCCAGCCCGGGCCGGTCCAGCACCGCGATGCGGCCGCGCGCATAGCGGATCAGGCCCGCGCCCTGCAGCTTCAGGGCGCCCTCGGTGACGCCCTCGCGGCGCACGCCCAGCATGTTGGCGATCAGCTCCTGCGTCATCACCAGCTCGTTGCCTTGCAGGCGGTCCAGGCTCAGCAGCAGCCAGCGGCAGAGCTGCTGGTCCAGCGAATGGTGGCGGTTGCAGACCGCCGTCTGCGCCATCTGCGTGATCAGTGCCTGGGTGTAGCGCAGCAGCAGGTGCAGCACCGGCGCGCGCTTGAACTCGTCCTTGATGATGGCGGCCGGCAGCCGGTAGCCCCAGCCGGCACTCTGCACCACCGCGCGGCTGGAGGTGGACTCGCCGCCCATGAACAGCGAGATGCCGACGATGCCCTCGTTGCCCACCACCGCGATCTCGGCCGAGCTGCCGTTTTCCATCACGTAGAGCAGCGAGACGATGGCCGTGGTCGGGAAGTAGACGTGGGCCATGGTGCTGCCCGCTTCGTACAGCACCTGTCCCAGCGGCATGGCGACGGCTTCGAGCTGCGGCAGCCAGCGCTGCAGCTCGGGCTCGGGCAAAGCGGCGAGCAGGTGATTGCTCTTGAGATCGGGCGGTACAGCCATCGCAGCGCTCCCAGCAGGGTCCGTGGTTGAGGGTGACCCTGGTCAGAAAATCATGCGCAGAGTT
>DATHWJ010000549.1:0-1906 GCA_035460745.1 Ideonella sp. | reverse complement strand
ACTCCAGCCTCACATGTCACGCAAACCCAAAAAAGGCTACTTCGTGCGCGGCCAGTTCGTCGCCGAAGGCAGCGAGCTGGACCTCGAGCTCAAGGCTGAGCTCAAAGGCACGACCGAAGCCAGCCGAACCGACCTCAAGCGCGAAAGCACCGAGCTGCAAAAACTCGGCGAAGCGCTGCTGACCCTGCGCGCCGACCTCATGGCGGGGTTGACCCTGCCTGAAAAGCTGATCGACGCCGTCGCCGAAGCCAAGCGCATCACCAATTTCGAGGGCAAGCGCCGGCAGATGCAATTCATCGGCAAGCTGATGCGCGGCCTGGACGAAGAGACGCGCCAGTCGGTGCGCGACGCGCTCGACGAGCAGCGCAAGGGCTCGGCCAGCGACGCCCTCGCCCTGCACATGGCAGAGAAGTGGCGCGACGACCTGATCGCCAAGGAAGACGCACTCGACCTGTGGCTGCGCGAGTATCCGCAGACCGATACGCAGCAGTTGCGGGCGCTCATCCGCCAGGCCCGCAAGGACGTGCAGCCCACGCCCGACCAAGTGTCCAAGGGCCTGGTGCCGCGCCACGGCCGGGCCTACCGCGAGATCTTCCAATTGGTGAAGGACCAGTTGACCGGCATCCCATCGCCGGCCGACGAGGACGACGGCACTTATGACCACCGAAACGTTTGACCCGGTCACGATCGGCATCGTGTCGATCAGCGACCGCGCCTCCAGCGGCGTCTACGAAGACAAGGGCCTGCCCGCGCTGAAGGACTGGCTCACGCGCGCGCTGAAGAACCCGATCACGTTCGAAGCGCGCTTGATCCCCGACGAGAAGGAAGGCATCAGCGCCGCCCTGATCGAGCTGGTCGACGCCGGCTGCTCGCTCGTGCTCACCACCGGCGGCACCGGCCCGGCGCCACGCGACGTAACGCCTGAAGCGACGCTGGCGGTGGCGCACAAGGAGATGCCCGGCTTTGGCGAGCAGATGCGGCAGATCAGCCTGCGCTTCGTGCCCACGGCCATCCTCTCGCGGCAATGCGCGGTGATCCGCGACAAGAGCCTGATCATCAACCTGCCCGGCCAGCCCAAGTCGATCCAGGAAACGCTGGAAGGTTTGAAGGGCCCAGGCGGCGAGCAGCTGGTGGCCGGCATCTTCGCCGCCGTGCCGTATTGCGTGGACCTGATCGGTGGGCCTTACCTCGAGACGAACGACGAGGTTTGCAAGGCGTTCAGGCCCAAGTCGGCTGTCAGGCTGTCATCCCGGGCTTGACCCGGGATCCATGTTGGCGGCCACTATGGATGCCGGATCAAGTCCGGCATGACAGGCTCTATCACTTGCCGACCAGCTGGGTCAGCTTCTCCGCCTCGAAACATTCCTTCAGCGCGGCGTCATCGGGCACACAGTCGCCCTCCTTGCGCGTGGCCGAGAGCTTCTCGATGGCCTGCCACAGAAGTGCGATCTGGTGCTCCTGCGACGATGCGTTGTCGATCAATCCCTTCATCGCCTGGCTGAGCGGATCGTCCTCCAGCGTGATGCCGTAGGCCGAGAACTTGGGATTGCCGGTCACGTCGGCGCTGGCCCCTTCCTTGGACGGGATGATCCGCGCCGGGATGCCGACCGCGGTGGCGCCCGCGGGCACCGGCTTGATGACCACGGCATTGCTGCCGATCTTCGCGCCGTCGCCCACGACGAAGCCGCCCAGCACCTTGGCGCCGGCGCTCACCACCACGTTGCGGCCCAGCGTCGGGTGCCGCTTGGTGCCCTTGTACAGCGATGTGCCGCCCAGCGTCACGCCCTGGTAGATCGTGCAGCCGTCGCCGATCTCGGCCGTCTCGCCCACCACCACGCCCATGGCGTGGTCGAAGAACACCCGCTCGCCGAGCACTGCACCCGGGTGGATTTCGATACCGGTGAAC
>DATHWJ010000548.1:0-1717 GCA_035460745.1 Ideonella sp. | reverse complement strand
ACACCGCCCACGCGCGCGGCATGCAGGCCCGAGTCGGGCAGCTCGCCGATGCGCACGGCCACGTCCACCACTTCGTCGGCCAGGTTGACGATGCGGTCCACAAACCAGCATGCGGCATGCGCGCCGGGGTAGCGCTGCAGGTACTCGGTGACGACCGGCATCACCAGCAGCCCGCCGAACAGCACCGGTGCGGTCACGCCGAGCCGCCCGCGCGGCTCGGCGTGCAGGCCGGCGGCCGACTCGTCGGCTTCGTCGATCTCGGCCAGGATGCGGCGGCAGTCTTCGGCGTAGCGCGCACCCGCGTCGGTCACACGCACCACCCGCGTCGTGCGCGTCAGCAAGCGCACGCCCAGGCGCTGCTCCAGCTCGCCTATCGCCCGCGTCACGGCAGGCGGCGAGAGGCTCAAGGCGCGCGCCGCGCCGGCCAGCCCGCTCGCATCCACCACCGCCACGAAGACCTTCATCAGGTGAAAGCGGTCCATACCATTCCTCTGCGCGTAATGGTGACTTGAGTTTCGTGGTGATTCTATTCAATCGCCGTTGCGACGAGACTGGAGCCACCCCGACACGAGACCCACCCGGGCCGTGCCACTCACCGGAGCGCACCCCATGAGCCACGCCTTTGCCGACATCGCCTTCACCCCCACCGTACGCCGCCTGCAGACCCAGCATGGCAGCCGCGCCGCCTACGCCCGGCTGGACCAGGGCGAGCCCACACGCCACGCGCTGACCGCCGACGAGGTGGACTTCATCGAAGCGCGCGACGGCTTCCACCAGGCGACCGTCAGCGAAACCGGCTGGCCCTATGTGCAGTTCCGCGGCGGGCCGGC
Source organism: Ideonella sp. (assembly GCA_035460745.1). Taxonomy (GTDB): domain Bacteria; phylum Pseudomonadota; class Gammaproteobacteria; order Burkholderiales; family Burkholderiaceae_C; genus Ideonella. Next base: position 887 of record DATHWJ010000548.1, on the reverse strand, counting down.
CGGTTTCCTGAAGGTGCGCGACGCCCACACCATCGCCTACGCCGACTTCCGCGGCAACCGCCAGTACATCAGCGCCGGCAACCTCGCCACCGACGACCGCGTGGCGCTGATACTGATGGACCAGGCGCAGCAGCGGCGCCTGAAGATCCTGGGCCGGGCTCGGCGAGTGAGCCTCGAAGAGGACCCCGCGCTGGTCGCGGCACTGCAGGTACCGGGCTACAAGGCGCAGGCGGACGGCGCGGTGGTGATCAGCGTCGAGGGCTACGACTGGAACTGCCCGCAGCACATCACGCCGCGCTTCACCGAGGCCGAGATCAACCAGGCGGTGCAGCCGCTGCGCGATGAGCTGGAGCGGCTGAAGGCCGAGGTGTCGCGCCTGAAGGGCCTCGCTCGCTGATCCGTGCGCCCGGTGGCTGCGCCGTGGCCCATTCGTGCGCGGCCAGCGAATCGATCACCGCCTGCTGCAGCTCGGTGATCGGCCGCTCCGCCTGCACCAGCAGGTTCACCTCCCGCACGATGGGGCAGTCTTCGGTGTGCACATAGGCCAGGCCCGCCGCTTCGGCGATAGAGACCGGCATGAAGGCCACGCCGAAGTTGGCGCGCACCATGGCGTGTATCCAGTCTTCGCGGGCTGACTGCTGCACCACCTCCAGCCCCACGCTGCGGGCGCGCAGCAGGCGCTCGATGTAGACCGAGAACTCGCACATCACCCGCTCGCAGTAGCGCTCGCGGTGCAGCTCGGCCATCGCGATACCGCTGCGGCCGTTGAAGCGGTGGTCGTCGCCGATGGCCAGCACGTAGTGCTCGCGAAACAGCGGCGTGGCCTGGAAGCGCCTGGGGATCTCGTAGGGCGAGCACATGATGCCCATGTCCACGTCGCCCTGGTC
>DATHWJ010000547.1:0-5744 GCA_035460745.1 Ideonella sp. | reverse complement strand
GCGGCCGTAGCCGGTGGAGCCGCGGAAGTTCATCTGCAGCACGCAGTAGCCGCGGTTGGCGAGGAACTGCACCTCGGGGTTGAAGCCCCAGGCGTCGCGCGCCCACGGGCCGCCATGCGGGTTGACCACGCAGGCCAGGTTCTTGGCCTCGCGGCCGGGCGGCAGGGTCAGGTAGGCGGGGATGACCAGGCCGTCGCGCGCGGTGTAGCGCACCGGCTGTATCGCTGCCATGTTCTTCTCGGGCAGCTTGGGGTTGATGTCGCCCAGCTTGGCCACGCTGTCGCTCTTGGCGTCGTAGATGTAGCGTGCGCCCTCGGTGCGGTCGCTGAAGGCGGCGACGATGAACTTGTCCTCTGCCTTGTCGGTCGCCTGCAGCAGCACCTCGTAGCCCGGCAGCTTGGTGGCCAGCCGGTCGAACAGCGTCTGGCTGCGGCGGTCGAAGATCTTGCGGCCGGGCTTCTCCTCGAGGTACTCGGCGGTCGTCAGCACCTTGTAGCGGCGCGAGTAGTTCAGCCCCATCAGGTCGACGGCCGGGTGCTCGTAGACGACGGTCTCGGCGTCCGGCTTGGCCGGGTCGATCAAGACCGCGGCGGCCTTGTCGCGGCCGCGGTTGCTGATGGCGTAGAACTTGTGGTTGTCGAAGTCGAAGAAGGCCGGCCCGACCTGGGTGCGGAAGTCGGTGGTGAAGAGCGGCTTGAACGCGTCCTTCTCGCTCGCGCGGTAGAGCACGGTGTTGTTCACGCCGTCGCTGGCCACCGCCAGCCGCACGCGGCCCAGGTGGTCGGCGGTCCAGTCGGTGATGTTGCCGGGGTTCTGCGCCACCAGGGCCTGGGCGCCGGTCTTGACGTTGACGCGGTAGACGTCCATCACCTTGGCGTCGCGCTGGTTGTGCGCCACCAGGATGTGTACCGGGTCCTCCGGCAGCTCGTTGATGACGTTGGCGCGCGTTTTCTCGAACGGCGTCAGGTCGGTCACCTTGCCGGTCGCGACGTCGACAGAGACGACGTGGAAGTTCTCGTCGCCGCCGAAATCCTTCTCGTACAGCAGCGTGCCGTCGCCCTTCCAGCGGTAGTTGCCGATGTCGCGCGCGCTCTCGCGCGTCAGCTGGCGCGGCGTGCCCACCGGCTGGCTGCCCTTGAGCTCCTGCACGAAGATGTTGCGTCGCGGCGTGGGGCCGCCGTCGCCTACGGCCGGCGCCATGTAGCCCAGCCAGCGGCCGTCCTCGCTGAGCCGGAAGTAGGCCCGCTCGGGGTTGGAGAAGAAGTCACGCACCGGATAGACCGGCGGGGTGGCGGCTGCCGCCTGCGCCTGGGCTACGGCGGGCAACGCGGCCAGACTGGCCAGCAGCACGGCCGCCGTGGCGGCGGCTGTCAGCCGGGGGTTGAGCGCGGGGTGGCGGTTTTCTTGGAGAGTCATGGCCGGATTTCCTCGGAGTTGTCGGGGTGGGGCATGCTCAGACGGTGCCGGTCGCATGCCAAGCTCGGCGCGACCAGCGGCACTTTTGGGGGGCTCAGCGGTGCCCCGGCAGGCATGAGCGGTGCCTGCGGGGCGGCCTTGCATCGGGCGCTGCAAGGGAAAACGCACCATGCCGGTGCTACCCGCCACGCCCGCCGCACCGCCCTGCCTGGTGTAGGACAGCACCCACACCCCAAAGCGCGCGCGTCCGAATGACGCGGCGCAGCGCGCTCCTTACAGTGGATTCATCGTTTCCGCACCCTCGTTTGCACCCGGGTCACCGGGAACCACCACGGCCCCGTCACCGCTTTCCAGGAGCCCGGCATGACTGCATTGAAGTTCGCCATCTACCCGCTGGTCTGCGCCGCCTGTCTCGCCCTGGTGGCCTGCCAACCCGAAGACCTGCAGCCCGAGCGTTCGGCGCAATCGCTGGAGCATGCCCTGCAACAGGCCGACGTCGCGCTCGACAAGCTTGCCAAGGCCGGCGAATAAGAGGCCATTCGGGGCAGGGCGCCTAAAGGGCCGCTCTGCCGGTCTGCCGGCCGGTGGCGCAGCCCCAAAAAGAACATCCAAATCAACCCATACGTCCACAGGATCTGTCATGAACACCACCACCCTGCCCCCCCGCGACGCTTTCATCGGCCATCCCCTGCGGGTGGCGGACCGTGCCGTGCGCGAGCAGACCGCGTCGCTGCTGCGCCATGTGCAGCATTGCGAGCAGGCGCGCAGCCGGTGGTTCGGTCTGGTCTGCTTCGGCGAGGCGCTGCACGGCATCGTGGCGCCGCGCTTTGTCACCACGGTCGCTGCGGCTGGCGTGCTGCTGTTCCTGACGACCTGGTGGGCCTGAGTTGGCTGAAGAAAAAAGGGCCGGGCGGCAGGCCGGCACGCGCGCTTCCCGGCGATCTTCGACGCAAAAGACGCCTCCCCCGACGCCCGCCGAGACAGGCCCGTTCCCCGCGGGCATGAGCGCTGCTGCGGCGGCCTTCCTCGATCCGGCCGATGGCCCGATCGAGCCGCCGGTGCGGGCGGTGCTGTTCGGCCCCGCGCGTTTCGAGCAGCACGGCCACAGCCTCGCGCGCACGCACGAGGTGCTGCCCGGCCGGGCGCACTCGGCGCGCTTCTTCCCGCGGCTGGAGGACAACATCGAGGTGCTGTCGCGCACCTGCACGCTGCTCGAGCAGCACGCGCGCGACGGCGTGCACCTCGGCCCGGCGGCCCAGTGGCTGCTGGGCAACAACGCGCTGATCGAAGAGCAGCTGCACACCATCCGCGCCGGGCTGCCCAGCAGCTACTTCCGCCAGCTGCCGCTGCTGCGCGACGAGCCGCTGGCTGGCCTGCCGCGCGTCTACGGCGTGGCCTGGGCCTGGGTCGCCCACACCGACAGCGGCTTCGACGAAGCCCTGCTCGAAACCTACCTCGCCGCCTACCAGACCGAGCGAGAGCTGACGCAGGCCGAGCTGTGGGCCCTGCCGACGACCGTGCGCGTGGTGCTGGTGGAGAACCTGCGCCGCCTGGCCGAGCGCACCGCCGCCACCCAGGCCGCGCGCGAAGCGGCCCACCTGTGGGTCGACCAGCGCAGCGAGCGCGAGAGCCCTGAGGAGGCCCTGGCCAGCCTGAACCGGCTCGACGACAGGCTGCGCCAGCGCGGCATGGCGACGGTCTTCGAGCTGCAGATCTCGCGCCGTGAAGAAGACCTGCCCGCCGCGCTGCAGGCCGCGCTGCGCGGCTGGCTGCACACCCGCCTGCCGGACCCGGCCCTCGTGCTGGCCAACCAGCAGGACGAGATGACGCAGGACCACCAGAGCATCCGCAACGCGATCACCGCGCTGCGCCTGCTCGACCAGGCCGACTGGCGCGGCGTCATCGGCCGCACCAGCAAGGTCACGCTGACGCTGCAGCAGTCGCCGGTCTATTGCGCCGAGCGTGAAGACACCCAGGACCAGACGCTGCACGCGATCGAGAAGCTGGCCCGCTCGGCCGGCTGCTCCGAGTCGCGCGTGGCCGAGGCCTTGCTCGCGCACGCGCGCCGCGCGGCCGACACCGACGAGCCGGCCGCCGCGCCGGCCTACTGGTGGAAGGGCCCGGGCCGCCCCGAGCTGCGGGCCTCGCTCGGCCTGCGCAGGGGCTGGGCCCCGGGCGCCACCGCCGGGCCGCGCCGTTGGGCGCCGTATCTCTACGTCGGCGGCATGACGGCGCTGGCCGCCGGCCTGGTGGCCTCGGTGGTGACCCATTGGGGCGATCTCTCGGCCCCGACGCCGCTGCTCTGGCTGGCCGCGCTGCTGCTCTGGGGCCCGGCCGGCGAAGCCGTGGTGGCGGTGGTGAACCGCATGATCAGTGAATCGGCCCGGCCCATCAAGCTGCCGCGTCTCGCGCTGCTGCATGGCATCCCGGCCGAGCACCGCGTGCTGGTCGTGATCCCGGCCATGCTGAGCAACCCTGCGGCCATTGTCGCGCTGCGCCGCCAGCTCGAGCAGCACCACCTGGCCAACCCCGAGCAGCACACCCAGTTCGCGCTGCTGAGCGACTGGGCCGACGCCGCGCAGGCCCGCACCGACCCCGACGAGCCGCTGCTGTGGCAGGCCCGAGAAGCCATCGAGGCGCTGAACGCGCAATACCCGCCTGCCGACCCCGGCGCGCCGCCGCGCTTCCTGCTGCTGCACCGCGAGCGCCAGTGGAGCGAGACCGAGCGGGCCTGGATAGGCTGGGAGCGCAAGCGCGGCAAGCTGGAGCAGCTCGTGCGCTCGCTCGCCGAGCCGGACCACCGCCCTTTCATGGCGCTGGGCACGATCTCGCTGCCGGCGCCCGGCACGCGCTACGTGGTGACGCTGGACAGCGACACCGACATGCCGCCCGGCCGGCTGCGCGACCTCGTCGGCATCGCCGCCCACCCGCTCAACCGGCCGCGCCTGGACGCGAGCGGCAGGCGTGTCGTCAGCGGCTACGGCATCCTGCAGCCGCGCGTCGTGACGCCGCTGCCGGCGCCGGACTCGGTGACCCGCTACCACGCGCTGTTCAGCGGCCAGTGCGGCATCGATCCCTACAGCACCGCCAGCTCCGAGATCTACCAGGACGTCTTCGACGCCGGCACCTTCACCGGCAAAGGCCTGCTGCAGGTGCAGGCGCTGCACGCGCTGCTGGCGGACCGCCTGCCGCAGGGCCAGGTGCTCAGCCACGACCTGCTGGAAGGCGCCATCGTGCACTGCGCCGGCGTCAGCGACGTCACGCTGGTCGAAGACGCCCCGGCGCACGCCGACGTGGCCGCCTCGCGCCTGCACCGCTGGGCGCGCGGCGACTGGCAGCTGCTGCCCTTCGTGCTGCGCGCCGGCCGCTACGGCGTCGGCGCGATCAGCCTGTGGAAGATGCTGGACAACCTGCGCCGCTCGCTGGTCGTGCCGCTCTCGCTGGCCGCGCTGCTGCTCTCGCTGGCCACCGGCGTGGTGCCGGTCGGGCTGGTGCTGGCCACCGTCTTCGCCGCCTTCTGTGCCGGCCCGCTGCTCGGTGCGGTGGCCGGCCTGGCGCCCAGCCGCGACGACATCGCGCTCAAGCTCTTCTACCGCCAGGCCTCGGGCGACGTCGCCCGCGCGCTGCTGATGGGCCTGTGGCACGTGGCGCTGCTGCTGCAGGAGACGCTGATGTACGGCGACGCCATCGTGCGCTCGCTCTACCGCCAGCTCGTCTCGCGCCGCCACCTGCTGCAGTGGACCACCGCCGCCGCCGCGCAGGCCACGGTGCGCACCGACCTGCCCGGCCTGTGGCGCCAGCATGCCGTGGTGCCGGCCGCGGCGGCGCTGCTGGCCGCCGGCCTGGCCGGTGCGCAGTGGGCCGGCCTGCCGGTGGCCTGGGGCTGGGCCGCGCCGCTGCTGGCGCTGTGGGCCGCCTCGCCGGTCTGGACCTGGTGGGTCAGCCGCCCGGCCGCCGAGACCGAGCGGCTCTCGGACGGCGACCGCCACTACCTGCACGGCGTGGCGCGCGACACCTGGCGCTACTACCAGCGCTGGGTGGGCGTGGAGGACAACCACCTGCCGCCCGACAACGTGCAGACCTCGCCGCACCTGATGGTGGCGCACCGCACCTCGCCGACCAACATCGGCATGTACCTGCTCTGCGTGGCGGTCGCGCGCGAGTTCGGCTTCATCGGCGCGGCCGAGATGGCCGACCGGCTGCGCCGCACGCTGGACACGCTGGACACGCTGCAGCGCCACGAAGGCCACTTGCTCAACTGGTACGACACCCAGAGCCTGGCGACGCTGGCGCCGGCCTACGTCTCGACGGTGGACAGCGGCAACCTC
>DATHWJ010000546.1:0-1933 GCA_035460745.1 Ideonella sp. | reverse complement strand
CCGACCAGCGCCACGCCCTTGCCGTCATCGAAGGTCACCTTGTCGCCCAACTTGAACTCAACACGTCCCTGCGGCTTGGCCGGCTCCGGCGGCGGGTCGTAGGGCTTCGGCTGTTCCCCCGGCGCACTCTGCGCAGGTTCGATCGCCACGTACGGGATCTTCCACGTCCTGCGCACGCTCTCTTCGAGCACCGTCGCCTGCGTGTCGTGCCGCGCGATCAGCTTCCCGTGCCGAATCTGGCCGGTGCGGTAGTCGATGAACTGGACGGACTGGCCCAAGTGCAGCGCCGCCCTCGCAGCGATCGCGCGCTTCGTGTCCGCGAGCATCCCGTCGATGAGGGTGCGCATCTGGTAGAGCTGCATGCTGGAAGCGCCTTGCAGCGCCTCGATCATGCGCGAGGCATTGTCATCGTCGACCATCTCTTGATCTTGCCAGCGTCACGCATGCGGACCCAACTGGATCATCAGCTGGCCTTCAGGGTGATGTCCCGCCGATAGTTGCAACCGGGCGGCGGCGGGTGACACGTTATGCGGCCTTCACTGCTTCGTCAACTCGAGTTTTCTTGGCAGGCCGTCCCAATGCAGTCTTGAGGATCCAGAGGTCTTTGACACCTTGGATCTTTCGGAATGATTTCTGTGCTTCGAGGAAGCCCGCGGCGGTCCACCGCAGCGCCATGTTGGCGTCGCGATAGCGCGTGACGCGGCGGCTCGTGCGGCGCACGATACCGTTGGGATTCTCGATAATGTTGGTCGTACACAGGCATCGCGTGAGTGAGGGCGGCAGGCCAAGGGCATTGACGGTGAAGGTTTCGTGCAGCCCTTCGAGCAGCGAAGCGGCTGCGTCAGGGTGCTCGCCTTGGAGCCACTGCGCCTGCTTCTTGAGCTTGGCCATGCCGTCCTTTGGGCTGAGCTTGTAGGCGGCCATCATCACCGCCTTGGTCTGCGCCGCCTCGGTCTTGGGCAGCCGCTCTATGACGTTGCGAAGCTTGTGTGTGCGGCACCGCTGCACATGGGCGCGCTCGCCAAACATCTCGTCGATGGCGCTGCGCAGCGCCTTGCCCCCGTCGATCACGAACAGGTACGACACCGTCTGGTCGAGCCCGCGCTCGATCAATGCGCGCAGCAGGTCCTTGACCACGTGTGCGTTCTCGCTGGAGCCCAGCGCCAGACCCAGCAGATGCTTGCTGCCAGCCTCGTCCACGCCGACGGCGGCGATGATGTGGTGGCCGTCCACGACGATGCCGTCGATGTAGATCACCAGCACCTCCAGGTCAGCCAGGCTGCGTTCGTTGAGCGCCGCCAACTGCGCCGCGCTGGCTTCGACGAAGCGCCGCGAGACCGTGCTCTTGGACACTCCCACGGTGCCCGCCGCTTCGGGCAGCACCTGTGCGTAGCGCCTCGTGGACACGCCCGCGACCATGATGTCGCGCACGCGGGTACCGACATTGGCGTCGTCGCGCAACCGCTCGTACGCCGGCACATGAACCTCGCCACCGTTCTTGTCGCGTAGCCGCGGGCGCTGCACGCGCAGCTGCCGCTCGGCCAGTGCTACGACGCCTTGCTGGGCGCCGTGCCACAGCACCGAGCCACCTTCGCGGCCACGCTGCTTGGCACCCGCAAGCTCCTGTGCGGACAGCACCAGCAACTGCTCAACCAGCGCGACGGCGGTCTCGTGCATCAACTCGTCGATGCTCGCCTGCGCTCCTTCGAGCAGCTCCAACATCGGCAGCAGCGCCTGGCCGCTGCCCTCCAGTACACGCTTGATCTGCGCTCGATCGTTGCGATGCACGACCCTCAAGGCTGGCTTTGATTTACGATCCTTCATGGCGGTTTCCTTCGGTTCTTCAGTTGAAGTAGGCAAATCCGATTCTGTCGAATTCGCCGGAAACCGCCGCCTCAAGTTCCAACTACGTCGGGGACATCCCCCCGGCCAC
>DATHWJ010000545.1:0-4579 GCA_035460745.1 Ideonella sp. | reverse complement strand
CCTCGACGAGCTCGAGGCCCGCATGCGCGCGATGACGCGCCGCCGCGACCGTCAGCTACGACAACAAGGGCGGCGCGGCGGGCACCATCGGCCTGGCGCAATTCGTCAACAGCACCAAGGGCGACGGCAACGCGATGATGGTGATGGGCGCGGTGATGCTGGGCGGCATCATCACCGGCAAACCGCCGGTGCAGCTCTCGCAGGCCACGCCGATCGCGCGCCTGATCAGCGAGTACAACGTCTTCGTGCTGCCGGCCAACTCGCCGCTGAAGGGCATGAAGGACGTGGTCGAGCAGATGAAGAAGGACCCGGGCAGCGTCAAGTGGGGCGGCGGCTCGCGCGGCTCCACCGAGCACATCGCGGCAGCCATGCTGGCGCGCGAAGTGGGCGTCGATCCCTCCAAGATCAACTACGTGCCTTTCCGTGGGGGCGGCGAAGCCACCGCGGCCATCCTGGGCGGCAACGTCACGGTGGGCGGCAGCGGGTTGTCGGAGTTCCAGGAGTACATCACCACCGGCAAGATGAAGGCCATCGCCGTGACCTCCGAGACCCGCCTGAAGGGCGTCGATGCGCCGACGATGAAGGAGCTGGGCTACAACGTGGTGCTGGGCAACTGGCGCGGCATCTACGGCGCGGCCGACATCACCCCGGCGCAGCGCAAGGCGCTGACCGACGCCATCGTCGCGGCCACCAAGCACAAGTCCTGGGCCGAAGCCATGGAGCGCAACGGCTGGACGGCGGCCATGATGACCGGCCCGGCCTTCGACAAGTTCGTCGACGACGAGTTCGCCACGCTGCGCGCGGTGATGGCCAAGTCCGGGATGATCTGAACATGCCCCCACGCTCCCTATCGGTCGCTGCCCCCCAAGGGGGCTCGCGCAGCGGACCGGCGAAGCCGGTTCCGCGCACGCCCCTTGGCGCACTCGCGGACTGCGGAGATGGGAGTGGTTTGCCACCGCCGTCGTCGGCGCGTGGGCGGGAGGGCTGACATGGTGGCGAAGAAGCCGGAAGTACTGATCGGCGTCGGGGTTCTGGCGCTGGCGGCCGTGCTGGCCTTTGGCGCCACCAGCATCAGCTCGGATGCCGGCTATGGCGGTGTCGGGCCCAACTTCGTGCCCTGGGTGGTCGCGGGCGTGCTCGGGCTGTGCGGCGGCTTCCTGCTGTGGGAGTCGCTCAGCGGCGGCTTCCGGCAGATGGAGGAGCCTTCGGGCGCCGAGCACGGCTACTGGCCGGGCTTTGCCTGGGTCACGGCCGGCATGCTGCTCAACGCGGCACTGATCACCACGCTGGGCTTCATCTTCAGCTGCACGCTGTGCTTCACGCTGGCGGTGCGCGGCTACAAGGCCTCGCAGGGCCACCCGGACTACCGCCCGGCGGCCTTCGCGCGGGACGCGCTGATCGGCCTGGCGATCGCCGCGCCGGTGTACTGGATGTTCACCAAGCTGCTCGCCATCAACCTGCCCGGCCTGACGGCCACGGGTTGGCTGTGACGCTGCCTTTTCCGCTCACCTAAAACACCGCTGCCGGCCCGCTGCAAGGCGGGCCGAGGCGAACCCCGATGGACATCTGGAACCAACTCCTGCAAGGCTTCATGACCGCCGGAACGCCGGTCAACCTGCTGTGGGCGCTGCTGGGCTGCACGATAGGCACGGCAGTCGGGGTGCTGCCGGGCATAGGCCCGGCCACCGCGGTGGCGATGCTGCTGCCAATCACGCTGCAGGTCGAGCCCACCGGCTCGATGATCTTTTTCGCCGGCATCTACTACGGTGCGATGTACGGCGGCTCGACCACCTCCATCCTGCTGAACACGCCGGGCGAGGCCGGCTCCATGGTGACCGCCATGGAGGGCAACAAGATGGCCAAGAACGGCCGCGCCGGCGCCGCGCTGGCCACCGCGGCGATCGGCTCCTTCGTGGCCGGCACGATAGGCACGGTGGTGGTCACCATCGCCGCGCCGGTGGTGGCGAACTACGCGGTGCTGCTGGGCCCGCCCGAGTACTTCATGCTCATGGTGCTGGCCTTCGTGACGGTCAGCTCGGTGCTGGGCCAGAGCACGCTGCGCGGCCTGACGGCGCTGTTCGTCGGCCTGGCGATCGGCCTGATCGGCATTGACCAGGTCACCGGCCAGGCGCGCTACACCGGCACCGTGCCCGAGCTGATGGACGGCATCGAGGTGGTGCTGATCGCCGTCGGCCTGTTCGCGGTGGCCGAGGCGCTCTACGTGATGCTCTACGAGGGCCGGGTCGTCGAGACGCAGAACAAGCTCAGCAAGGTCCACATGACGGCGCTGGAGTGGAAGCGCTCGTGGCCGGCCTGGCTGCGCGCCACCGCGATCGGCCTTCCGTTCGGCACGATTCCCGCGGGCGGCAGCGAGATCCCCACCTTTCTCAGCTACGCCACCGAGCGCAAGCTCTCCAAGCACCCGGAGGAGTTCGGCACCACCGGCGCGATCGAGGGCGTGGCAGGGCCCGAGGCGGCCAACAACGCCGCCATCACCGCCACCTTGATCCCGCTGCTCACGCTCGGCATCCCCACCTCCAACACCGCCGCCATCCTGCTCGGCGCCTTCCAGAACTACGGCATCCAGCCGGGCCCGCAGCTGCTCGACAAGAACGCCGGCCTGGTCTGGGCGCTGATCGCCTCGCTCTACATCGGCAACGTGATGCTGCTGGTGCTCAACCTGCCGCTGGTGGGGCTGTGGGTCAAGTTGCTGAAAGTGCCCAAGGCGCACCTGTACGCCGGCATCCTGATCTTCGCCACGGTGGGCGTCTACGGCATGCGGCAATCGGCCTTCGACCTCTACCTGCTGTACGCCATCGGCCTGCTGGGCCTGGTGATGCGGCGCTTCGGCTTCCCCGCCGCGCCGGTGGTGATCGGCATGATCCTGGGGCCGTTGGCCGAGGCCCAGATGCGCAATGCCTTGTCGATAGGCGAGGGGCACTGGTCGGTGCTGGTGGCGCGGCCGATGTCGGCCACGCTGCTCGTGCTGGTGGTGATCATCCTGGTGCTGCCGCGCCTGCTGAAGCTGAGGCGGCGCAGGAAAGCGGCCTGAGGCCGCTACCGGCTGGCGCCCATCGTGATGGCGCGCTGGCGCGAGGCCGTGCGCTCTGCCTCGTTGGCGTCCGGCGCGTCGGCCCAGCCTCGCAGGTGCCGCAGCGCGATGTCCGCCAGCGCCGCCATGCCGGCCGGCGAGTCGTTCAGGCAGGGGATGTAGTGGAACACCCGGCCCCCGGCCTGCACGAAGGCCGCGCGGGCCTCCATGTCGATCTCCTCCAGCGTCTCCAGACAGTCCGCTGCGAAGCCGGGGCAGATCACGTCGACCCGCTGGGTGCCTTCGGCGGCCAGCTTCTTCAGCATGGGCTCGGTGGCCGGCTCCAGCCACTTTGCCTTGCCGAAGCGGCTCTGGAAGCTGACGCGGTATTGCGCGGGGCCCAGCTCCAGCGCCTCGGCCAGCAGCCGCGCCGTCTTGTGGCACTGGCAGTGGTAGGGGTCGCCCAGGTGCAGCGTGCGCTCGGGCATGCCGTGGAAGCTCATCACCAGCAGGCCGCCGCGGCCTTCGCGCTGCCAGTGCGCGCGCACGCTGGCGGCGAGCGCCTCGATGTGGCCGGGTTCGTCGTGGTACTGGTTGACGAAGCGCAGCTCCGGCAGGCGGCGAGCGCGCTGGCCCCAGGCGCTCACCGCGTCGAAGGTGCTGGCGGTGGTGGCGCCGGAGTACTGCGGGTAGAGCGGCAGCACCAGCACGCGCTCGGCGCCCTCGGCCTGCAGCGCGTCCAGCGCGCTGGCGATGGAGGGGTTGCCGTAGCGCATGCCGGCGCGCACCACCAGCGGGCAGCCGCGCTCGCCCAGGTAGCCTTGCAGCAGCTTGGCCTGGCGGGCGGTCCAGACGGCCAGCGGCGAACCTTCGGGCAGCCAGACGCTGGCGTACTTGGCGGCCGACTTGGCGGGCCGCACGCGCAAGATGATGCCGTGCAGGATGGGCTTCCACAGCGCCATCGGGATCTCGATCACGCGCGGGTCGCTGAGGAACTGGGCCAGGTAGCGGCGCAGGGCCGCCGGGGTCGGGGCGTCGGGCGTGCCCAGGTTGGCCAGCAGCACGCCGGCGCGGCGCGGGCTGCCATGGGGCCGGATGGGCTCGGGTCGAAACGGCATGGGGGTGAAGCGGTCCTTCTTGTTCTTCGCAGGGAGGGGCGGCGGCGCTGCGCCGGCCGGGTGCCGGCGCGGCCGGGCCTCAGACGGTCGGCGGGCCGAACAGCTGCATCGGGCTGGTCTCGACGCTGGCGAGCACCGAGAAATGCAGCACCGGCGCCTTGTCGTCGTTCGGCGAGCCGCCCAGCCCGATCTCGCCGCTGCCGTGCAGCGTGCAGGCGCCGCGGCGCAGGCTCAGCACTTCGTCGTCGCCGGTGAAGCGCACGTAGGTGCCGTTGATGCTGAGGTCGGTGATCTGCAGCACGCCGCCCATCAGGTCGATGCGGGCGTGCACCCGCGAAACGCGGTTGTCCTCCACCTGCAGGCTGGAGCCGCTGCCGCGGCCCACGATCACCGGCAGCTGCAGGCGGGGGTAGACGCGGGCCTGGTCGCG
>DATHWJ010000544.1:0-11132 GCA_035460745.1 Ideonella sp. | reverse complement strand
GACCGTGTCGTCGGCAATGCCCGCACGCCGCAGCGGCTGCAGGCCGCCGCCGCCCAACTGGGCCATTCGGACCACTTCCTGGCCGTCGCCGGCGACGTCTCCGACCCGGCCACCGGCGAGGCGCTGATCGCGCGCGCCGTGGAGCGCTTCGGCCACGTCGACGTGCTGGTGAACAACGCCGGCATCTTCAACGCCAAGCCCTTCACCGAGTACAGCAGCGCGGAGCTGGAGGCCCTGGTGAACACCAACCTGAAGGGCTTCTTCTACCCCTCGCAGGCGGCGGCGCGCCACATGATCCCGCGCAAGTCGGGCCACATCGTCAACATCACCGCCAGCATCGCCTCGCAGCCGCTGCAGAGCGTGCCGGCCGTGCTGCCGGTGCTGGTCAAGGGCGGCATCAACCAGGCCACCAAGGCCCTGGCACTCGAACTGGCGCCCCACAACATCCAGGTCAGCGCGGTCGCGCCCGGCATCGTCGACACGCCGATGTACACGCCGGACCTGCACGGCTTTCTCAACACGCTGCAGCCCGCCGGCCGCATCGCCAGCACGCAGGACATCGTGGACGCCGTGTTCTACCTCGGCGACGCGTTGTTCACCACCGGCGTCGTGCTGCACGTCGATGGCGGCATGAGCGCCGGCAAGTGGTGATGCCCACACGCTGCAGACCCGCCACGGACCGACTTCCCCCATCCCAAGGAGAACCACCATGCCTTACATCAAGATCGAAGTCACCCGCGAAGGCGTGACGCTGGAACAGAAGAAGCAGCTGATCGCCGAAGCCACCGACCTGATGGTGCGCGTGCTGAACAAGGACCCCGCCGCCACCTTCGTCGTCATCGACGAGGTGGAGACCGACAACTGGGGAGTGGCCGGCCGCACCGTGACCGAGCTGCGCCGCGAACAGGCGGCCGCCGCAGGCCCTGTTCGCTGAACGAACGCACGGTGGTGCGGGCGCTCGGCGCGGACGCCGACGATTTCGTCAAACCGGTGCGGCAGGCCTGCCGCACCGGATTCGAGGCCTATGTGGGGCAGCGCACAGACAAGCGCCGCCGCAGCGCGTACACACGGCGGCTTCACAACCCTGGAAAGTTCACCCGAATGTCCAACGCCATTGCCGCCCACAAGCACCGAGCCCGGCTTCACATCCTCCGAGATCGCGTCAAGCGCGCCCTGCGCGATGCGAAGCGCGGCATGACCGGCGCTGCGGAGCGTGTCACCGCGCACCGTGCGAAGCGGTCGGAGTACCGCGCGGCGAACCCGTAACGCCCCCATCCCTCCTGGGAGGCATCGGGCGGCCACGCCCGATGGCCTTGCCGCGGCCTGATCGCCCGTGGCCACAACGCCGCGCATCTTCGTGCATGATGTCGCACTGTCATCACTGACGCCACGGCTGCGGCTGGCGTAGACGATCCATGGCGTACCTCACCCCTCGCTACGACCCTCTGCTGGTGGTTGCTTCGGTGCTGATCGCGAGCTTCGCCTCCTATGTGGCGCTGGATCTGGCCAAGCGGGTACGTGCGGCGGAGCGCAGCGTCGCACTGACCTGGTGGGCCTGCGGCTCGATCGCGATGGGCACCGGCATCTGGTCCATGCACTTCGTGGGCATGCTCGCGTTCTCGCTGCCCATCGCGCTGGGCTACACCCAGCTGCTGACCTTCATCTCATGGGCCGCCGCGGTGGCGGTGTCCGTCGTTGCGCTGGGGCTGGCCAGCCGCGGCTCGCTGAGCCTGGCACGCCTGGCGGGCGGTTCGCTGGCCATGGGCGCGGGCATTTGCGCGATGCACTACCTCGGCATGGCCGCGCTCGACATGGCGCCGCCCATCGAGTGGAATGTATGGCTGGTGGCGGCATCGGCCGTGATCGCGGTGGTCGCCTCGGCGACGGCGCTGGTCATCTTCTTCTGGCTGAGGCGGGTCAACAAGAACCACGAACTGGCCTACCAGGTCGCCGCCGCCGCGGTGATGGGCCTCGCGATCAGCGGCATGCACTACACCGGCATGGCAGCGGCCGGCTTCCCCGAAGGGTCGGTGTGCCTGAGCGCCACGGTGCTGTCGGGCGGCAGCCTGAGCCTGCTGGTGGGCGCAGCGGCGGTGACCGTGCTCGGATTGACGCTGTTCACGTCGATCATCAACGGACGCATGCAGGAAGCGCGGCTCGCGGGTTCGCTGCGGATCGCCAACGCCGACCTGCAGCAGACGACGGAGCGCCTGAAAACCCAGATCGTCGAGCGCGAACGCACCGAGATCAAATTGCAGGCCCAGCTGGAGCGCCTCACGCTGCTGGACCAGATCAGCCGCGCCATCGGCGAGCGGCAGGATCTGCAAAGCATCTACCAGGTGGCGATCCGCAGCCTGGAAGAGCGCCTGCCGGTGGATTTCGCCTGCGTATGCCGCTACGACGCGGCGGACAACGCGCTGACCGTCATCCGCGTGGGCGTGCACAGCGAGGTGCTGGCCATGGAGCTGGCGATGGCCGAGCAGTCCCACATCGCCATCGACCAGAACGGGCTGTCGCGCGCCGTGCGCGGCGAGCTGGTGTACGAACCCGACGTCCAGGCCGTGTCGTTCCCGTTTCCGCAGCGGCTCGCGCGCGGCGGCCTGCGCTCGCTGGTCGTGGCACCGCTGCAGTCGGAGAGCCGCGTGTTCGGCATCCTGGTGGCCGCCCGGCAATTGCCCCAGTCCTTCAGCAGCGGCGACTGCGAGTTCCTGCGCCAGCTGAGCACCCATGTGGCGCTGGCCGCTCAGCAGGCCGAGCTGTACGGCGCGCTGCAGCAAGCCTACGACGACCTGCGCCAGAGCCAGCAGACCGTGATGCAGCAGGAGCGGCTGCGCGCGCTCGGCCAGATGGCCAGCGGCATCGCCCACGACATCAACAATGCCCTCTCGCCCGTCGCGCTGTACACCGAGACCCTGCTCGAGCGCGAGCCCGGCCTGAGCGAACGCGGGCGCGGCTACCTGGTGACCATCGCCCGCGCCATCGACGATGTGACCGAGACCGTGGCGCGCATGCGCGAGTTCTACCGCCAGCGCGAGCCCCAGTTGCAGCCCACGCCCGTGAAGCTGAACTCGCTGGTTCAGCAGGTGCTGGACTTCACGCGCGCGCGCTGGAGCGACATGCCGCAGCAGCGCGGCATCGTCATCCGCCTCGAGACCGCGCTCGCGCCGGACCTGCCCGCCATCCTCGGTGTCGAGAGCGAAGTGCGCGAGGCGCTGATCAACCTGGTCTTCAACGCCGTGGACGCCATGCCAGACGGCGGTGTGCTGACGCTGCGCACGCGCCACCTGCCGGCCCGCGAAGGCGGCGGCAGCGCCGCGGCCGTCGAGGTGATGGACACCGGCGTGGGCATGGGCGAGGACACGCGGCGGCGCTGCCTGGAGCCCTTCTTCACCACCAAGGGCGAGCGCGGCACCGGCCTGGGCCTGGCGATGGTGTACGGCGTCGCGCAGCGGCACGATGGGACCATCGACATCGAAAGTGTCGTCGGCTGCGGCACGACGGTGCGCTTGTGCTTCCCCGTCCCGGCAAGCCTGCTGCCCGCCTTGGCGCCGCCGGCGCCGGCCGAAGCGCCCACCCGGCGCTTGCGCATCCTGATCGTCGATGACGACCCCTTGCTGCTCAAGTCGCTGTGCGACACGCTGGAACTCGACGGCCATGTCGTCGTGATTGCCAACGGCGGCCAGGCCGGCATCGATGCCTTCCACGCCGCCCGCCAGCCCGACGAGGCCTTCGATGCCGTCATCACCGACCTGGGCATGCCCTATGTCGATGGGCGCACGGTGGCCTTCGCCGTGAAGACCAGCGCCAAGGCGATGCCGGTGATTCTGCTCACCGGCTGGGGGCAGCGGCTGGTGGCCGATGGTGAGATTCCGATGCACGTGGATCGCGTGCTGAGCAAGCCGCCCAAGCTGCGCGAAGTGCGCGCGGCGCTGGCCCAGCTGGCTGCGCCGGAGGGTTTCATCAGGTAGAGGCGCGCGGCTCGCCGCCCTCGCCCACGCAGGGGATCGCCTGCTCGACGGTGTCCCAGATGAAGCGCGCCGACGGCTCCTGCTGCTCCTCGACGATGTGCGCCACCAGGCCGGCGGCGCGCGAGATCACCGCGAAGCCGCGCATCACGCCCGTGGGCACGCCGATCTCGCCCAGCACCGCCGCCACGGCACCGGTGGCGTTGATCGTGATGGGCCGGCCCGCCACGGCATCGACCGCGGCGGAGAGGCGCTCGAGCGCACGCAGCTGGTGGCCCGCCAGCTCGGGCTCGGCGCGGGCCAGCGCCATCAGCTTGTAGGCGCGCGGGTCCACCGGCTTGTGCAGGTGGTGGCCAAAACCGGGCACCGGGCTCTTGAGCGCCTTGTGCTGCTGCGCGATGGCCAGGGCTTCGGCATCGGGGTCGGCGGCGGCGCCGATGCGATCGAGCAGGCGCGAGCAGTTCTCCATCGTCCCGACGAAGGAGCTCCCCACCGCGAGCAGCCCGGCCGAGACCGCGCCTTGCAGGTTCTCGGGCGCGCTCATGTAGATCAGGCGCGTCGCGATGGCGCTGGGCGTGAGGCCGTGCTCCATCAGCACGATGAGCACCACGTCGGCGATGCGCAGGTCCACCGCGCGCGGCGCGCGGCCCAGGATCTGCATCAGCATCACCTCGGTGAAGGTCTTCTGGCCCATCAAGTCCTCGACCAGGTTGGCATCGCGGTAGTGCAGGCTGGTGAGCGTGTGGGTGCACAGGCGGGTGGTGGGCGTGCGGGCGGCAGAGGCGGTCATGGCGTGGACATTCCTGGGGCGATGGGGGGTGTGCCGGCGAGCGCGCTGTCGCGCACCGCACTCTTCAGCACCTTGCCGACGGGCGAGCGCGGCAGGCTCTGGTGAAAGTGGATGCGCTTGGGCGCCTGCACCGGCCCCAGCCGCTCCCGCACGAAGGCGATCAGCTCGGCCTCGGTGGCCTGCTGGCCGGTGCGCAGCTGCACGGCGGCCTGCACCGCCTCGCCCCACTTGTCGTCGGGCACGCCGAAGACGGCGCAGTCGTGCACCGCCGGGTGCTGGCCGAGCGCGTTCTCGACGTCGACCGGGTAGACGTTGAAGCCGCCGGTGATGACCAGGTCGCGCAGCCTGTCCTTCAGGTAGAGGTAACCGCGCTCGTCGATCCAGCCGCGGTCGCCGGTGTGCAGCCAGCCGTCCACCAGGGTCTCGGCGGTCTTCTCGGGCGCGCGCCAGTAGCCGCTCATCACCAGGTCGCCCCGGGCCACCACCTCGCCGACCTCGCCGGTCGGCAGCAGCCGGCCGTCGGGTGCCATCACGGCGACGTCGCCCAGCCAGCTGGCGCGGCCCACCGAGGCCCAGCGGCGCGGGTCCTCGAAGTCCTCGGGCCGCATCGCGGTGAGGATCTGCGGCGCCTCGGTCTGGCCATAGGAGGTGCCCAGCACCGGGCCGAAGAAGTTGCGCACCTGGCGGATCTTCTCGGGCGGCATCGGCGCGCCGCCATAGATCAGCCGCCGCAGCGCGGGGAAGTCGGCGCGCGACGCGCCGGGCAAGGCCATCAGCATGTAGATCAGCGTCGGGGGCATGAAGCAGGCCGTGCCGCCGCGCTCGCGAAACGCGCTGCGCACCGCCTCGGCCCCCGCCTCCGCCAGCACCACGTGGCAGCCTCCCTGCGCGAGGATGGGCAGCAGGTAGGTGGAGGTGCCGTGCGTGATGGGCGCGGCCACCACGTAGCGGTCGTACTCGTCGAACCCCCAGGTGTGGATCTGGTTGACGATGTTGGCCATCCAGGCCCGGTAGGGCTGCATCACGCCCTTGGGCAGGCCGGTGGTGCCGCCGGTGAACTTGATGGCCTGGGTCGCGTCGGCGGGCAGGGCCAGCCGCGGCCGCCCGGCCCCGGCGTGTTGCCCGACCAGCGCCGCGATTGTCGCGCCGCCGCCCTGCGCGGCCGTGCCGGCGTGGATGCGGGTGCCCGGTGCGCCTTCCAGCAGCTCGGCACCGGCGGAGTCCAGCACCAGCAGGCTCGGTGTCGTCGCGTCGACGATGCGGCGGATCTCGGGCCGCGTGCTCTTGGGGTTCAGCGGCACCCACACCTTGCCGCAGGCCAGCGTGGCCAGCAGCGCGACGATGTGCTGCGCGCTGTTGCCGGCGCAGATGCCCACACGGCTCTGCGTTTGCGGGTCGAGGGCGAGCAGCGCCGCGGCCAGCGCCGCGACCTGATGTGCCAGCTCGGCGTAGGTCATCGCCCCCTCGGGGGCGTCGATGGCGATGCGCTCAGGCCAGCGGTCGGCGGCGCGCCAGAAAAAGTCGATCGGAACCATGGCGACAGGCTCCCCTCACTCCGGCTTGGCGCCGGACTGCTTGACCACCTCGCCCCAGCGCTTGAGCTCCTGCGCGATGAAGGCCCGCATCTGCGCCGGCGTGCCCGGCTCCGGCAAGGCCGCGAGTTCCTGCAGACGCTGCCGCACGTCGGGCGCGGCCAGCAGCTTGCCCAGCTCGGCGTTCAGGCGCTCGATGATGGGGCGCGGCGTGCCGGCGGGCGCCGCCAGCCCGAACCAGGACTGGACGTCGAAGCCCGGCAGGCCCGACTCGGCGATCGTGGGCAGGTCGGGCAGCAGCGGCGAGCGGTTGGCGCTGGTGATGGCGATGGCGCGCAGGCGGCCGGCCTTCACGTGAGGCAGCGAAGAAGGCGCGTTGTCGAACATCGACTCCACCTGGCCGCCTATCAGGTCGGTCACCGCGGGCGCGCTGCCGCGGTAGGGCACGTGCAGCATGTGGATGGCGGTGTGCATCTTGAACAGCTCGCCGGAGAGATGGATGGACGAGCCGCTGCCCGCCGACGCGAAGGTGATGCCGTCGCGCGACTCCTTGGCGAAGCGGATGTAGTCGGCCACGGTCTTCACCGGCAGCTTGGGGTTGACGACGAGGATGTTGGGGATCTTCGCGATCAGCCCGATGGGCTCGAAGTCCTTCTGCGGGTCGTAGCCCAGCTTGGGGTACAGCGTCGCGTTGATGGTCTGGGCGATGCTGTAGACATACAACGTGTAGCCGTCTGCCGGCGAATGCGCCACCAGCTCGGCGCTCAGGTTGCTGTTGGCGCCGGCCCGGTTGTCCACCACCACCGCCTGGCCCAGCTGCTCGCTCAGCTTGGCGGCGACGATGCGAGCGACGACATCCGTCGCGCCGCCGGCGAGATAGCCCACGACCAGCCTCACGGGCTTGCTGGGCCAGGCGGGCGATTGGGCCTGCGCAGGCAGGGCGAGGCCGCAGGCGAGCGCGGCAGCGAGGGCCAGCCAGCTTCGGCGCGAGGGGGTGGGTGAGGTCACGGGGTGTCTCCTGGTGGTGATGCGTTGGCCGCACAATCCGGCTCGGGCTCAACGACCGGCAGATTCTTTTTCATGTCACCCCGCGCCGCCACCAAAAACGTCCGCCCAGCGGACGAACCGCTGCCAGGCCCTGACCCTGACCCGGTCGGCGCGGCCGAAGACCCCGGCAGCCGCACGCTGCGGCGAGGCCTGCTGGTGCTGGACGCCGTGCTGGGCGGCGGGCGCGACGGCCTGCGCGTGGTGGACCTGTGCCGCAAGGCGGGGCTGCAGCGCGCCACCGTCTACCGCCTGCTGGCCACCTTGACGGAGGCCGGCTACGTGGCCCAGCGTGGCCGCTTCCTCTACCTGCCAGGTCCGCGCATCGTCGCCATGTCGCGGCCGCCTGACACGCCCCGCCTCGCGCAGCGGCTGCTGCCGGTGCTGGCGCAGGTCAGCGCCGCCTGTGGCGACGCGGCCTTCGCCATCGTGCGCGAGGGCACGCTCTCGCACTGCATCGCCCGGCAGGTCGGCACGCACCTGGTGCAGACCCTGTTGATACAGGTCGACAGCCGCCAGCCGCTGGGTGTGGGCGCGGCAGGCCTGGCCCTGCTGTCAGCCCTGCCCGACGGGGACGTGGCCGGCATCATCGCGGCCAACACGCAGGCCCTGGGCGCCTACGGCGGCATGACGCCCGACCGCATGCGCATCCTGATCCGCGCCACGCGCGAGCGAGGCTGGTCGGTGATAGGCAACCATGCCACGCGCGGCGTGCTGGCGGTGGGCATGGCCGTGCCCAACCCCCAGGGCGAGCCCGTGGCCGCGATCAGCGTGGCATCGACCCTGCCACGCATGCACCGCGAGCGCCAGCGCCTGATCTCGCGCCTGATCGGCGAGGCGCTGGCCCAGCGGCTGCCCGGCGGCCTCTGATCGAAGGCCTGGGCGAAGGCGCCACCGCGCCAGGCGCCGATGCGCTAGCCTTCGCGCACGGGCAACTGCCGCCTGGATGACGAAAAGGAGCGCCCCATGGCCGACCGGATTCTGGTGTTCTACGGCTCCTACCGCGCCGACCGCATGGGCGTGCGCCTGGCGGACTACGTAGTCGCCGGCCTGCGTGCGCGAGGCGACGAGGCCGAGCTGGTGGATGCCCAGGCGGTCGGCCTGCCGATGCTGGACCGCATGTACAAGGAGTACCCCCAGGGCACGGCACCGGCGGCCATGGAGGCCCTGGCCGGGAAGATACGCGGCGCCGATGCCTTCGTCTTCATCACCGGCGAGTACAACTGGGGCCCGCAACCCGGCCTGAAGAACCTGACCGACCACTTCCTCGAGGAGTGGTTCTGGCGCCCGGCCGCCATCGCCAGCTACTCGGCCGGCCGCTTCTCCGGCGTGCGCTCGGGCACGGCCTGGCACAGCATCCTCTCCGAGATGGGCATGGTGGTGATTTCGAGCACGCTGGCCGTCGGGCCGATCTCGCAGACCCTGGATGCCGGCGGCCAGCCGACCGGCCCGGGCGGCGAAGCCCTGCAGCGCGCCTTCCCGCGCTTCGCGGACGACCTCGCGTGGTGGAGCGAGGCGGCGCGCGTGCAGCGTGCGCGCAAGGCGCCGCCCTACTGACGCCCCGCGCTTCGTCGCGTCGCGCGCCCGGCCGCTCGCCAAGGCGCCGTGCGGGGGCCCGAAGGGCACAGCGCCAGACCCCGGCAAAGCCCCCCCCCGGCCATCGCCTACGTACAATCGACCAGACATGTTCGCCCGGGCCGTCTCCCTTCTCCTCGCCCTGACCCTCTTCTGGTCCACCTTCGCGCCGCTGCAACCCGGCGTGCCGGCGGCGACCCAGGGCATCGAGCAAGCAGACGCCGGTTCGGCAACCCTGCAAACCCTGCCCGCCCATGACGGCTCGCCCGCCCACCAGCCCCTGGACGGCGCGCCGGGGCAGGCCCAGGCCGAGAGCGTGACGGACCTGCTCGCACTGGTCCCCAGCCGCGCCGACACGCAGGCGCCCTCGCTGACCATGGCCCGGCCTCACCCCCATGCCCCCGCCGCCTGGCTCGCACCCCATCTGGACGGGCCCCAACGCCCTCCCTGCGCGGCCGCCCTGGTCGCCTGACCTGCACCGCGGGTAGACCGCGGCGCAGGTGTTCAAGCAGCCTGGCCGCGCGCTCCGCAAGCCCCGCGCGAGCCCATCACCACGGGGCCCTTCGGCGCCCTTGCCCTGTCCCTGGCCGCAACGCCTGCCTGCATGCTTGCGGCCCCCCAGCCTCTGTCTTCACTCCCAGGATTCACCATGAACCCCAGCATCGACACCTTCCCCTCGGCGGCCTCCGGCGCCGTCTCCGTCGCCGAACGCAACCGCGTGCTGCGCAACACCTACTGGCTGCTCGCCCTCTCGATGGTGCCCACCGTGCTGGGCGCCTGGCTGGGCGTGACCACCGGCATCGCCCGCGCGATGTCGCCCGGCGTGGGCATGATCGTCTTCCTGGCTGGCGCCTTCGGCTTCATGTACGCGATCGAGAAGACCAAGAACTCGGCCGCCGGCGTGCCCATGCTGCTGGCCTTCACCTTCTTCATGGGCGTGATGCTGTCGCGCCTGGTGGGTGCGGTGCTGGGCCAGGCCAACGGCGCCGGGCTGATCATGACGGCCTTCGCCGGCACCGGCGTGATCTTCCTGGGCATGGCCTCGCTGTCGTCCCTCATCAAGCGCGACCTGAGCGGGATGGGCAAGTTCCTGTTCATCGGCGCGGTGATGCTGCTGGTGGTGGGCATCGCCAACATGTTCATGCAGTCGAGCGCGCTGTCGATCACGCTGGCGGTGCTGGCCATCGGCATCTTCTCGGCCTTCATCCTCTACGACCTCAAGCGCGTGCAGGACGGCCACGAGACCAACTACATCAGCGCCACGCTGGGCGTCTACCTGAGCATCTACAACGTCTTCCAGTCGCTGCTGGCCCTGCTGGGCTTCGCCGGCTCGCGCGACGAGTGAAGGCAGCGCCCTTCACCTCGCCCGGCCGATGAAGCGCGACTTCCCCTCCTCGCTGCTGCAGCAGCCTGACCCCCAGCCCGAGCCCGCGCGCGCCCGATCGCTGTCGGAGCTGCTCGCCGAGATCGCGGCAGACGCTTCCCGCGAGCGGGTTTCCGTCAACGACCTGCTGGCGGCCCTGCGCGACCGCGCACTGGCGGCCTTGCTGCTGGTCTTTGCGCTGCCCAACGTGATCCCGGTGCCGCCGGGCACCTCGGCGCTGCTGGGCGCGCCGCTGCTGTTCCTGTCGGCGCAGCTCGCGCTGGGCATGCCGCCCTGGCTACCCAGGGTGATAGGGGAGCGGTCGATGCAGCGCGCCCACTTCGCCGCGCTGGTCGCACGCGGCGTGCCGTGGATCGCCCGCGCAGAGCGGCTGCTGCGGCCGCGCTGGGGCGCGCTGTGCCGGCCGCCGCTGGAGTACGGCGTCGGCCTGGTGTGCCTGCTGCTGTCGGCGATCGTCTTCCTGCCCATCCCGCTGGGCAACATGCTGCCTGCCCTGGCGATCTGCCTGCTCGCGCTGGGCATCCTCGAGCGCGACGGCGTGTGGGTGTTGGGCGGCCTGCTCACGGCGGCCGGCTCGGTGGCGCTGGTGTGGGGCGTGCTGTATGCGCTGGCGCGCGCCGCGCTGTTCGTCATCGGCGGCCTGCTGTCCTGAGATACAGCGGCGGTGCGGCCGGGCGGTCCGCCCGGCCGCGTATCAGAGCCTGAGAGTTTTTCGGGCGTGCCCGAGCAGCGCGCCAAAACGCCTCCGATCTAGGCGCAAAGCGCAGGCATAGCTCGGGCTATTCCGAGCATTTGCAACGACGAGCGGGGGTGTTTTGGCGTGATGAGCGGGCATGAGCGAA
>DATHWJ010000543.1:0-19347 GCA_035460745.1 Ideonella sp. | reverse complement strand
GCCGGCCGAGAGCGGCATCCCGACCTTTCGCGACGCGCTGACCGGCCGCTGGGCGCACGCTGGCTACACTGGCAGCGGCCCTTTTCACCCCTTCTGCCAGCCACCGCCATGCCCGTCATCGCCGTCACCCACCCGCTCGTGCGCCACAAGGTCGGCCTGCTGCGCGAAGCGGAGATCTCGACCAAGAAGTTCCGCGAGCTGACCGGCGAGCTGGCCCGCTTGCTGGCCTATGAGGCGACTGCCGATTTCCCGCTCGCCAAGGTCGAGATCGAGTGCTGGAGCGGGCCGGTCGAGGTCGAGCAGATCGCGGGGCTGAAGGTCACCGTGGTGCCCATCCTGCGCGCCGGGCTGGGCATGCTGGAGGGCGTGCTGGACATGATCCCCAACGCCAAGGTGAGCGTGGTGGGCCTCTCGCGCAACCACGAGACGCTGCAGCCCGAGCACTACTTCGAGAAGTTCGTCGGCCAGCTCGACCAGCGAACCGCCTTGATCGTCGATCCGATGCTGGCGACGGCCGGCTCGATGATCGCCACCATAGACCTGCTGAAGAGCCGCGGCGCCAGGGACATCCGCGCGCTGGTGCTGGTGGCCGCACCCGAGGGCATCGCGGCGCTCGAGGCGGCCCATCCCGACGTGCGCTGCTGGACTGCGGC
This sequence comes from Ideonella sp., assembly GCA_035460745.1. Lineage (GTDB taxonomy): Bacteria > Pseudomonadota > Gammaproteobacteria > Burkholderiales > Burkholderiaceae_C > Ideonella. The sequence goes on along the minus strand of DATHWJ010000543.1, from coordinate 18,694 downwards.
GGTGGACAGCCACCTCAACGAGCTGGGCTACATCATCCCCGGCCTTGGCGACGCGGGCGACAAGATCTTCGGCACCAAGGACGAAGGCACGCGCTGAGGCGCTGGTGGGGTGCCGTCTCAGTTCTAGGGGGTGGCACTAGGGATGGCGGCAGGCAGGCGTGCAGTCCAGAGTGCGGGCCACCAGAGAGGCGGCACCGCGCCCATACCACCAAGGAGACTGTCATGCCCAGCCTGTCCCTGAACGCCAGCCTGCTGGCAACCCTGGCCGTTCTTGCCGGCGGCGCCAGCCTCGACGCTGCGGCCCGGCCGCAGTTGAACGACACCGGCATCGAGGCCTGCCTCGACAGTTTCAGCCAGATCGTCGCCTGCGGCGGTACCGGCCAGGACGCCGAATTCGGCCGCGATGTGAGCCGGCCCGCCGACGGCGACGGCCGCCTCGGCTTCCGATTCACGCGGCTGTGCAACAGCGGCGAAGCGGCCGGCGAGGGCCACTGCCCGGCCACACCTGCCGTGGGCCAGCGGCGCCACGAGTGGGGCTGCACCCGCGACGAGAACACCGGGCTGACCTGGGAGATCAAGACCACCGACGGTGGCCGGCACGACGCGCAGCGCAACTTCACCTTCTACACGCCGAGCTACGACCCCGACGGCCAGTACGGCGGCCCGCACGACGCGACCGGTTTCGTCGCCGCGGTCAACGCGGAGAACTTTTGCGGTGCCAGCGACTGGCGGCTGCCCACCGCGTCCGAGTTGATGGGCCTGGTCGACATGGGCCTGACGACGCTGCCGCCGGTGGACCAGCGCTTCCTGCCCAACACGGCCGCGACCCTGTTCTGGGCGGCCGGCACGGTGCTTGGCACGGTGACCGGCTTCGAGCTCGCCTGGGGCAGCGACTACGGATTCGGCTTCGGCGCCATCAGTGCACAGTTCCGCTCGGACCAGCGTCCCATTCGCCTGGTGCGTGGCCAGCCCGGGCCGGCGAAGCGCTTCGTCGTTTCGGCCGACCGGCAGCAGGCCGACGACGGCGCTACCGGCCTGGCCTGGCGGCGTTGCCTGGAGGGCCAGCGGTTCGTGGCCGGTGCCTGCCGCGGCAAGGCACTGAGCTTGAGCTGGCCGGACGCGCTGGCACGCGCCCAGGCGCAGGCCGACGAGACCGGCGTGGCCTGGCGGCTGCCGAACCAGAAGGAGTTGGCGTCGCTGCTGGACCACGAGCGGGCGCGCCACATAGACACCGCGGTGTTTCCGCCGCAGCAGGTTGCCGGCACGCAATGGACCTCGTCGCCGATGATGATCTACCGCATCCCGCGCTGCGTGTCGTTCACCAACGGCACTACCTCGTTCTGCAACGCGCCCACCCAACTGGGCGTGCGGCTGGTGCGCGACACGCGCTGACCCGGGCGCTCAGGCCCAGCCCAGCGCGCCCACCACCGCGCCCGCGGCGATGGGCCACATCGGGCTGATGCGGGTCTTCAGCATCAGCGCGATGGTGGCCAGTATCAGCAGCACCGCGCCGGGCTGCTGCACCACCGGCACCGCGAGCAGCCAGCCGGTGGCCAGCAGCAGGCCCAGCGTGACCGGCGCCATGCCGCAGACGAAGGAGCGCACGCCGCGCGTGTCGCGGCGGCGAGTGCCCCAGCGGGCGACGACCAGCGTCAGCGCGGTGCTGGGCAGCAGCATGCCGGCCAGCGCGGCGAAGGCGCCGAGCAGGCCGCCGGCGCTGTAGCCCACCACCGGCACGATCAGCAGGTTGGGCCCCGGCGCGGCCTGGGCCAGCGCGACCGAGGCGGTGAAGTCGGCCTCGCTGAGCCAGCCGTGCTGCACCACCGCGAAGCGCTGCAGCTCGGGCAGCGTGGCGATCGCGCCGCCGATGGCCAGCAGCGACAGCATCATGCAGTGGGTGAAGAGCTCGAACAGCTCCGCGGCGCTCATGCCGAATCTCCCGGCGGCTTGTCCTGCCCCAGCCGCCACCAGGCCAGCAGGCAGCACAGCCCGCCGACCACGCCCAGCACGGCCACCAGGCGAAAGCGCAGCCAGCCTATGGCCAGCGCGGTGATCAGCGTGGCCGCGGCGCACAGCGGTCTGCCCAGCGGGTTGCGGGCCAGGGCTGGCAGCAGTTTCAGCGCCATCGCGATCACCAGGCCCGCCGCGACCGCGCCCATGCCGCGCAGCGCGCCGGCCACCACCGGGAAATCGGCCAGGTTCTTGTAGAGCACCGCCAGCAGCATGACCAGCACGAAGGGGGCGCAGAGCATGCCCGCGAGCGCCGCGGCGGCGCCGCGCAGGCCGAAGAAGCGGTCGCCCACCATCAGCGCCACGTTGACGATGTTGGGGCCCGGCAGCACCTGGCCGACCGAGAGCAGCTCGGCAAAGTCCTGCGCGGTGAGCCAGCGCTGGCGCTCCACCAGCTCGCGCTGGGCGATGGGCAGCACGCCGCCGAAGCCCATCAGCGCCATGCGGGTGAAAACGACGAAGAGCTCGCGCAGCGAGCGCGGCCTGCTCAGCGGCGGGGCGGCCTCGCCGCTCAAGATGCCACGGCAGCCAACGTCACCGCAGCACTTTCAGCGCATCGGGGTTGACGATGTTGGAGGGCGCGCCGCGCACGAAGTTGACGACGTTGTCGAAGGCGGTGCCGAAGTAGAGCTCGTAGCTGTCCTGCTCCACGTAGCCGATGTGCGGCGTGCAGACGGCGTTTTCCAGCCGCAGCAGCGGGTGGCCCTGCAGGATGGGCTCGGTCTCGAAGACGTCGACCGCGGCCATGCCGGGGCGGCCGCGGTTGAGCGCGGAGACCAGCGCCGAGTCTTCGACCAGCTCGGCGCGCGAGGTGTTGACGAACAGCGCGGTGGGCTTCATCTTGCCCAGGTCGGCCAGCGTGACGATCTGGCGCGTGCGCTCGGTCAGGCGCAGGTGCACGCTGAGCACGTCGCTGTCCTCGAACAGCGCGTCGCGCGTGCCGTAGAGGGTGTAGCCGTCGGCGGTGGCGCGCTGGCGCGACTCGTCGCTGCTGGCCCAGACGCGCACGTCCATGCCGAAGGCCTTGCCGTAGCCGGCCACCAGCGCGCCTATCTTGCCGTAGCCCCAGATGCCCAGCGTCTTGCCGCGCAGCACCATGCCGATGCTGAAGTTGGGCGGCATCGAGGCCGACTTGAGGCCCGACTGCTGCCAGGCGCCGTGCTTGAGGGTGCCGATGTACTGCGGCAGCCGGCGCATGGCGGCCAGGATCAGCGCCCAGGTGAGCTCGGCGGGCGCATGCGGCGAGCCTGTGCCTTCGGCTACCGCGATGCCCAGCCGGGTGCAGGCGTCGATGTCGATGTGGGAGCCGATGCGGCCGGTCTGGGCGATCAGCCGCAGCTTGGGCAGCTTCTCGAGCAGTTGGCGGTTGAAGTGGGTGCGTTCGCGGATCGCGACCAGCACCTCGGCGTCGCGCAGCCGGACCGAGAGCTGGCCCAGGCCCTTGACGGTGTTGGTGAAGACCTTGGCGTTCAGGTCGGTGAGCTTGGAGGCGCAAGGCAGCTTGCGCACGGCATCTTGGTAGTCGTCGAGGATGATGATATTCACGGGCCCGATTTTGCACTGGGCTCGTGGCCTCGCCGACCCGGCAGGGCCGGGCTGATGTAGCGGATTGTGTGGGCCCGTGCGGGCCGCCAGTGCGCCGGGCGCGCTCAGTTGGCGTGCGCGCGGGCCTCGTGGGCCTGGCCGGCGGGCGGGATCCAGGCCTCCGCCAGCGGCGCGGGTCGCGTCTGCGCGGGGTTGAGGCCGAAGGCCTCGGGGAAGATGCTGTCCAGCCCGCGGTAGAGCTCGGCGCGCAGTGCGCGGCTGCGAGCGTCGTCGTTGCGTACGGCGCCCAGCACCGGGCCGCGCAGCAGCCAGAGGTCGATCGGGTCGCTGGCCAGGCGCACCTGGTAGCGCAGCCACTGGCCCTTGCGGTCGTCGAGCGCCTGCACCGCGCGCATGAAGAGCAGCTTCATCGCGACGAAGGCGCGGCGCGCGGCGATGCGGGCGTCGCGGTCGGCGGGCAAGCCGGGCTGGCAGCTGTCCAGCGTGATGTCGAGCGAGGTGTGCAGCCCGGTGTCCATCGCGGTGTCCACGAAGCTGACCAGGGTGGATTCAGGCGAGGTGGTCATGTTTGGTGCGGGCGCTGGCGGGAGCGGGCGCGGCCGAGGCCGTGCCGATGGGGAAATGGCGGTTCAGCAGGCCGACGCGGCGATCGGCCTCGGCCTGGTTGAGATGGCGGGCCACCAGGCTGTAGAGCTCGGCGCGCAGGTGCCACAGCTCGCGCAGCGAGCGGGCGTGCTCGCCGCGGCGCAGCAGGTCGCTGGCCGGCGCGCCGTCGAGATCCTTGAGGGCGGCGCAGAAGTCGCTGCGGGCCTCGTCGAGGATGCGCAGCGGGCGCTCGCTGGCCCCGTCGCTCTGGCGCAGCCAGTCCCACAGCGAGACCCAGACCGATTCAGCCTGGCCCCATACGGCCGGCGGGCGCACCTCGATGCGGCTGGCCCGGTAGGGCGCACCGCGCGCTGGGCTTCTGCCCAGCAGGCGGCGTATCAGTTTGGACGAAGGCATGGTCCCTTCATCGGAACGTAACAAGGTGAACATGAGGGGATTGTTGAGGCCCCGGCCGGCCCAGAAGGGCTGAAAAGGCCGCCCCGGCGCATGCAGTTTTGTAACGGCCCTTCATGGGGCTGTCACGCTCCCCGGGCGGTGCGCCGGGCCACTTGCCTCAGCGCACGGCCAGCGTCTTGTCCGGATAGTCGCAGCAGGCCACGACCGCGCAAACGTCGCAGCGCGGCTTGCGGGCCTGGCAGACGTAGCGGCCGTGCAGGATCAACCAGTGGTGGGCATCGACGCGGTAGGGCGCGGGGATGCGCGCTAGCAGCTTGCGCTCGACCTCCAGCGGGTTCTTGCCGGGCGCCAGGCCGGTGCGGTTGCCGACGCGGAAGATGTGGGTGTCGACCGCCATGGTCGGCTCGCCGAAGGCCACGTTGAGCACCACGTTGGCCGTCTTGCGGCCGACGCCGGGCAGGGCCTCCAGGGCGGCGCGCTCGCGCGGCACGCGCCCGCCGTGCAGCTCGACCAGCATGCGGCAGGTCTCGATCAGGTGCTTGGCCTTGGTGCGGTACAGGCCGATGGTGCGGATGTGGCGCTCGACGCCCTCGACCCCCAGCGCCAGCATGCGCTGCGGCGTGGGCGCGAGGGCGAAGAGGGCGCGGGTGGCCTTGTTGACGCTGACGTCGGTGGCCTGGGCCGAGAGCAGCACGGCGGCCAGCAGCTCGAAGACATTGGTGAAGGCCAGCTCGGTCTCGGGCTGGGGGTTGGCGGCTTGCAGCGTGGCGAAGAAGGTCTCGATCTGCTGGGGTGTCATCGGCTGTCGGTGGGCGTGCAGGGGGAGGCGAGGGTGGCCGCGGCTTCGCGCTTCTCGCGCGCGCGAGCCATCGCGGCCTCGACCACCGCGCGCTTGCGGGCCAGCGCCTCGGGGTCTGTGAGCTGGCTGTGGCTGGCGAGGTCGGCCAGCTTGGTGCTGGCCTTGGCGGCCAGGCGCTCGTCGTTTTCGCGCGCCTCCCGCGCCAGGCGCATCTGGTGGAAGGCGTATTGCGCGCGTGCCTGCTCGGCCTGGGGGCTGCTCCAGGCGGCCCAGCCGCTGCGCTCGCCGGTGACGGGCACGAGGCTGATGCAATCGACCGGGCAGGCCGGCACGCAGAGCTCGCAGCCGGTGCAGTCGGCCTCCACCACGGTGTGCATGCGCTTGGGCGCGCCGACGATGCAGTCGACCGGGCAGGCCTTGATGCACAGCGTGCAGCCTATGCACCAGTCCTCGTCGATCACGGCCAGTGTGCGCGGGCCCTCGTGGCCGTGCTCGGGGTCCAGCGGCAGCGCGGGGCGGCCTGTGAGCGCGGCCAGCCGGGCGATGCCTTCGGCGCCGCCGGGCGGGCACTGGTTGATCTGTGCCAGGCCCTCGGCGAGGGCGCCGGCGTAGCTGCGGCAGTCGGGGTAGCCGCAGCGGGTGCACTGGGTTTGCGGCAGCAGCGCGTCGATGCGCTCGGCGAGCAGTGCGCCGGACAGGGCAAGGGGCGTGGCGGGGGTGTCGGTCACCGCACGATTATCCGGCCCTCGGGCCGCGGCGGGCGCCTGAGCGCCGGCCGGGCGTGGCGCTCAGGCGCCGGTCTTCTTGGCGCGGCTCTTCTTGGCGGCGGGCTTGGCGACCAGCGGCACCACGGTGGCCGGCGCGGCGAGGCGGCCGGCGGGTTCGTTGGCGGCCAGGCTGGCGCGGTCGTAGCGGGCGATGAAGTTGCGCACCTCGGGGTAGACCTTCTCGCGCCAGCGGCGGCCGGCAAAGATGCCGTAGTGGCCGGCGCCATCCACGTCGTAGTGGAACTGGTGGTCCTTGGACACGCCGGTGCAGATCTCGTGCGCGGCGCGGGTCTGGCCGGCGCCGGAGATGTCGTCCAACTCGCCCTCGATGGTCAGCAGCGCGGTCGCGGTGATGTCCTGCGGCTTGACCAGGTGGCCATTGACCTTCCAGGTGCCGTTGACCAGCGCGAAGTCCTGGAAGACCGTCTTGATGGTGTCGAGGTAGTACTCGGCCGGCATGTCGAGCACGGCGTTGTACTCGTCGTAGAACTGGCGATGGGAATCGACGTTGTCGTCGTCGCCGCGCACCAGGTCGAGAAAGTAGTCGTAGTGCGAGCTCAGGTGCCGGTCGGGGTTCATCGCGACGAAGCCGGTGTGCTGCAGGAAGCCCGGGTAGACGCGCCGCCCGGCACCGGGGAAGTTGGACGGCACGCGGTAGATCACGTTGTTCTCGAACCAGGAGTAGCTCTTGTTCATCGCCAGGTTGTTGACGGCGGTGGGCGAGCGGCGGGCGTCGATGGGGCCGCCCATCATGGTCATGGTGCGCGGCGTGAATTCACCCTGGCTGGCCAGCAGCGCGATGGCGGCCAGCACCGGCACGGTGGGCTGGCAGACCGAGATCACGTGCACCTCGGGGCCGATGTGTCGGATGAACTCCTGGACGTAGCTGACGTAGTCGTCCAGGTGGAAGGGGCCGGCGTTGGCCGGCACCATGCGGGCGTCGGTCCAGTCGGTGATGTAGACCTTGTGGTCCTGCAGCAGGCTCTTGACCGTGTCGCGCAGCAGCGTCGAGTGGTGGCCGGAGAGCGGGGCCACCAGCAGCACCGTGGGCTGGGTCTTCATGTCGGTCAGCGCGGTGACGTCGTCGGTGAAGCGCTTGAAGCGGATCAGGCGGCAGAACGGCTTCTCGACCGCGACCTGCTCCTGCACCGCGACGTCGATGCCGTCGACCTGCACGCTGGCGATCTCGAACCTGGGCTTTTCGTAGTCCTTCGCCAGCCGGTGCATCAGGTCGAGGCCGGCGGCCACGCGCTGTGCCATCGGCGTGTGGGTGAAGGGCGACAGGGGGTGGCTGTAAAGCTTGGCCGACGCGCTGGCGAACTCCGAAAACGGGGCCATCAACGCGCGTTGCGTCTCGTAGAGCTGGTACAGCATGGAAAGATGAACTCCTGTTGGGGGGGCCTGAGGGGAGTCAAGCAGGGTGGGCTGCGAGGCACGGCTGGAAGGCTGTGCATCTACCACTCTCCCCCAAAAATTGTATTGTGCACCGCAACATGGTTCAAATGCGTAAGTAAAGTTCCTATCCGTACTGCCCCCATGCTGCGCCACGGCGCGGTTGCTGACGGCGGGAAAAGCGGGGCAAGAGTGCGGCAAACCCGGGCAGTGCGGGCTAAAAAAGCAAAAGGCCTTCGCAATGGCATGCGAAGGCCCTTCTGAAAGACCGTCTGCCGCGGCGGTTACAGCACCTTGGCGATGGCGTCGATCACGTAGGCCAGGTTCTTGGCGTTCAGCGCGGCCACGCAGATGCGGCCGGAGTCGATGCCGTAGACGCCGAAATCGGCGCGCAGGCGCTGCATCTGCGCGGCGCTCAGGCCGGAGTAGCTGAACATGCCCTTTTGCTGGCCGACGAAGCTGAAGTCCTGCTTCACGCCGGCGGCGAGCAGGCCCTGGACCAGCGCGGCCCGCATGGTCTTGATGCGGTCGCGCATGCCGGCGAGCTCGGCTTCCCATTGCGCACGCAAGGCCGGCGTGGTCAGCACGGTGGCGACGACCTGCGCGCCCTGGGTGGGCGGGCTGGAGTAGTTGGTGCGGATCACGATCTTCAGCTGCGAGAGCACGCGGGAGGCTTCTTCCTTGCTTTCGCAGACCACCGACAGCGCGCCGACGCGCTCGCCGTAGAGCGAGAAGCTCTTGGAGAACGAGGTCGAGACGAAGAAGTCGAAGCCGGCCTCGACGAAGCGGGCGATCACCGCGCCGTCCTCGGCGATGCCTTCGCCGAAGCCCTGGTAGGCCATGTCGAGGAAGGCCACCAGCTTGCGGGCCTTGACGGCCTCGATCACCGAGTCCCACTGGGCGGCGCTCAGGTCGTAGCCGGTCGGGTTGTGGCAGCAGGCGTGCAGCACGACCACGGTGCCGGCCGGTGCGGCGTTCAGCGCGGCCAGCATCGCGGCGAAGTCGATGCCGCGTGCGGCGGCGTCGTAGTAGGGGTAGCTCTCGACGGTGAAGCCGGCGTTGGTGAACAGCGCGCGGTGGTTTTCCCAGCTCGGGTCGCTGATCAGCACCTTGGCCGCCGGGTTCAGGCGCTTCAGGAAGTCGGCGCCCAGCTTCAGGCCGCCGGTGCCGCCCAGCGCCTGCACGGTGGCGACGCGGCCGGCCTTGATCGGCTCGGACTCGGCCCCAAATACCAGGCCTTGCACCGCCTTGTCGTAGGCCGCGATGCCGTCGATAGGCAGGTAGCCGCGGGCGCGGGTGGCCTCCACCAGCTGCTTCTCGGCGGCGGCCACGCAGGCCAGCAGCGGCAGCTTGCCGTTTTGATCGGTGTACACGCCGACGCCGAGATTGACCTTGGCGGGGTTGGGGTCGGCGTTGAATTGTTCGGTGAGCCCGAGGATGGGGTCGCGGGGAGCCAGTTCGACGGCGTCGAAGATCGACATGGTGGTGTCCTGTAATGCGGTGGAGCGGGAGCAGGTCGGCAGTCGGCGCGGCCAGGGCGGATGCGCTACGCTGTCAGGTTGCCCGGTGCCGTTGAGCGACCCGGACGCTGCGGATTTTATGCTTGACCAGGGAAATACCCGATGCCAGAAACCAGTGCCGTTGCGGCGATAGAGATGGAGCTGGGGCCGCTGGAGCCCCAGCAGGCCCCGGCCGGCGAGTTCGTCAGCTTCCCCGACTCGCCGTTCCAGCTCTTCCAGCCCTACCCGCCGGCGGGCGACCAGCCCGAGGCGATCGACCAGTTGGTCGAAGGCATTGAAGACGGCCTGGCCTACCAGACGCTGCTGGGCGTGACCGGCTCGGGCAAGACCTTCACGATGGCCAACGTGATCGCGCGCATCGGCCGGCCGGCGATCGTCTTTGCGCCGAACAAGACGCTGGCGGCGCAGCTGTACAGCGAGTTCCGCGAGTTCTTCCCGAAGAACGCGGTGGAGTACTTCGTCAGCTACTACGACTACTACCAGCCCGAAGCCTACGTGCCGCAGCGCGATCTCTTCATCGAGAAGGACTCGTCGATCAACGAGCACATCGAGCAGATGCGGCTCTCGGCTACCAAGAGCGTGCTGGAGCGGCGCGACACCATCGTGGTGGCCTCGGTCAGCGCGATCTACGGCATCGGCAAGCCCGAGGACTACACGCAGATGCGCTTCATCCTGCGGGTGGGCGACAAGCTGGGCCAGCGCGACGTGATCGCGCAGCTGATACGCATGCAGTACAGCCGCAACGACGTCGATTTTTCGCGCGGCACCTTCCGCGTGCGCGGCGACACCATCGACGTCTTCCCGGCCGAGCACTCCGAGCTGGCGGTGCGCATCGAGCTCTTCGACGACGAGGTCGAGGCCCTGTCGCTGCTGGACCCGCTCACCGGCCGCGTCAAGCAGAAGGTGCCGCGCTTCACGATCTACCCCAAGAGCCACTACGTGACGCCGCGCGAGCGGGTGCTCTCGGCGATAGAGACCATCAAGATAGAGCTGCGCGAGCGGCTGGCCCAGTTCGTGGCCGACGGCAAGCTGGTGGAGGCGCAGCGCATCGAGCAGCGCACCCGCTTCGACCTGGAGATGTTGCAGGAGGTGGGTCACTGCAAGGGCATCGAGAACTACACCCGCCACCTCTCGGGTGCCGCGCCGGGCGACCCGCCGCCGACCATGGTGGACTACATGCCCAAGGACGCGCTGATGTTCCTGGACGAGAGCCATGTGCTGATCGGCCAGTTCGGCGGCATGTATAACGGCGACCGGGCACGCAAGACCACGCTGGTGGACTACGGCTTCCGGCTGCCCAGCGCGCTGGACAACCGGCCGCTCAAGTTCGCCGAGTTCGAGACCAAGATGCGCCAGTGCGTGTTCGTCTCGGCCACGCCGGCCGTCTACGAGGAGCAGCACGCCGGCCAGGTGGTGGAGCAGCTGGTACGGCCCACCGGGCTGGTCGACCCGCTGCTGGAGGTGCGGCCGGCGGCGACGCAGGTGGACGACGTGCTGCAGGAGATCCGCAACGTCACCGAGGGCGGCGAGCGGGTGCTGATCACCACGCTGACCAAGCGCATGGCCGAGCAGCTGACCGACTACCTGACCGACAACGGCGTGAAGGTGCGCTACCTGCACTCCGACGTGGACACGGTGGAGCGGGTCGAGATCCTGCGCGACCTGCGGCTGGGCACCTTCGACGTGCTGGTGGGCATCAACCTGCTGCGCGAGGGGCTGGACATCCCCGAGGTCTCGCTGGTGGCCATCCTGGACGCCGACAAGGAGGGCTTTCTGCGCTCGGAGCGCAGCCTGGTGCAGACCATAGGCCGGGCGGCGCGCAACGTGAACGGCCGCGCCATCCTCTACGCCGACCGCATCACCGACTCGATGAAGCGCGCGATGGACGAGACCGAACGCCGCCGCACCCACCAGACCGCCTTCAACCTGGAGCACGGCATCGTGCCGCGCGGCATCCAGAAGGGGGTGCGCGAGATGATCGACGGCGTGCAGGCCGAGAAGTCGGGCAAGGACGACCTGCGCTCGGCCCAGGCCGCGGCCGAGGTCGAGGCGCTGAGCGAGAAAGACCTCGGCAAGCGCATCAAGCTGCTCGAGAAGCAGATGCTGGAGCATGCCAAGAGCCTGGAGTTCGAGAAGGCCGCGCGGGTGCGCGACCAGCTTGCGCTGCTGCGCGAGCAGGCCTTCGGCGCGGCCGGGCACGACACCAACCTGCTGCCGCCGGCTGACGCGGCGAGAGCGGCGAGGGCGCCGAGACCATGAAGGTCCTGATGATTTGCACCGGCAACATCTGCCGCTCCCCGACCGCCGAAGCCGTGCTGCGCAGCAAGCTGGCAGCCGCCGGGCTGGGCCGGCGCGTGCAGGTCGATTCGGCCGGGCTGGAGGGTTACCACGTGGGCGACCCGCCCGACCGGCGCGCCCAGCGCCACGCCGCCACGCGCGGCTACGACCTCTCGGGTCAGGTCGCGCGCCGCCTGCACGAGGCCGATTTCGAGCGCTTCGACTGGGTGCTGGCGATGGACTTGGGGCATCTGCGCGAGTTGCAGCGACAATGCCCGCCTGAGTTCGGTGCGCGGGTGCGCCTGCTGATGGACTTCAGCGACACGCCCGGCACCGAAGTGCCGGACCCGTACTACGGCAATGCCGCCGGCTTCGAGCTGGTGCTGGACCTGGTGGAGCGGGGCTGCGACGGTCTGGTGTCGTCGCTGCGCGCTCGCTGAGCGTCTCTGAGAGAGGGCGATAACACACCCATCGTGGGCGAAGGGCTTTTTTACAAAAGCCCACACACGATGAGGGGAACCAAAGGCCCCGATAGCCGACTAAAAAGCTCGGCCTCGCCTATAATTGACCAAATTACTCGGGATCTACCCGAGGGATAACCCGGCTTACCGGCCGGGGTCGTTGATTTGCAGGCTCGGCCCTACCGAACTGGCTTCCCGCCGGCATTTCATCTCACGAGCTGACAGGAGAGTTTCATGCGTCTGACCACCAAAGGCCGTTTTGCGGTCACTGCGATGATCGATCTGGCACTGCGTTCCAACAATGGGCCGGTGGCCCTGGCTGCAATCAGCCAACGCCAACAGATCTCCTTGTCGTACCTGGAACAGTTGTTTGGCAAGCTGCGCCGCCACGAGCTGGTGGAGAGCACCCGCGGCCCCGGCGGCGGCTATTCGCTGGGCCGCAAGGCCGACGAAATCAGCGTGGCCGACATCATCGTCGCGGTCGACGAGCCCATCGACGCCACCGGCTGCGCCGGCAAGGAAAACTGCATGGGCGACGACGCCGGCCGCTGCATGACCCACGAGCTGTGGGCCAACCTCAACGCCAAGATGATCGAGTACCTCGACTCGATCTCGCTGCGCAAGCTGGTCGATGACCAACTGGCCAAGGGCGTCTCGATCGAAGAGGCGCCGATCAAGCGCGCGATCTCGTCGCAGCCGGTCGTCAAGCCGATCAAGATCACCGCGCCCAACTCCGTCTTCGCCCTCGGCAACGCGTTTTCCAAGTGACCCCGTAGCCGCCCAGCCGCCATGAGGCTGGAGCTGGCTCGCCCCACAAGCAACACCCGCATTCCCATGGACATGACCCCGCATTTCCCGATCTACATGGACTACGGCGCGACGACGCCGGTGGACCCGCGCGTCGTCGACGTGATGGTGCCGTGGCTGCGAGAGCACTTCGGCAACCCGGCGTCGCGCAGCCACGCCTGGGGCTGGGAAGCGGAAGAAGCGGTCGAGAAGGCGCGGGTGCAGGTGGCCGAGCTGATCGGGGCCGATCCGCGCGAGATCGTCTGGACCTCCGGTGCGACCGAGTCCAACAACCTCGCGATCAAGGGCGCCGCGAACTTCTACGCCAGCAAGGGCAAGCACCTGATCACGGTGAAGACCGAGCACAAGGCGGTGCTGGACACGATGCGCGAGCTGGAGCGCCAGGGCTTCGAGGTGAGCTACCTCGACGTGCAGGAAGACGGCATGCTGAACATGGACGTGCTGAAGGCCGCGATGCGGCCCGACACCATCCTGCTCTCGGTGATGTTCGTCAACAACGAGATCGGCGTCATCCAGGACATCCCGGCGCTGGGCGCCTTGTGCCGCGAGCGCGGCATCATCTTCCACGTCGATGCGGCGCAGGCCACCGGCAAGGTCGCGATCGACCTGAAGACGCTGCCGGTCGACCTGATGAGCCTGGCTTCGCACAAGACCTACGGTCCCAAGGGCATCGGTGCCTTGTACGTGCGCCGCAAGCCGCGCGTGCGGCTGGAAGCCCAGATGCACGGCGGCGGCCACGAGCGCGGCCTACGCTCGGGCACGCTGGCCACGCACCAGATCATCGGCATGGGTGAGGCCTTCCGCATTGCAGGCGTTGAGATGGCCGAGGAGGGCGCCCGCATCCGCGCGCTGCACCAGCGGCTGGTCGACGGCCTGACCGACATCGAGCAGGTCTTCATCAACGGCAACATGGAACACCGTGTGCCGCACAACCTCAACATCTCGTTCAACTACGTCGAGGGCGAGTCGCTGATCATGGGTGTCAAGGGCCTGGCGGTGTCGTCCGGCTCGGCCTGCACCTCGGCCAGCCTGGAGCCCAGCTACGTGCTGCGCGCGCTGGGCCGCAGCGACGAGCTCGCGCACTCCAGCCTGCGCATGACCATCGGCCGCTTCACGACCGAAGACGAGATCGACTACGCGATCGCCACGCTGAAAGACCGTGTCGCCAAGCTGCGGGAGCTCTCGCCGCTGTGGGACATGTACCGCGACGGCATCGACATCTCCACCATCCAGTGGAGTGCGCACTGAGGCGAGGCCCCGGCCCGCCCTCCGCACCGCACGCACCAGACAGACAACAGGAGCACACACCATGGCATACAGCGACAAGGTCATTGACCACTACGAAAACCCCCGCAATGTCGGCGCCTTCGACAAGGGCGACGAGAGTGTCGGCACCGGCATGGTCGGCGCGCCGGCCTGCGGCGACGTGATGAAGCTGCAGATCAAGGTCGATCCCGAGACCGGCCTGATCCAGGACGCGCGTTTCAAGACCTATGGGTGCGGCTCGGCGATCGCCTCCAGCTCGCTGGTCACCGAATGGGTCAAGGGCAAGACGCTGGACCAGGCGCTGGAGATCAAGAACACCAAGATCGCCGAGGAGCTGGCCCTGCCGCCCGTCAAGATCCATTGCTCCATCCTGGCCGAAGACGCGATCAAGGCCGCGGTGCACGACTACAAGTCGCGCCACGAGCAAGCCGAGAAGGTGCACTGAGCTCGCGCGAGCCTCCGCCTTGTTTTCGACCTGAAGAAGTCCCTGGAGCCCCATGCCCTCCGTCACGCTGACTGAAGCCGCAGCCCGGCACGTCACCCGCTACCTGGCCCGCCGCGGCAAGGGGGTGGGTGTGCGCCTGGGCGTCAAGACCACCGGTTGTTCCGGCCTGGCCTACAAGCTCGAGTACGCCGACGATGTCGCGCCCGAAGACGTGGTCTTCGAAGGCCACGGCGTCAAGGTGCTGGTCGATCCCAAGAGCCTGCCCTATATCGACGGCACCGAGCTCGACTTCGTGCGCGAAGGCCTGAACGAAGGCTTCAAGTTCCACAACCCGCGCGAGAAGGATCGCTGCGGTTGCGGAGAGTCGTTCCGCGTCTGATGGCGCCTGGCAGCGCGCTGCGCTCGCAGGCCCCAGGGGGCTGGCGCCGGACCGGGCGGTAGGTGCGACATGGGTCTCGGGCGCGGCGTGTGCATGCCGCGCCTTTTTGTTGGCGTGCCGCGCCTTTATGTTGTTTGTTCGAATGACCACTGACACCGACTCGCCGCGCGAGGGGCAGCCATGAACCTCGACGACGATGACTTCACCTTGTTCGGCCTGCCGCAGCAGTTCGCGCTGGACCGCCCGGCGCTGGACGAGCGCTGGCGCGGCCTGCAGGGCAAGGTGCATCCGGACAAGTTCGCCGCCCAGGGCGGCGCGGCGCAGCGGGTGGCGATGCAGTGGGCCGTGCGCGTCAACGAGGCCTACCGGCGCCTGAAAGATCCGCTGGCGCGCGCTGCCTACCTCTGCGAGCTGCGCGGAGCGCCGGTGGACGCCGAGAACAACACCGCCATGCCCGCCGCCTTCCTGGTGCAGCAGATGGGCTGGCGCGAGTCGCTGGACGAAGCCGAAGGCGTCGCCGAGGTGGAGGCCATCGCCAGCGCCGTCGATGCCGAGCAGCGCAGCATGTTTGCCAACGCCGGCCGGCTGCTCGACGAAGCCGGCGATGCGCCGGCGGCCGCCCAGCAAGTGCGGGCGCTGATGTTCGTCAACCGCTTCCAGGCCGACATCGCGCGCCGCCTCGAAGCCCTGGAAAACTGACAAGACCTTTATCGTGGCCCTGCTACAGATCTCCGAACCCGGCCAGGCGCCGGACCCTCACCAGCGCCGCATTGCGGTCGGCATCGACCTGGGCACCACCAACTCGCTGGTCGCCTCGGTGCGCCACGGCGCGGCCGAGTGCCTGCCCGACGAACAAGGCCGCGTGATGCTGCCTTCGGTGGTGCGCTACCTCGAAGGCAAGGGCCGCCAGATCGGCTTCGAGGCCGCTGCGGCGCAAGCCCAGGACCCGCACAACACGATCGCCTCGGTCAAGCGCCTCATGGGGCGCGGCCTGGCCGACGTGGCCGGCCACGAGCGGCTCTCCTATGAGTTCGTCGACCAGCCCGGCATGGTCGCGGTGCGCACGCGCCAGGGCGTCAAGACGCCGGTGGAGGTCTCGGCCGAGGTGCTGGCCACGCTGCGCTTCCGCGCCGAGGACACCTTCAACGACGACCTGTTCGGCGCCGTGATCACCGTGCCGGCCTACTTCGACGAGGCCCAGCGCCAGGCCACCAAGGACGCCGCCCAACTGGCCGGCCTGAACGTGCTGCGCCTGATCAACGAGCCCACCGCCGCCGCCGTGGCCTACGGCCTGGACCACGGCAGCGAAGGCCTCTACGCCATCTACGACCTGGGCGGCGGCACCTTCGACATCTCGCTGCTGCGGCTGCAGCGCGGCGTCTTCGAGGTGGTGGCCACTGGCGGCGACGCCGCACTGGGCGGCGACGATTTCGACCATGCGCTGGCCGACTGGGCCGCGCAGCAAGCGGGCTTGAGTGCCCAGTCGTCCGGCGACAAGCGCGCACTGCACATGGCCGCGCGCGCCGCCAAGCAGGCGCTGACCGAGGCCGCGCACACCACGCTGTCGTTCACGCTGGACGGCCGCGAGTTCGCCATCGGCGTCAGCCGCGAGCAGTTCGATGCCTTGACCAAGCCCTTGCTCGACCGCACGCTGGCGGCCGTGCGCAAGGTGCTGCGCGACGCCAAGGTGACGCGCGACGAGGTGCAAGGCGTGGTGCTGGTCGGCGGCTCGACCCGCATGCCGGCCGTGCGCGCGGCGGTGGCCGCGTGTTTTGGCCGGCCGCCGCTGACCGACGTGAACCCCGACGAGGTGGTGGCCATAGGCGCGGCGATCCAGGCCCATGCGCTGGCCGGCAACGCGCCGGACAGCGAGATGCTGCTGCTCGACGTGATCCCGCTCTCGCTGGGCCTGGAGACCATGGGCGGCCTGGTCGAGCGCATCGTCGAGCGCAACACCACCATCCCCGTCGCCAAGGCGCAGGAGTTCACCACCTTCAAGGACGGCCAGACCGCGATGGCCATCCACGTGTTGCAGGGCGAGCGCGAGCTGGTGAGCGACTGCCGCTCGCTGGCGCGCTTCGAGCTGCGCGGCTTCCCGCCCATGGTGGCCGGCGCGGCGCGCATCCGCGTGACCTTCCAGGTCGATGCCGACGGGCTGCTCAGCGTGGCGGCGCGCGAGATGACCTCGGGCGTCGAAGCGGCCGTGCAGGTCAAGCCCAGCTACGGCCTGGCCGACGACGACATCGCCCGCATGCTGCGCGAGAGCTTCGCCGGCGCGGAGGCCGACATGGGCGCGCGCTCGCTGCGCGAAGCCCGCGTCGAGGCCGAGCGCATGACGCTGGCCACGCGGGCCGCGCTGGCAGCCGATGGCGACCTGCTGAGCACGCACGAGGGCGCCGCGATCGAAGCGCTGCTGCAGGCGCTGCAAGGCATTGCCGCCGGCGAAGACGCCGCTGCCATCAACGCCGCGGTCGAAGCGCTGGCCAAGGGCACCGAGGCCTTTGCCGCCGCGCGCATGAACCGCGGCATCCGCTCGGCCCTGACCGGCCGCAGCCTGAACGATCTCGAGAAGATCTGAGAGCCCGAGTCCATGCCCGTCATCAAGATCCTTCCCCATGCCGCCCTGTGCCCCGCCGGCGCCGAGATCGAGGCGCCCAGCGGCACATCGATCTGCGAGGCGCTTATCGAGCACGACATCGAGATCGAGCACGCCTGCGAGATGAGCTGCGCCTGCACCACCTGCCACGTCGTGGTCCACCAGGGTTTCGGCTCGCTGGGCGAGCTCGACGAGATCGAGGAGGACCTGCTCGACAAGGCCTGGGGCCTGAAGCCCACCTCGCGGCTCTCGTGCCAGGCCATGCTCTCCGACCAGGACGTGACCATCGAGATCCCGAAGTACACCATCAACCATGCGCGCGAAAACCACTGAACCAGTGGGTGGGCCCCCGGGACGTTCGCGGCGTTGCCCTCCCGAGGGCGTGTCGCCAGCTCAGGGTGGCTTGGCGCCGGCGGGTGGGCTTTCGTGAACGTCCTGGGCATCGAGTCGTCCTGCGACGAGACCGGCGTCGCGCTGGTCTCGTTCGAGGGCGATGCCGCGCCGGTGCTGCGCGGCCAGGCGCTGCACAGCCAGATCCGCATGCACCAGGCCTATGGCGGC
The DNA here is from genome assembly GCA_035460745.1 of Ideonella sp. Taxonomy (GTDB): domain Bacteria; phylum Pseudomonadota; class Gammaproteobacteria; order Burkholderiales; family Burkholderiaceae_C; genus Ideonella. Next base: position 867 of record DATHWJ010000543.1, on the reverse strand, counting down.
GTGGTGCCCGAGCTCGCATCGCGCGACCATGTGCGGCGCGTGCTGCCGCTGGCGCGCGAGGCGCTGGAGGCTGCGGGCGCGACGCTGGCCGAGATCGACGTGGTGGCGTTCACGCGCGGCCCCGGTCTCGCGGGGGCCCTGCTGGTGGGCGCCGGCGTGGCCTGCGCGCTGGCGGCGGCGCTGGACAAGCCGACCGTGGGCGTGCACCACCTCGAGGGCCACCTGATGTCGCCCTTCCTCTCGGCCGACCCGCCCGAGTTCCCGTTCGTCGCGCTGCTGGTCTCGGGTGGCCACACGCAACTGATGCGGGTCGAAGGGGTGGGGCGCTACGAGCTGCTCGGCGAGACCATCGACGATGCCGCCGGCGAGGCCTTCGACAAATCCGCCAAGCTGCTGGGCCTGGGCTACCCCGGTGGGCCGGCGCTGGCCAGGCTGGCGGAGAGCGGCCGAGGCGATGCCTTTGCGCTGCCGCGGCCCCTGCTGCATCAGCCCAACCTGGACTTCTCGTTCGCGGGCCTGAAGACCGCGGTGATGACGACCTTGAAGCGGCTGGGCGAACACCCGAGCGACGAGCAGCGCGCCGACCTGGCGGCCAGCACCGAAGCGGCCATCGTCGAGGTCTTGGTGCGCAAGTCGCTGAAGGCGCTGAAGCAGACCGGCCTGAAGCGCCTGGTCGTGGCCGGCGGCGTGGGCGCCAACGCGGCGCTGCGCACCCAGCTGAACCAGGCCGTTCAACGCCAGCAGGGCAGGGTGCACTACCCCGAGCTGCACCTGTGCACCGACAACGGCGCGATGATCGCGCTCGCTGCGGCGATGCGGCTGCAGGCCGGCCTGGCCCGCGCCGAGAAAAACTACGCCTTCGACGTC
>DATHWJ010000542.1:0-4061 GCA_035460745.1 Ideonella sp. | reverse complement strand
CCGACAAGACCGGCACCCTGACGCGCTCGGAGATGACCCTAGAGCGCGTGGTGACGGCCTCGGGCGCCACCGCCGTCACCGGCGTGGGATATGCGCCCGACGGCCGGGTCGAGCACCGCGGCGCCGAGCTGGCGGCCGGGCCGCTGCGCGAGGAGCAGATCGTCGTGCTGAGCGGCGGCAGCCTGGCCGGCAACGCGGGCCTGCGCGAGGCGGCGGACGGCCTGTGGGAGATCCAGGGCGACCCCACCGAAGCGGCCTTCCTGGTCGCCGAGGCCAAGCTGGGGCTGACGCAGCGGCGCGAGCGCCGCTTCGAGCGCGTGGCCGAGCTGCCCTTCACCTCCGAGCGCAAGATGATGTCCAGCATCGAGCGCGACCACGAGCATGGCGATCAGCTGGTGCTGATCGCCAAGGGCGCACCCGACGTGCTGCTGAGGCACTGCACGCAGGCCCGCGTCGGGATGGCGGTGGTGGCGCTGGACGAAGCCCGCCGCGCGCACATCCTGGCCGAGGTCGACCGGCTCTCGGACGCCGCGCTGCGCACGCTGGCCGTCGCCTACCGGCCGCTCGCCGAGGGCGAAGACCCGGCCGCGGCGCCCGAGCGCGAGCTGATCTTCGCCGGCACGGTGGGCATCCTCGACCCGCCGCGCGAGGGCGTCGCCGCGGCGATACGGGAGGCCCGCCGCGCGGGCATCCGGGTGCTGATGATCACCGGCGACCACCCGCGCACGGCCGCCCGCATCGCGGCCGATCTCGGCCTCGCCGCGGCCGGCGCCCAGGCCCTGAGCGGCAGCCAGCTCGACGCGCTCGACGACGCGGCCTTCGCCCGCGCCGTCGCCGAGACCACCGTCTTCGCCCGCGTGGCGCCGGCCCACAAGCTGCGCATCGTGGCCGCGCTGCAGGCCGCCGGCAACATCGTCGCGATGACCGGCGACGGCGTCAACGACGCCCCCGCGCTGAAGGCGGCCGACATCGGCATCGCGATGGGCATCACCGGCACCGAGGTGAGCAAAGAGGCGGCCCGGATGATACTGGCCGACGACAACTTCGCCACCATCGTCGAGGCGGTGCGCGAGGGCCGCGTCATCTTCGACGACATCCGCAAGTTCCTGCGCTACCTGCTCTCCTCCAACATCGGCGAGGTGCTGACGGTGTTCCTGGGCGCGGTGGGCGCCGGCGTGATCGGCCTGAGGACGCCCGACCACGCGGTGGTGGTGCCGCTGCTGGCCACGCAGATCCTGTGGATCAATCTCGTCACCGACTCCGGCCCGGCGCTGGCGCTGGGCATAGACCCCGCCACCGACGACGTGATGGCGCGCCCGCCCCGGCGGTTGACGGAACGCACCATCGACGCACGCATGTGGCTGGGCGCCCTCGAGATCGGCGCGGTGATGGCCGTGGCCACGCTGGGGACCATCGACTACTACCTGCCCGGCGGGCTGCTCGAAGGCGACAGCGAGCTGGGCACCGCGCGCACGGCCGGCTTCACGGTGCTGGTCTTCGCGCAGCTCTTCAACTGCCTGAACGCGCGCTCGCAGACGCTGAGCGCCTTCAGCCACCTGTTCACCAACCGCTGGCTGTGGGGCTCGATCGCGCTGGCGGTGCTGCTGCAGGTGGCGGTGGTGCACCTGGGCTTCATGAACCTCGCCTTCGGCACCGTGCCGCTGAGCCCGGCGCAGTGGGCCGTGTGCGCCGCGATGGGCAGCTCGGTGCTGTGGTTCAGCGAGCTGCGCAAGGGCCTGCAGCGCGCATCGCGCCGGGGCCCGGGGCCGGCGCAGCCCTAGGCACTTCCGTTCAGACCACCACCGCCTGCACCGGCCGCCGCATAGCCCAGGGTGTTGCCGGCCCGCGGCCGAAGCGCACCACCAGGTCGGGCCGCAGCGCGCCCAGGCCCAGCGCCGAGGCGAACTGGGGCCGCAGCGCGGCGACCTCGACCGGCTGGTTGACGAAGGCATTGCGGATGCCCAGCGCGGTCGCCTGCAGCGCGAAGCGCTCGTAGCAGCGGCCCACCTCGACCCAGTGCGCCGCGTCGGCGGTCTCGGCGACGAAGACGGCGATGCCGGCCGAGTTGCGGATCTGCCTGGCATAGCGCTCGTTTTCCGTGCGCACGGTGAAGAACACGTCCAACAGCGGGCTGCCCAGCCAGCGCGGCATCGAGGGGTTGCCGGAGGCGCCGGCATAGAGGCCGTCGCCTGTGCGGGTGGCCTCGTCGGCACTGAAGCGTATCCAGGCCTTCAGCTCTTCGAGGAAGGCCGGGTCGCTCATCTGCGAGGTGTTGCCGGCCGTCACGAAGCCCAGCACCTTCTCCAGCGCCGGGCGCTCCGTCAGCATCAGCACACGCACGCCGGCAGCGCTGCCGGCACGCTCCAGCAGGCCCAGTTCCTGCGCGCTCAGCGGCTGGCCGTCGTAGTCGCCGCGCGTGCACTGCCGCTCGGTGATGGCGCCGAACAACGGGGAAGCCACGGCCCGCGTCGGCACCAGGCTGGCCACCACGCTGCCCGGGCCGGCGGGGTCGAAGCGTGCCTCGACCTGCAGCCCGTTGGCGAGTGCGGCCTGCGCCAGGTTTTCAGTCGCGCAGCCCAGCGAGACGAAGAGGTGGTGGTCGTCGGGGTCGACGACCGGGCAGCGCCGGGACAGATCGGGCGCGATGGCGATAGCCCGCTCGCCAAGTCGGAACTGCCAGCACTGGGTGTTGTGGCTGGAGGGCGCCAGCGTCGCGTAGCGCACCAGTTCGCGCAGCAGCGAGTCGCGGTCGCCGGTCTTCGCGGCAAACGGAGCCCGCAGGCGGCGCGCGGCCTCGTCGGTGCCGCTGGTGGCGGAGGAGCAGGCGGCCAGCAGCGGCGCGGTGGCGCCTGAGATTGCGGCGCCGGCGAGCCAGCGCCTGCGACTCAGCATGCCGGCGGGCCACGGCGTGCCGGCGCCGCCCTGCGCATCGTCTTCTTCAATGGTGCCACCTCGATTCAAATGCGAATCAGTATTATTATCAACCCCCACTCACACACCCGGTTTTGAAGAGGCCGCGCAGATGGGGAAGCTGGCTGATGAACTCATCGCGCACTACAACGACCTGCGCCGCTACCTGACGCGCGAGCTGCGGGATCCGCAGTATGCGGCCGACATCGCGCAGTCCAGCTTCGAGCGGGTCTACCTGCGGACGATCGCGGACGACCTGGGCGTGGCCGGCGGCAGCCGGCTGCCCATCGAGTCGCCACGCGCGCTGCTCTTTCGCGTGGCGCGCAATCTCTGCATCGACGAGGCGCGGCACCGCCAGGTGGTCTCGGCCTGGGCGCTGCAGCAGCAGGCCGCGGGCCTGGCGTGGGCGGCGCCCTCCTGCGAGGTGATCGCGGCGCAGCGCCAGGTGCTGGCGCGCGTGGTCGCGGCGATCGAGGCCTTGCCGCCGCTGCGGCGCGAGGTCTTCCTGCTCTTTCGCGCCTACGGCCACACGCGCGACGAGATCGCGCAGCGGCTGAAGCTCAGCGAAGCGGCCGTGGCCAAGCACCTGGTGCGGGCGGCCGTGGACTGTTCGCGTGCCTTCGCCGAGATGCGCGGCAGCCTGATCGAGGCGCAGGCGGTGTCGGCGCGGCAGGCCTTTGCGCCGCGGCTGGCCGAGGAGCTGCCATGAGCGCGCCGGGCCGCTCCCCAGCGCTCACCCCGGAGTGCGCAGCGCGGAGGGGAGTCCAATGAACCGCGCCCCTGCAGCCGGAGCGCCGCGCGAGAAGCTCGTCGAGCGCGCGCTGGCGCTGGTCGTGCAGGCCGAGCTGGCGTCGCCCGCGCGGGCCAGCACCGCCTTGCTGGCCTGGGCCGGCCGCTCGGCCGAGCACCAGGCCGCCGCCGAAGAAGCGCAGCGCCGCTGGGCCGCGCTGGGCGGCATGGCCGGCCCATTGCGAGAGCACTTCGGCGAGCCCGCGGCCCAGCCCACCGGCGCCTCGCGCCGTCACCTGCTGCTTTCGGCCGCCGCGCTGCTGGGCACGGGCCTGCTGGCCGCGCGCGCTGCGCAGTGGGCCTGGCAGGCCTGGCACGCGCCGCTCTACGCGGCCCAGCACCGCACCGGCACCGCCGAGCTG
>DATHWJ010000541.1:0-5670 GCA_035460745.1 Ideonella sp. | reverse complement strand
CTGGGCGAAGCCACGGCCGTGCTACTGGCCAGCCTGGGTGCGCGCGTCGCGGTGCTGGACATCCAGCCCGAGCGCGCCCGCGCTGTGGCCGGGCGCATCGGCGGCCTGGCGCTCGCCTGCGACGTGACGGACCCGGAGAGCGCGGTCGCGGCCCTGGCGGCCGCCCGCGAGGCCCACGGGCCGGTGCGCGTGCTGGTCAACTGCGCCGGCGGCGGTGCGGCCAGGCGGGTGGTCGGCAAGGAAGGTCCCATGCCGCTGCACGAGTTCACCCGCGTGCTCGAGCTCAACCTGGTGGGCAGCTTCAACATGGCGCGGCTCGCCGCGGCCGAGATGATGGCGGCCGAGCCGCTCGATGGCGAGCGGGGCCTGGTGCTCTTCACCACCTCGGTGGCGGCCTTCGAAGGCCAGGTGGGCCAGGCGGCCTACACGGCGGCCAAGGGCGGCCTGGTGGCGCTGACGATACAGATGGCACGCGAGTTCGCCCCGATGGGCGTGCGCGTGATGGCGATAGCGCCCGGCATCTTCGAGACGCCGCTGCTGAGCCAGGCCTCGCCCGAGCTGCAGCGTGCGCTGGCCGAGTCCATCCCCTTCCCGAAACGCCTGGGGCAGCCGGGCGAATTCGCCGAGCTGGTGGCGCACATCGTGCACAACCGCTACCTGAACGGCGAAGTGATTCGCCTGGACGGTGCCGTGCGCCTGCCGCCGCGCTGAAGCCGGCCACCAAGGCAAGCCCCCATGCGCTACAGCGCGCCCTTGCGCGATCTTTCATTCGTGCTGAACGAGCTGCTCGACGCGCCCGCCGCGCTGGCGCAGATGCCCGAGCACGCCGGGCTGGACGGCGAGAGCCTGATGGCCGTGGCCGAGCAGGCGGGCGACTTCGCCGCCGGCGCCATCCTGCCGCTGAACCGCGGGGCGGACGAGACCGGCTGCCGCTGGCACGGCGGCGAGGTCGAGATGCCGCCCGGCTTCCAGCAGGCCTACCGCGACTACTGCGAGCTCGGCTGGGTCTCCATCTGCGCCGCGCTGGCGGACGGCGGGCAGGGGCTGCCGAGGCTGATGTTCAGCGTGGTCAACGAGATCTTCTCGGCCGCCAGCCATGCCTTCGTGATGATCGCCTCGGTCAACCACTGCGCGGCGATCTGCCTGCGGCGCTCCGCGAGCCCGGCGCTGCAGGCGCGCTGGCTGCCGGCGCTGGCCAGCGGGCGGGTGCTGTCGTCGATGTGCATGACCGAGCCGCAGGCCGGCTCCGACATCGGGCTGCTGAGCACGCGGGCCGAGCCGGACGGGCCCGGCGGCTACCGCCTCAGCGGCAGCAAGATCTTCGCCAGCGGCGCCGAGCACGGCCTGTCGGCCAACATCGTTCACCTCGTGCTGGCGCGCATCGCCGGCGCGCCGCCCGGCTCGCGCGGGCTGAGCCTGTTCCTGGTGCCCAAGTGGCTGGACGACGGCGCGCGCAATGCGGTGCATTGCGACGGCATCGAGCACAAGATGGGCCTGCACGGCAGCCCTACCTGCGCGCTGCGCCTGGACGGCGCGCTGGGCTGGCTGGTGGGCGAGCCGCAGCGCGGCCTGGCGGCGATGTTCCCGATGATGAACGAGGCCCGGCTGATGTCCGGCCTGCAGGCGCTGGGCCTGAGCGAGCTGGCCTGGCAGGCCGCGCGCGGCTATGCCCACGAGCGCCGCCAGGGCCGCTCGCCCGCCGGCCTGCAGCCCTGCCCGCTGGTGGACCACCCCGACGTGCAGCGCATGCTGATGACGCAGAAGGCCTGGAACGAAGGGGCCCGCATGCTCGTGCACTGGACCGCGCTGGTCATCGACGCGGCCGAGTCCCACGCCGACCAAGCGCACAGGCGCGAGAGCGCCGAGCTCGCCGGCCTGCTGACCCCCATCGTCAAAGGCTTCCTGTGCGAGAACGCGCAGCAGGCGCTGAGCCTGGCGCTGCAGGTGCACGGCGGCCACGGCTATGTGCGCGAGACGGGCGTGGAGCAGCTGGTGCGCGACGCACGCGTGATCACCCTCTACGAAGGCAGCACCGGCATCCAGGCGCAGGACCTGCTGATGCGCAAGGTGCTGGCCGATGGCGGCCAACGCCTGGCGCTGCTGACCGGGCGCGTGCAGGCCTGGCTCGAGAGCCCCGGTGCCGGCGCCGAGGGGCTGGCCGCCTTCACCGGGCCGCTGCGGACGCTGCTGGCACAGGTGAGGGCGGCCACCACGCTGCTGGCCGGGCGCGAGCGAGGCCAGGCAGGTGCGGCGCTGGCGTCGTGCTGCAGCTACCTGCGGCTGCTGGGCCACCTGGTCATGGCGTGGTGGTGGGCGCGCGCGGCGGCGGCCTGCCTGGCCGTGCACGAGCGCGAACACGAACACGAACACAAGCAGGGCTGGTACGCCGGCAAGCTCGCGACGGCGCACTTCCACTACGGCGAGCTGCTGCCCGAGACGCGGGCCTTGCTGGCGGCGATCGAAGCGGCGCCGCGGCCCTGGGCGCTGGCGCTGGCGGAGTGAGCCTGTTCATCGGCGCGCGGTGGGCGCGCCGGCAGCCTCGGTCTGCGTGGCCTCGGCCAGCGGTCCCAGGCTCATGCTCTGCTCCTGCCCGATGGCGTGCTCGCGGAACAGTGCCTCGGCCCGGTCGCCTTGGCCGGCGGCGATCGCCTCCACGATGCCGTGGTGCTGGCGGTGGGCGTAGAAGAGCCGGTCGAAGACCGCGCGCCGGCCGACCGCGGAGAACGCGATGCGGTCGGGCCCGGTGAAGGGAACGAGGTTGCAGCGCGCCGTGAAGCCGGCGAGCAGCGGCATCTGCGCACCGTCGACCACCAGCGAGTGGAAGCGCGCGTTCATGTCGGCATAGCCGGCTTCGTCGGTCTCGGCGAAGCTGCGCGCCGGGAACAGCGCGTCGCCCTGTGCGAGGCAATCGTGCAGGGCCTGCAGCAGGGCGGCGGATGCACCGCGCTCGGCCAGCCGCCGCGCCGCGTAGCCTTCCAGCAAGGCGCGCAGGTGCAGCGCCTCGAAGCTCTCGCTGGCGCTGAACCGGCGCACCGCGAAACCGCGCTGCCCCGCCCGCACCAGCAGGCCCTCCTGCGCGAGCGCGGGCAGCGCCTGGCGCACGGGCGTGCGCGAGGTGCCCAGCCGCTCGGCGAGCTCCGCCTCGCGCAGACGCTCGCCCGGCGCCAGGTCGCCTCGCAGGATCATCTCGCGCAGCTGCAGCGTGGTGGTGGTCTGGGTCATGGGCGTCGGTGCGTGCAGGCCGTGAAGTGATGCTGCGAGTTTCTCTCATTTGGGATCCCGTGGATGCAGTGCTGGCTGCCTATAAGCAAAATTCACCCAGGAGAGCGTGCCGGTCCATTAGATTATGGGATCCCAAGTGCAGCCAGCCTGCCGAGGGCCACTCTCATGGAGCTGCCATGTCCCTGACGACCATGCCGCCTGTCGCGACGGCGAACCTGCCCGCCGGCGCGCCGGCCGCGACCTACGCCGACCACGCCACACCACTGGTGCGCAACTGCTGGTACGTGGCCGGCCGCAGCGCCGAGATCTCGCGGGAGATCATCAGCCGGCGCCTGCTGGGTATCGACGTGGCGCTCTACCGCACGCTCGATGGCCGGCCCGTCGCGGTGCGCAACCGCTGCCCGCACAGGTCGTTTCCGCTCGCCAAGGGCCAGCTCGTGGGCGACCTGCTGGTCTGCGGCTACCACGGCATGCAGTTCGATGCCTCGGGCCAGTGCGTGCACATGCCTTCGATGGCCACGGTGCCGGCGAACGCCAGGGTGCGCGGCTTCCCGCTCGCCGAGCGCGCCCCGCTGGTGTGGATCTGGATGGGCGACCCGGCGCTGGCCGACGAGGCGCTGGTGCCCGAGACGCCGTGGCTGAGCGGCCCGGCATGGCGCAGCGTGACCGGTGACTTCCACATCCGCACCGACTACGTCGCCATGCACGAGAACCTGCTCGACCAGACGCACTTCCCGTTCCTGCATCCTGGCACCGTGGGCACGCCGGAGTACGCGCGCTCCAAGCTCGACGTACGCCAGCAGGGCGAGGTGGTGATCATCGACCGCGCGCTGCGCAACTCGGCGCCGCCCGGCATCTACGGCGTGCCGGCCGGCATCATGCACAAGCAGGTCGACCGCTTCTCCGAGGCGCGCTTCGCCTCGCCGGCCCTGCACACCGCCTTCGCGAAGATCGTCGATCTGGCGCCGGAGCCGGGCGCCTTGTCCGAGTACCGTTTCAACATCACTCACCTGATCACGCCGGAGACGCAGGGCAGCATCCACTACTGGTGGTTCAACTCGCGCAGCTTCAAGCTCGACGACGAAGCGGCCGACCGCTTTCTCTTCGACGCCTCGGTGCAGGCCTATCTCGAGGACGTCGAGGCCTTGCAGTGGATCCTGGACGGCGTGCTCAGCGACCCCGAACCGCAGACCGACCTGAGCTTCGGCCCCGACCGGCCGGGCCTGCTGATGCGGCGCGGCCTGGCCCGCCGCGCCGCGGCTGAGGCCGAGGCCGGTGCGGCGGCCTGAGCGCCGCATCCGTTCGACACAAGCCACCGAGACCCGCCATGGACACCCGCCGCACTTTCCCGTTGAACGCCTGGTATGTCGCCGCCTGGGATGTGGAGGTGGGCCGCCAGTTGCTCGCCCGCACGGTCTGCGACCACGACCTGGTGCTGTACCGCCTGCGCAGCGGCGCGGTCGCCGCGCTGGCCGATGCCTGCTGGCACCGCCTGCTGCCGCTGTCGCTGGGCAGCCTGGTGGGCGACGAGGTGCGCTGCGGCTACCACGGCCTGCGCTTCGACGCCGAGGGCCGCTGCACCCACATGCCCAGCCAGGAGACGCTCAACCCATCGGCCTGCGTGACGGCCTATCCGGTGGCCGAGCGGCACCGCTTCGTCTGGGTCTGGCCCGGCGACCCGGCGCTGGCCGACCCCGCGCTGATCCCCGACCTGCGCTGGATGGACGACCCGGCCTGGGCCGGCGACGGGCAGATGACCGAGGTGCAGGCCGACTACCGGCTGGTGATCGACAACCTGATGGACCTCACCCACGAGACCTATGTGCACGGCGCCAGCATAGGCAACGAGGCGCTCGCGGAGGCGCCGTTCGACGTGGCGCACGGGCCCAGCACGGCCACCGTGCGGCGCTGGGTGCTGAACCAGGAGGCGCCGCCGTTCTGGGCGGCCCAGCTCGGCCGGCCCGGCCCGGTGGACCGCTGGCAGATCATCCACTTCAAGGCCCCGTCGACCATCGTGCTCGATGTCGGCGTGGCGCCGGCCGGCTCGGGTGCGCCCGAGGGCGACCGCTCGCAAGGCGTGGGCATGTGGGTCATCCACATCCCGACCCCCTCGACCGCGAAGAGCTGCTACTACTTCTGGTGCCACCTGCGCAACTACCGTGTCAGCGAGCAGCGGGTGACGCGCCAGGTCCTGCAGGGCGCGGCGGGCATCCTGCTCGAGGACGAGATCGTCATCGAGGCGCAGCAGCGGGCGATCGACCGCCACCCCGAGCGCGCCTTCTACAACATGAACATCGACGCCGGCTCGCTCTGGGCCAGGCGCCAGATAGACGCGATGATCGAACGCGAAGCCGCGCCCCGCGTGGTGCCCATCGTGGCCGCTGCGGTTGCCGTTGCCGAGAGGCCTGCGGCATGAAGGCCGCGGGCGGCTGGGGGCCGGCGGAGGTG
>DATHWJ010000540.1:0-2485 GCA_035460745.1 Ideonella sp. | reverse complement strand
GGCAGCCAGCGCTGCAGCTCGGGCTCGGGCAAAGCGGCGAGCAGGTGATTGCTCTTGAGATCGGGCGGTACAGCCATCGCAGCGCTCCCAGCAGGGTCCGTGGTTGAGGGTGACCCTGGTCAGAAAATCATGCGCAGAGTTTTTTTCAAGTGTAAGTACGCCAGCGCATTTTGTATGTTCGCTAGCGCACGTAGTCAAGCCGCCGGCTTGGCAACTGACCGTGCGCTGGCGCACAGACGGGCCGGCCCGCCGGCCATAGCTTGTTGCACAAGGCGCTCGAAACCCTGGCCTGCCGCCTGCCTCATCACACTCAAAAGGACATACATGGCCCTGTTCACGCTGGAACACAGCAAGGCGGCTTACCACGCCGATTTTGCGCTCTATGGCGCCGCCGTGGCGCTGCTGGCGGGCGGCCTGGTGCTGGCCGGGCCGCGTGGCGAAGGGCTGGCGTGCGCGGCGCTCGTGGCGGTGGGCCTGGTGAGCTGGAGCGCGGTCGAATATGCGCTGCACCGCTTCGTGCTGCACGGCCTGCGGCCCTTCAGCCGCTGGCATGCCGAGCATCACCAGCGCCCTCGCGCGCTGATCTGCGCGCCGACCCTGCTCAGCGCCTCGCTGATCGCACTGCTGGTGTTCCTGCCCGCCGCGCTGCTGGCCGAGCTGTGGCGCGCCTGCGCGCTGACGCTGGGCCTGCTGAGCGGCTACCTGGCCTACGCCGTGACCCACCATGCCACCCACCACTGGCGCGCCGACAGCCGCTGGCTGCGGCAGCGCAAGCGCTGGCACGCCATCCACCACCTGCCGGCCCGCGAGCCGGTCTGCTTCGGCGTCACCAGCGCCTTCTGGGACCATGTCTTCCGCAGCCACCGGCGCGCCGTCGCCGCGCCGGGCGCTTGAGCGCCTGGGCGCCGCCGCCCGCCCATTCAACGTGCCGCGGGCGACCGCAGCTCAGCGCTCACCGCGCTGCAGCCGCCACAGTGCGCCATGCGCCGGTGGCGCGGGCCACGAGGCGGCCGTCGGCAGGCCGCTTTCGCCCGCCGCCAGCCAGCACCTGGCCAGCATCCACCCCGCGTGCGCGACCACGATGGCGGGTGTCTCGGGGCGCCAGGCCGCAACCCGCTCGAACAAGGTGTGGAGCGGCTCGCCGCCGCCCGGCGCATGGTGGCTGAAGTCGGTGCACCAGGCATCGACCTCCGCCCGCGGGATGGCGCTCCAGGCCCTGCCCTCCCAGGCCCCGAAGTCCATCTCCAGCAGCGCCGGCTCGATGCGATGCTGCCAGCCCCAGGCACGCAGCTGGCGCCCGACCGCGGCGCAGCGCTGCAAGGGCGAGGTGAAGACCACCCGCGCCAGCCCGGCCCGCCGCGCGGCGCGCTGGATGCGGCGCGCGAGGCGCTTGGCCCGGCGGCGGTCCACCGGCAGGTCGGTACGGCCTATGCAACGGCCCTCCGCCCCCGTCGCACGCGGATGGCGCCAGGCCCAGACGGCCGGCGCAAAGCTCACGCCCACCCCGTCGCGCTGAAGACCGCCAGCACCGCGATCTCGGTGAGCTGCTCGGTGGCGCCCAGCGTGTCGCCCGTGTAGCCGCCCAGCCGGCGCCGCAGCCACCGCCGCATCAGCCCCACCACGGCCACCGCGGCCAGCGCGGCGGCACACCAGCGCAGGCCTTGCGCCGGCAGCCCCGCCAACCACAAGCCACCGCAGCAGGCGACGCTGCACACCGCGGCGACCAGCACCGCCGCCGCCGCCCCACGCCCCGCTACCGAGGTGGCCAGCGGCTTGGCCTTGGCGTGCTCGGCGTCGCCCGCATACGGCAGCAGCGCCATCAGCAGCACCGCGCCGGTGCGGCCCAGCAGTTGCGAGGCCAGCAGCGCTGCGGCGGCCGGCAGCAGCCCGCGCGCCAGCAGCGCCGCCAGCAGCGCCGCGCGCAGGGCCAGCGCCAGCACCAGCGCCGCGGCGCCGTAAGTGCCTATGCGCGAGTCCTTCATGATGGCCAGCGCCTTCTCGCGCGGCACCGCGCCGCCCAGCGCGTCGAAGGTGTCGGCCAGGCCGTCTTCATGGAAGGCGCCGGTCAGCCACAGCGTGGCCGCCACGCACAGCAGCGCGGCCACGGTGGGCGGCCAGACGGCGGCGGCCAGCGCCAGCACCAGCGCGCCCCACAAGCCCACCGCCGCGCCGACCAGCGGGAACCAGCGCACGCACTGGTTCAGCCAGGCCGGCTCGAAGCCCAGCGCGGCCGGCACCGGCACGCGTGTCAGGAACTGCAGCGCCACGGCCAGCAGCCGCAGCTCGTGGCCCAGGCGCCGTGCCGCGCCGGCCATCAAGGCGAGCGCTGGCTCACCCCCGCCGACGCGAAGGTGGCCATCTCGGCCAGCAGCCGCTCGGCCGAGACGATCAGCGGCCAGGCCAGCGCGGCGCCCGAGCCCTCGCCCAGCCGCAGGCCGAAGTCCAGCAACGGCCGCATCCCCAGCTCCACCAGCCACACCGCATG
>DATHWJ010000539.1:0-21631 GCA_035460745.1 Ideonella sp. | reverse complement strand
CGGGCCGGCCGGCCCGGCTAGCGGAAAACGCGCTGCGCGTGCAGCCCCAGGCCCTGCGCGACGCTGGCCAGGCGGTCGCCGCGCACGGTGCGGGCATTGGCATAGGGCGCCGCGATGCGCGTGGCCAGCGGCGCCAGGCCGGTCGAGCCGCCGGTGAGGTAGACGACCTCGACCTGGCCCGGCGCCACGCCCGCCTGCCGCACCGTCTCCAGCCCGGCATCGACGATGCGCTGCAGGTCGGCCTCCATCGCCGCCATGGCCTGGCGCTCGTCCAGCGCGGCCTGCAGGCCGTCTTCCAGCTCGTCGAGCGCGATGCGGGCGTCGCGCCCTTCGGCCACCGCGATCTTGGCCGCCTCGGCGCCGGCCATCAGGCCGTGGCCCAGGCGCTGCTCGACGATGGTCATCAGGCGCGCGTGCAGCAGCGGGTCGGCGTAGAACGTGCGCATGCGGCGCAGCTCCATCACCCGGGCGGGGGTGTAGACGGTGTTGATCAGATGCCAGGTCGCGAGGTCGTAGTAGACCTTGCTGGGCACCTCGCGCTCGGCGGGTGCCGGGCCGCGCGCGCGGAAGCCGGCCAGCGGCAGGATCGCGGCGAGCTCGACGTGGCGGTCGAAGTCGGTGCCGGCGACGTGCACGCCGTGGCTGGCGAGGATGTCGCTGCTGCGGTCGACCCGCTGGCGCCGCTCGGGGCCGACCCGCACCAGCGAGAAGTCCGAGGTGCCGCCGCCGATGTCGGCCACCAGCACCAGCTGCTCGCGGTCGGCGGTGGCCTCGAAGTCCAGCGCCGCGGCGATGGGCTCGAACTGGAAGCTGATCTCCTGGAAGCCGACCTGGTGTGCGGCGGACGCCAGCGCGGCCTGGGCCTGGGCGTCGCGCTCGGGGTCGCCATCGACGAAGAACACCGGCCGGCCCAGCACCGCACGCCGCAGCGGCGCGCCGGCCTGGGCCTCGGCCAGGCTCTTCAGGTGGCGCAGGTAGCCGGCGATGATGTCGAGAAAGCGCACCGAGCGGCCGCCGCCGACCTCGGTGCTCTGCTCCACCAGCGAGGAGCCGAGCACGCTCTTCATCGAGCGCATCAGCCGCCCGTCCACGCCCTCCATATAGGCCGCCAGCGCGGGCCGGCCGTACAGCCGGTGCGGGTCTTCGTGCGGCGCGGTGCCCTCCAGCGTGTAGAAGACGGCGGTGGGCATGGTGCGCTGGCCGGGCTCGACCTCGACCAGCGCGACGCGGTCGGCCGCACCCTCAGGCAGCGCGATGGCCGAATTGGAGGTGCCGAAGTCGATGGCGCAGAAAGGGGCGCCAGCGAGGGACGCGGTACGCGGGCGTGAAGGCATGGCGGTGCCGGCGGCAGTCCAGCCGCTCGCCGGGCAAATTCGGGGAGGGGCGCGATTGTAGGGGCGACCCGCCTGCCGTGCGGCGGCCCCGGCCAGAGGGGGCGCGCGCCGTACGGCCTGGGCGCGCCGCCTGCCTTCAGGCCGCCAGCGCGACCGTGGGCCTGGCCTCGGGCAGGGCGGGGCCGCAGAAGCCGAAGTTCAGCTGCGGGCGCTTGCCGCTCATCAGCTCGGCCAGCGCGCGGCCGGAGCCGGCGCCGTGGGTCCAGCCCAGCGTGCCATGGCCGGCGTTGAGCCACAGGTTGCGGATGCGGCTGCGGCCGATGTAGGGGATGTTGGTGGGAGTGCTGGGGCGCAGGCCGGTCCAGAAATTGGGCTGGCTGGCGTCGGCCACGCCGGGGAAGAGCTCCTCGTAGCGCTTGACCAGCGCGGCGCAGCGCACCTGGGCGGTGGCGCTGTCCAGGCGGGTGTCGTAGCCGGCCATCTCGGCGGTGCCGGCGATGCGGATGTGGTCGCCCAGGCGCGAGATCGCGATCTTGCGGGTGTCGTCGAGCAGGCTGACGGTGCTGGCCAGCTCGGGGCGCAGCAAGCGCAAGGTGGCCGAGTAGCCCTTGGCCGGGTAGATGTCGAGATCGACGCCGAGCGGGCGCAGCAGGCTGCCGGTGTAGGGGCCGGTGGCAGCGACGAAGTGGTCGGCGCGCAGCAGCCGCTCCTCGGTGCTGGCCTGGTCGCGCACCTTGACGGCCGAGATCGCACCGCCCGCCTGGGCCAGGGCCACGATGTCGTGCTGGTAGAGGAACTTGACGCCGCGCTCGGCGCACAGGCGGCCGAGCTGCTGGGTGAAGGCGCGCGCGTCGCCCGACTCGTCGCTGGGCGTGTAGGTGCCGCCGTGGATGTTGGGCCCGAAGCTGGCGAGCGCCGGCTCGATCTTCAGCACCTCGTCGCGCGAGAGCACGCGCCGGTCGACGCCGTGGGTGCGCATCAGCTCGGCGCCCGCCGCACCGGCGTCGAAGTCGGACTGCGACGAGAAGAAGTGCAGGATGCCGCGCTCGAGGCGGTTGTATTCGATGCCGGTCTGCGCGACCAGCGACTTCAGCGAGGCGTGGCTGTAGGCGCCGAGCGCGACCAGCTCCTCGACATTGCGCGCGAACGCGGCGTCGGTGCACTGCATCAGGAAGCGCAGGCCCCAGCGCCATTGGTAGGGGTCCAGGCGGGGGCGGAACAGCAGCGGCGAGTCGTCGCGCAGCAGCCACTTGAGCACCTTGAGCGGCGCGCCGGCGTTGGCCCAGGGCTCGCAGAAGCTGACCGAGATCTGCGCGCCGTTTGCGAAGCTGGTCTCCAGCGCGGCGTCGGGCTGGCGGTCGACCACCGTGACCTCGTGGCCCTCTTCCGCCAGGTACCAGGCGGTGCTGATGCCGATGATGCCGGCGCCGAGAACGATGACCTTCATGCCCCCACCTTGCTGGTGAAACTCAAGCGCTGGATTCTGGGTGAGGGCACGCAGACTTAGAAGAGGAATTAATCGAATTCCACCTTCATCAGTTGAGCGAATGTTCTGCGCCTGCGAGCGGCTTTTTCACCACACGCGCACCAGCACCAACCCCACGGCGCTGAGCACGGCCGCCGCCAAGGTGATCCAACCCAGTGCCTGCATGGTGGTGCGCTGCATCGCTCAGCCCCGTCGAACCCGGATGCAGCGTGGCAAGCAAACGTCATTCCCGCCACTTGTGTGCGAAGCGCAACAGTTAAGGGGCCTTCGCCCTGCGATTCAACGACTGGCTGTCACGGAATCTGCCGAAACTGTCTTTACAAACCGCACCGGAGTCGCCCATGTCCACCCCCTCCCGCACCAGCTTGCTGCGCCGCCTGATCGGCTTGCCGGGGCGCCCGGCCGCACACGAAGACGACGCGGCCGACATGGGCACCGCCATCGGGCTGGACTACTCGCTCGACCAGGCGCCGATCGCGAAGACCAAGCCGGCGCCGGTCAACAAGCTGGTCTCCCGCCAAGCCTGGGCACGGCGCCGCCACTCGTAAAGAGCGAAGGGCGCCGCAGCCGCAACGCGGCAGCGGCAGTTCACCGGCCTCCCGGCTCAGCGAACCAGCAGCACCGGCGTCTTGCAGTGCGCCAGCACCTTGGTGGTGGTGGAGCCCATCACCAGGTTGGTCAGCGTGTTGTGGCCGTGCGAGCCCATCACCAGCAGGTCGTAGGGCGACTTGCTGCTCGTCGTGGCAATCACCTCGGCGGCATGGCCCACCTTGGCCGTGAAGCTGGCGTTCAAGCCCTGCTTGGTGAAAAAGCTCCGGATCGGCTTGAAGACCTTCTCGGCCTCGTCGTCGTAGTACGACTTCAACACGTCCTTGTCGAGCGACGCCGCCGCCCTGGGCGGCACGGCCATCACCGCATAGAGCACGGTGTACTCGTGGTGTGGCCCCAGCCATTCGTCATGGGCGGCCAGGTAGGCCAGCATGCGCTTGGTGTAGGGGCTGCCGTCGACGGCAACGAGGATCTTCATGGCTGTCTCCTTGCGATGGAGAGCCAGTGTCGCATGCAGACCCGGGCCGCCGCCTTGCGGCAGCGCAAGGCGGCGGCACTGCAGCCGCGCCCGGGTCAGGCGGTGAACAACTTGAGCGGCTCGTAGCCCTCGGTTTCGCCTTTTTTAGCCAGCCCGCGCGCCTGGCACACCACGCGGGTGGGCGCGCGGCCGGGCCGCTCGACCGTGTAGTCCTGCCGGCAATGCAGGTGGCCGTGCAGCCAGAGGTCGGCACGCGGTATCAGGTCGTCGTCGGCATTGCAAAAGCTCGCCGTGCCGGGCTGGCGGCCGTAGCGCGGGTCGGCGCTGCGCAGGCTGGGCGCAAAGTGGGTGATCACCACCGTCGCATCCCAGCCGGTCTCGGGCTCGGCGCCTGACCGCTGCACCAGCGCCTGCTCCAGCCAGGCCCGGCAGGCCAGCGACTCCTCCCGCACCGCCGCGGCGTCGAAGGGCTGGCCGCCACGGCTGCTCTGCATCACCCGCATGAAGTAAGACCCGGCCCGCATCGCGCGCTCGCGCTGCGCGGCGCCGAAGAGGTCGAAGTCGCTCCAGCGCACCGTGCCGCAAAAGCGCACCCGCCGCCCGTCGTCGCCCCGCAGCACCCGCTGCTCGCACTCCAGCAGCGTGAAGCCCAGCCGCGCGCAGCGCTCGCGCAGCGCCTGCCAGCCCTCGGCCAGGTCGCGCCGGTCGAACTCATGGTTGCCCGCCACGAACAGCACCGGCACCGGCCAGCCGGCGAAGCGGTCCAGCCCGGCCCAGCTGGCATCGATGTCGCCGGCCAGCACCAGCAGCTCGGCACCGGGCGCCGGTTCGGGCTCGAAGCTTTCGGTTTCGAGGTGGAGATCGGAGAGCAGTTGCAGGCGCATGGCGCCGCATCTTCGCAGACGGCCCCGCAGGCGCAGTCCTATATGCGGTTATCGAATAAGCGGGGCGGAAAACCTTCCTTCCATGCACAAGGCCAGGTGCCCATCATCCACTGTGCGTTGCCTGTGAAAGACATGCCACCCCGCAGTCGCCGCCGCCAACCTGCCCTCCATAAACACAACACGGGAAAGACACCATGGCTCACCAGACCGCCGCCGCCCTCCCCACCCCCCTCACCCCGCAACCCGCTCGGCGCACCCGCCCGCTGGAGCTGCCGGTCACGGGCCAGGCCCTGCGCCAGGCGCTGGAGCGGCACGACACCCGCGCGCTGATGGACTTCGCCCACCAGTTGCGCGTCGCCGGTTACCGGGTCGATCCGCAGCGGCTCGCGTCCCAGCTGCTGGCCAATGGCTGTACCTGGGTCGACGATGCGTTTGGCCACCGCGTGGCACTGCAAGTCCACGTACCGGTGCCGGCGCCCGTCGTCGCCACCGAGGTCGACGAGGCCGTCAGCTTCCGCATCGCTGCCTGACACCCGCCGCCAGAACAACCCCCCAGCCCCAATTCCGGAGAATCCCATGAGCATCCTCGCCGTCAACGCCCGCAACCAGTTCCGCGGCAAAGTCAAAGAAATCATCGAAGGCCCGGTCGTCTCCGAGGTCGACGTCGAGACCCCGTCGGGCCTGGTCGTCACCTCGGTGATCACGACCCGCTCGGTGCACGAGCTCGGCCTGCGCATAGGCCGCGACGTGGTGGCGCTGGTCAAGTCGACCGAAGTCTCCATCGCCACGCTCTGAACCGGACTGGCCTTCGCCTTCCCCCGATCCACCGCTTGAAGACCATGAGCAGCTTCGATCACGACGTGCGCCTGCTGATACTGCCCGGCCTGCATGGCAGCGGCTCCGACCACTGGCAGAGCTGGCTGGAGGCGTCCTACCCCGGCGCGGTGCGCCCGGTGATGAGCGACTGGGGCCACGCCGATGCCGACCGCTGGGCCTCCCACATCGACTTGACGCTGGCGCAGCACCGCGCGGGCGGCTGGGTCGCGGTGGCGCACAGCTTCGGCTGCCTGGCGCTGGCGCGTTATGCCGCGCGAGGTGGCCGGGCCGTGCAGGGTGCGCTGATGGTGGCGCCGGCCAACCCCGACCGCTTCGAGCTCGACGAGCGGCTGGTCGATGGCCCACTGCCGTTCCCGTCGACCCTGGTGACCAGTGACAACGATCCCTGGATGTCGCCCGCCGATGCCCGCTACTTCGGCGAGCGCTGGGGCAGCCAGATCGTCGGGGCGGGCGAAGCCGGCCACATCAACCCTGCCGCCGGCTATGGGCCGTGGCCGCTGGGACGCCAGCTCGTGGAGCGGCATGTGCAGCGCCTCAGCGCCAACCTGCCGCGCCGCCCGCGCGAACAGACCGCGCCGATGGCGCTCGGCTTCGCGGTCTGACGGACCGCGCGCTCACCCCTGTCGCCCTCTCCGTTCGCGGGGAGGGCGATTTTCATGGGCGGTACCGGACGGTCGCTTCATCGGAAAACGCATAAGGAGCGGCGTTTTGCTTCGTTCCGCGTTCGATGGCCGCTTCCTAGCATGGCCCCAGCTGTGGCTTCACCCGCCGGTGGGTGCCAGCGCGCTTCTTTTCATTGCCTCCCAAGGAACCGACGATGTCTGCCCACTCCACCGCGCCGTCCAGCGCGCGCCGCCACGGCCTCAAGCGCCTCAGCCAGCTCGCGGCCGCCGCCGTGCTGACCCTCGCCAGCCCCTTCGTGCTGGCCAAGGACATCACGCTGCTGAACGTCTCCTACGACCCGACGCGCGAGCTGTACCAGGACTACAACAAGGCCTTCGCCGCCTACTGGAAGGGCAAGACCGGCGACGTCGTGACGGTGAAACAGTCGCACGGCGGCTCGGGCAAGCAGGCCCGCTCGGTGATCGACGGCCTGGAAGCCGATGTCGTCACGCTGGCGCTGGCCTACGACATCGACGAGCTCGGCACCATCGCCAAGCTGATCCCGGCCGACTGGCAGAAGCGCCTGGCCCACAACAGCTCGCCCTACACCTCGACCATCGTGTTCCTGGTCCGCAAGGGCAACCCCAAGGGCATCAAGGACTGGGACGACCTGGTCAAGCCGGGCGTGCAGGTCATCACCCCCAACCCCAAGACCTCCGGCGGCGCGCGCTGGAACTACCTGGCCGCCTGGGGCTACGCGCTGAAGAAGCCGGGCGGCACCGACGCCAAGGCCAAGGACTTCGTCGCCGCGCTGTTCAAGAACGTGCCGGTGCTGGACTCCGGCGCCCGCGGCTCGACCACCACCTTCGTCGAGCGCGGCATCGGCGACGTGCTGATCTCGTGGGAGAACGAGGCCTTCCTGGCCGTCAAGGAACTCGGCCCGGACAAGTTCCAGATCATCGTGCCTTCGGTCAGCATCCTGGCCGAGCCGCCGGTGACGCTGGTCGACAAGGTGGTCGACAAACACGGCACGCGCGAAGTGGCCAAGGCCTACGTCGAGTATCTCTACTCCCCCGAGGGCCAGAAGATCGCCGGCGACAACTACTACCGCCCGATCGACCCCAAGGTCGCGGCCCAGTTCGCCTCGCTGTTCCCCAAGATCAACCTGTTCACCATCGACGACGTGTTCGGCGGCTGGGACAAGACCCAGAAGCTGCACTTCAACGACGGCGGCCTGTTCGACGCGATCTACACCAAGAAGTAGCGCCTTCTTCGAGCCGCGCCGATGACGCGTGAGCCGGGCCCGGGTTGGCGAGAGCCTTCCCGGGCGTTTCAGCTTGCACGGCTCGTCGCTTACTCGCCCACCGAATAAGCAGCCGCGGTTTGATTCGTTCCGCACCGCAGCATCGCTCTCTAGCATCCTCTTACGCATGCAGACCGCATGAGCTCATGCGCTGAGCTCATGTCCACCGTTTCTCCGCCGGGTGCCTCACCGTGTTTCTCTCCAAGACTCTCCTGAAACGCCACACCGTATTGCCCGGTTTCGACCTGGCGCTCGGCTTCGCGGTGCTGTATCTCAGCTTCATCGTGCTGATCCCGCTGTCGGCCGTCTTCCTGAAGACGTTCACGATGACCTGGCCGGCCTTCTGGGACGCCGTCACCTCGCCACGCGTGCTGGCCTCGTACCGGCTGACCTTCGGCGCCTCGCTCGCGGCGGCGTTGCTGAACACCGCCTTCGGCCTGCTGGTGGCCTGGGTGCTGGTGCGCTACGAGTTCCCGTTCAAGCGCGTCGTCGATGCCCTGGTCGATCTGCCCTTCGCGCTGCCCACCGCGGTGGCCGGCATCGCGCTGACCTCGCTGTATGCGGCCAACGGCTGGATAGGCAGCCTGCTGCCATTCAAGGTGGCTTTCACGCCGGTCGGCGTGTTCGTCGCGCTGACTTTCATCGGCCTGCCGTTCGTGGTGCGCACCGTGCAGCCCATCCTCGAGGACCTGCAGAAGGAGCTCGAGGAAGCCGCCGCCACGCTGGGTGCGACACGGCTGCAGACCTTCAAGCTGGTGATACTGCCGACGCTGCTGCCGGCCCTGCTGACCGGCTTCGCCCTGGCCTTCGCACGGGCGCTGGGCGAGTACGGCTCGGTGATCTTCATCGCCGGCAACATGCCCATGGTCTCGGAGATCACGCCGCTGCTGATCATCACCAAGCTGGAGCAGTACGACTACGCCGGCGCCACCGCGATCGCCGTCGTGATGCTGGTGATCTCGTTCTCGCTGCTGCTGATGATCAACCTGCTGCAGGCCTGGGCGCGCAAGCGCCAGGGGCGGTGAGCCGCAGACCCACCCAAGCCCGCCGATGCCGTCCTCCTCCTCCCCAGCCCCCGCCATGACCTCCGCCGACCTGACCCGCGCCGCGCCAGCCGCCGTCGCCCCGACGTCCGCCCTCCCGCCCGCAAGAGGCCGCACCCGGACGCGCTCGGCGCTGGCCGCCACCACCGAGCCTGCCTGGGTGCGCTGGGCGCTGATCGGGGTGGCGCTGGCCTTCCTCTCGCTGTTTCTCTTCGTGCCGCTGATCGCGGTCTTCGTCGAGGCCTTCAAGAAGGGCTGGGAGGTCTACCTCGCGGCCATCGTAGAGCCAGACGCACTGGCCGCCGTGAAGCTGACGCTGATCGCCGCCTTCATCTCGGTGCCGCTGAACCTGGTCTTCGGCATCTCGGCGGCCTGGGCGATCGCCAAGTTCGAATTCCGCGGCAAGAGCGTGCTGCTGACGCTGATCGACCTGCCCTTCTCCGTCAGCCCGGTGATCGCCGGCCTGATCTACGTGCTGGTGTTCGGCCTGCAGGGCTGGCTGGGCGAGTGGCTGCGCGACGAAGACATCAAGATCATCTTCGCGGTGCCGGGCATCGTGCTGGCCACCGTCTTCGTGACCTTCCCCTTCGTGGCGCGCGAGCTGATCCCGCTGATGCAGGCGCAGGGCCAGGAGCAGGAAGAAGCGGCCCGCGTGCTGGGCGCCTCGGGCTGGCAGATCTTTTTCCGCGTGACCTTGCCCAACGTGAAGTGGGCGCTGCTGTACGGCGTGATCCTGTGCAATGCGCGGGCGATGGGCGAGTTCGGCGCGGTCTCGGTGGTCTCCGGCCACATCCGCGGCTACACCAACACCATGCCGCTGCACATCGAGATCCTCTACAACGAGTACCAGTTCGCCGCTTCCTTCGCGGTGGCCTCGCTGCTCGCCGGCCTGGCCCTGGTGACGCTGGTGCTGAAGTACCTCGTCGAGCAGCGCGTCAAGGCCGAGAGCCGCCCCAAGGACGAAGAGTGAGCCCGGCTCTCTCCGACGCTTGCCTCGCCTGCGAACCCCTTTTCCTGAAGAGTCCCGATCATGAGCATTGAAGTCCGCAACCTCGTCAAGCACTTCGGCACGCTGGCCGTGTGCAACCACATCAACCTCGACATCCCGTCGGGCGAGCTGGTCGCGCTGCTGGGCCCCTCGGGCTCGGGCAAGACCACGCTGCTGCGCATGATCGCCGGGCTGGAGCAGCCCGACGCCGGCACGGTGCACTTCTACGGCGAGGACGCCACCTTCTCGGACGTGCGCGAGCGCAACGTCGGCTTCGTGTTCCAGCACTACGCGCTGTTCGGCCACATGAGCATCTTCGAGAACATCGCCTTCGGCCTGCGCGTGCGCCCGCGCGCCTCCCGCCCGGGTGAGCCGCAGATCCGCAAGAAGGTGCACGAGCTGCTCAAGCTGGTGCAGCTCGACTCGCTGGCCGACCGCTATCCCCACCAGCTCTCCGGCGGTCAGCGCCAGCGCGTGGCCCTGGCGCGCGCGCTGGCGGTGGAGCCCAAGGTGCTGCTGCTCGACGAGCCCTTCGGCGCGCTGGACGCCAAGGTGCGCAAGGAGCTGCGCCGCTGGCTGCGCCGCCTGCACGACGAGATGCACGTCACCAGCGTCTTCGTGACCCACGACCAGGAAGAGGCGATGGAAGTGGCCGACCGCATCGTCGTGATGAACGACGGCCGCATCGAGCAGGAGGGCGCACCCGACCAGGTCTACGACCAGCCGGCGACCCCCTTCGTGCTGAAGTTCCTCGGCGACGTCAATCTCTTCCACGGCCGCAACAAGACCAGCGGCGTGAGCGACGTGGACGTGAGCTATGTGCGGCCGCACGAGCTGGACGTGGTGCCTGAGGCCTCCGACGACACCTGGGCGGTGACGCTGGCCCAGACGCTGACGGTCGGCCCGAACACGCGCATCGAGTTCAAGCGGGACGACGACGGCACCTATGTCGACGTCGAGCTCTCGCGCGAGGCGTTCATCGGGCTGCGGGATCAACTGGGGTTGAAGGCCGGCAGCCGGGTTCACCTGAAGCCGCGGCGCGTGACCCGGTTTGCGGATCGGGCGCACGGGGCGGTCTGAGTTGGTTGGGGCGGCGGTGCCGCTCCACAGCGGCCTCCGCGGGCCGCCACGCCGCGCTACAAAGGCGCTGAGGGCGTCCCCACCGGCGCCGCCTGAGCCTGCATCACCACCTCCCGCTCCAGGTGCGGCGCAAAGGTCTTGATGAACTCGTAGGCATAGCTGCGCAACAAACCCCCGCGCCGCACCGCCACGCTCGTCGTGTTGATCGAGAACAGGCTGCGCGCATCGATCGCGCGCAAGGCCGTGTCGCGTTGCTCGTCGTAGGCGATCGAGGCCATGATGCCCACCCCGAGGCCCAGCTCGACGTAGGTCTTGATCACGTCGGCGTCCATCGCCGTCAGCACCACGCGCGGCTTGATGCCGGCGCGCTCGAAGGCGTTGTCGATGCTGCCGCGGCCCGTCAGCCCGACGTCGTAGGTGATCACCGGGTGCTCGGCCAGCCTCTCCAGGCTCAGCGGCTGATCCAGCAGCGCATGGCCGGCGGGCACCACCACCGAGTGGGTCCAGCGGTAGCAGGGCAGCGCGACCAGCTCGGGCTCGTTGGAGAGCACGTGCGAGGCGATGCCGATCTCGGCCTGGCCGGTCAGCAGCATCTGCGCGATCTGGTCGGGCGAGCCCTGGTGCAGCTGCAGTTGCACCTTGGGGTGGGTGGCGCGGAAGTCGTGCACCGCCGAGGGCAGCATGTAGCGTGCCTGCGAGTGGGTCGCCGCGATGCTGAGCGTGCCCGAGTCGCCGAGGCGGAAGTCGTCGCCGGCGCGGTGCAGGTTGTCGGCGTCGAGCAGCAGCCGCTCGACCCATGGCAGTACGCGCTGACCGGCCTGGGTCAGGCCGGTCAGCCGCTTGCCCGCGCGCACGAAGATCTCGACGCCCAGCTCTTCCTCCAGCTCGCGGATCTGCCGGCTGATGCCCGGCTGCGAGGTGTGCAGCGCATGGGCGACATCGGTCAGGTTGAAACCGCGGCGCACCGCTTCACGCACGGAGCGCAGTTGCTGGAAATTCATGGGGAACGGCTTTCAGCCGCGGGGAGGCGACTGTGGATAGTTGTTTTCCGCATTATCGAAAGCCCGGATGGGTCTGCCAACGACATTTCGCGTGCTTGCTTGTGCGCTGGGCGAATATGGGTGCCGCCCACGCCCGAGCCGGCGCGGGATGGACATCATCGCTGCCGCACCTTACGCTGCGCGCTGCTTCCGCCGGCCCCGGCCCCACACCACCCCCCAGCCATTCCCCCGCCATGCCTGCCGAGACCGACCCCGCCGCCTTCGCCGTCCTGCCGCTGCAGCCCGGGCACCGCGACGCCTACCTGCACTTCTTCGACCACGAGGCCTTTGCCGACAACCCGCGCTGGGCCTCGTGCTACTGCCAGTTCCCGACCGCCGACCACGACGCCGTGCCGTGGAAGCAACGCAGCGGCGAGGAGAACCGCGCGAGCGCCTGCCACCGCGTCGAAGCCGGCCTGCAGCGTGGCGTGGTGGCCGAAGCCGAAGGCCGCATCGTGGGCTGGTGCAACGCCGGCCCGCGCAGCAGCATGACCATCGTCGATGACGCGCCGCACCCGCTGGCCGAGCGCTGCGGCGCCATCACCTGCTTCGTCGTCGCGCCGGCCTGGCGCGGCAAGGGGGTGGCGACGGCGCTGCTGCAGGGGGCCTGCGAGCAGCTGCGCGCCGCCGGGCTGGAGCTGGTCGAAGCCTGGACGCAGCCCAACGCCAACGGCCCGGCCGAGAACCACACCGGGCCGCTCGCGATGTACCTGAAAGCGGGCTTCGAGGTCATCCAGCCCGACGTGGACGGCGGCGTGGTGCTGCGCAAGTGGCTGGTGCCGCACGAGGCGCAGGCATGACGCCGCCCCCGCCCGCCGCGGCCGAGCCCGCCATTCGCCCCGCCACACCGGACGACCTGCCCGCGCTGGCGCTGCTGTTCGACGCCTACCGCCAGTTCTACCGGCAGCCGGCCGACCTCGCGCTGGCGGCACGTTTCCTGCGCGAGCGCCTGGCGCGCGGCGAGTCGCTCGTGCTGCTCGCGCACCCGGCCGCCGAGCCCGGCACGCTGCTCGGCTTCTGCCAGCTCTACCCCAGCTTCTGCTCGGTGGCGGCGCAGCCCATCCAGGTGCTCTACGACCTCTTCGTCAGCCCCGCCGCGCGGCGCAGCGGCGCCGGGCGGGCGCTGCTGCGGGCGGCCCATGCGCAGGCCGCGGCGGCCGGCGTGCACCGGCTGGACCTGACCACCGCGCGCGACAACCGCGCCGCGCAGGCGCTCTACGAGTCGCTCGGCTGGGTGCGCGACGAGGTCTTCCTGAGCTACAGCCTGGCTGTCGCCGGCTGAGCGGCGGCGGGCGCGGCACGCCGCGCCGGCAGCGGCTCGGCGGCACAGATCACGCCGCCCCCCAGGCACACCTCGCCGTCGTACAGCACGGCCGACTGGCCCGGCGTCACGGCCCACTGCGGCTGCTCGAAGCCCAACTCGAAGCCGGCAGCGCCCGCCACCAAGGTGCAAGCCGCGTCGGCCTGCCGGTAGCGCGTCTTGGCCGCCAGCGCGCCCGGTGCCGGCGGCGCGCCGGCCACCCAGCTGGCGTCGTCGAAGCGCAGCGTGGCCGACTGCAGCCAGGGGTGCTCGTGGCCTTGCACGGCGTACAAGGTGTTGTTCGCCAGGTCCTTGCGCGCCACGTACCAGGGCGAATGGTCGCCACCGCCGCGCGCGGCCCGCTTGTCCTTCACCCCGCCTATGCCCAGGCCCTGGCGCTGGCCCAGGGTGTAGAAGCTCAGGCCCACGTGCTGGCCGAGCAGGCGGCCGCGCTCGTCCTTGATGGGGCCGGGCGCCTGGCTCAGGTAGCGGTTGAGGAACTCGCGGAACGGGCGTTCGCCGATGAAGCAGATGCCGGTCGAGTCCTTCTTCGCGGCGTTCGGCAGCTTGATCTCGGCGGCGATGCGGCGCACCTCGGTCTTGGCCAGCTCGCCGACCGGGAACAGCGTCTTCGCCAGCTGGGCCTGGTTCAGCCGGTGCAGGAAGTAGCTTTGGTCCTTGCTAGCGTCCAGCCCCTTCAGCAGCTCGTAGCGGCCGTTGCGCTCACGCGCCCGCGCATAGTGGCCGGTGGCGATCTTCTCGGCGCCCAGCCGCATCGCGTGGTCGAGGAAGGCCTTGAACTTGATCTCGGCGTTGCACAGCACGTCGGGGTTGGGCGTGCGGCCGGCCTGGTACTCGCGCAGGAATTCGGCGAAGACGCGGTCCTTGTAGTCGGCTGCGAAGTTCACGTGCTCGATCTCGATGCCGATCACGTCGGCCACTGCGGCGGCGTCCACGAAGTCGACGTTCGACGAGCAGTACTCGCTGTCGTCGTCGTCCTCCCAGTTCTTCATGAAGATGCCCACCACCTCGTGGCCCTGCTGCTTCAGCAGCCAGGCCGTGACGGCGGAGTCGACACCGCCGGACAAGCCGACGACGATGCGTTGTTTGGCGCTCATGGGGCGATTTTCGCCCGGCGGCCATGGCCGCGCCGGGCAAGGCCCATCGGCGGCTCGGCCAAGCGGTCGTTCAGGCGCCGGCCGATGAAGCCCAGACGCTGGGGTCGGCCGCCAGCATCTCCAGCGGGTAGCGGCGGCCGGCCTGGTGGTCTTCCAGGCAGCGCAGCACCAGCGGGCTGCGCAGGCGGCCGGATTCGGCGCGCACCTCGTCCAGCGTCATCCACAGCGTGCGCAGCACCGGCGCGTCCAGCGGGCGGCCGGGCTCGGCCTCGCCGGCGGCGCCGTCGAAGGCAAAGCGCAGGTAGGTCACCTCCTCGCCGCTGCGCTGGCTGATCACCCGCGCGAGGTAGACGCCAACCAGGTGGCTGGGCGCGAAGTGCCGCGCCGTCTCCTCCAGCGCCTCGCGCACGACGGCCTGGGCGAGCGACTCGCCCGGCTCCAGGTGGCCGGCCGGGTTGTTCAGCCGCAGGCCGGTGGAGGTCTGCTCTTCGACCAGCAGGTACCGTCCATCGCGCTCGATGACGGCCGCCACGGTCACACTTGGTTTCCAGCGTGCCTCTGTCATGGGCCGATCTTAGCGGCGAGGCGAAGCAGCCGCCCGCCAGGCTCTGGCGCGCTTTCCTGCCCGCGGTCAAGCGGCATATCGCACGAAGTCCTGTAAGCTCGCCGCAAAGCACAAGCCGGTGGTCGCTGTACGGCATCGGTCTTCCTAGGGCGTTGGAGAGGAGATTTCCATGCTGATCGGCGTTCCGCTCGAGACGGCGGCGGGGGAAACCCGCGTCGCTGTCACCCCCGAGACGGCCAAAAAATACGTGAGCCAGGGCCACACGGTCAAGGTGCAATCCGGTGCCGGCCTCGCGGCCAGCGCCACCGACGCGGCCTATGAAGCCGCCGGCGCGCAGATCGTGGACCGCAACGCGGCCTTCGCTTGCGAGCTCATCCTGAAGGTGCGCAGCCCGTCCACCGAGGAGCTGGTGCTGAGCAAACCGGGCTCGGCGCTGGTGGGCATGCTCAACCCCTTCGACAAGGGCGGCCTGGCGCAGCTGGCCGCGGCGGGGCTGACCAGCTTCGCGCTCGAGGCCGCGCCGCGCACCACGCGCGCCCAGAGCATGGACGTGCTGAGCTCGCAGGCCAACATCGCCGGCTACAAGGCGGTGATGATCGCGGCCGACAAGTACCAGCGCTTCTTCCCGATGCTGATGACCGCCGCCGGCACCGTCAAGGCGGCCCGCGTGGTGATACTGGGCGTCGGCGTCGCCGGGCTGCAGGCCATCGCCACCGCCAAGCGGCTGGGCGCGGTGATCGAGGCCTCGGACGTGCGGCCCTCGGTGAAGGAGCAGGTCGAGTCGCTGGGCGGCAAGTTCATCGACGTGCCTTACGAGACGGCCGAGGAGAAAGAGGCCGCCGAGGGCGTCGGCGGCTACGCCCGACCGATGCCGCCGAGCTGGCTGGAGCGCCAGAAGGTGGAGGTCGCCAAGCGTGTCGCCGCGGCCGACATCGTGATCGCCACCGCGCTGATCCCCGGCCGCGCCGCGCCGACGCTGATCACCGAGGAGATGGTCAAGGCGATGAAGCCGGGTTCGGTGATCATCGACATCGCCGCCGGCAAGGGGCCGGATACCGCCGGCGGCCTGCGCGGCGGCAACTGCCCGCTGAGCGAAGCCGACCGCACGGTCGTCAAGCACGGCATCACCATCGTCGGCGAGACCAACCTGCCGGCGCTGGTGGCGGCCGACGCCTCGGCGCTCTATGCGCGCAACGTGCTCGACTTCCTGAAGCTGGTGATCACCAAGGAAGGCACGTTCAACGTGCCGATGGACGACGACATCGTGGCCGCCTGCCTGATGACGCAGGCCGGCGAAGTCAAGAGAACCTGAGGAGCCCAGATGGAACACGAAATCGTCTCCCACACGATCACCAACCTGATCATCTTCGTGCTCGCGATCTATGTCGGCTACCACGTCGTCTGGACGGTGACGCCCGCGCTGCACACGCCGCTGATGGCGGTCACCAACGCGATCTCGGCCATCGTGATCGTCGGCGCGATGCTGGCCGCGGCGTTGACCGAGGGCGGCTTTGCCAAGACCTTCGGCGTGCTGGCGGTGGCGCTGGCCGCGGTGAACGTCTTCGGCGGCTTCCTCGTGACGAGGCGGATGCTGGAGATGTTCAAGAAGAAGGAAAAGAAAGCCGTGGCCAAGGTGGAGACCAAATAAATGAGCCTCAACCTCGTCACTCTTTTCTACCTGGTCGCCAGCGTCTGCTTCATCCAGGCGCTGAAGGGCCTGAGCCACCCGACCACCTCGATCCGCGGCAACATCTTCGGCATGAGCGGCATGGCGATCGCCGTCGTCACCACCGCGGCGCTGATCTACAAGCTGGCCGGCAACAACGCCGCGGGCATGGGCTACGTGCTGGTCGGCCTGGTGGTCGGCGGCGCGGCCGGCGCGGCAATGGCGCAGCGCGTCGAGATGACCAAGATGCCGGAGCTGGTCGCCTTCATGCACAGCATGATCGGCATGGCCGCGGTCTTCATCGCGATCTCGGCCGTGGCCGAGCCGCACGCCTTCGGCATCGTGCTGAAGGGCGAGCCCATCCCGGGCGGCAACCGGCTGGAGCTGGCGCTGGGGGCGGCCATCGGCGCCATCACCTTCAGCGGCTCGGTGATCGCCTTCGGCAAGCTCAGCGGCAAGTACAAGTTCCGCCTGTTCCAGGGGGCGCCGGTCAGCTTCAAGGGCCAGCACATCCTGAACCTGGTGCTGGGCCTGGCGCTGCTGTTCTTCATCTACGGCTTCGTCGACAGCCAGAGCGCCTTCGACTTCACGATGCTGCTGGCGCTGGCCTTCGTGCTGGGCGTGCTGATCATCATCCCCATCGGCGGCGCCGACATGCCGGTGGTGGTCTCGATGCTGAACAGCTACTCCGGCTGGGCCGCGGCGGGCATCGGCTTCAGCCTGAACAACGCGATGCTGATCATCGCCGGCTCGCTGGTGGGCAGCTCGGGGGCGATCCTGAGCTACATCATGTGCAAGGCGATGAACCGCTCGTTCTTCAACGTCATCCTGGGCGGCTTCGGCGGTGACGCCGCCGCCGCCGCAGGCGGCGCCAAGGCCGAGGCCCGGCCGGTCAAGAGCGGCAGCGCCGACGACGCGGCCTTCGTGCTCGGCAACGCCGAGACGGTGGTGATCGTGCCGGGCTACGGCCTGGCGGTGGCGCGCGCCCAGCACGCGGTCAAGGAGCTGGCGCTCAAGCTGACCGAAAAGGGCATCAACGTGAAGTACGCGATCCACCCGGTCGCCGGCCGCATGCCCGGCCACATGAACGTGCTGCTGGCCGAAGCCGAGGTGCCCTACGACCAGGTCTTCGAGATGGAAGACATCAACGGCGAGTTCGGCCAGGCCGACGTCGCCATCATCCTGGGCGCCAACGACGTCGTGAACCCCGCCGCCCACACCAAGGGCAGCCCGATCTACGGCATGCCCATCCTCGAGGCCTACAAGGCCAAGACCATCATCGTCAACAAGCGCTCGATGGCCTCCGGCTACGCCGGGCTGGACAACGAGCTGTTCTACATGGACAAGACCATGATGGTGTTCGGCGACGCGAAGAAGGTCGTCGAGGACATGGTCAAGGCGATCGAGTAGGCCCGGCGCCCGCCCCAAGGTTCCTCTGGGGGGCGGGCCGGGCTTGCCGATAATCGGCGCAACGCAGAAGGACGCGCGCCGTGCAACACGCCCTCCAAACCCAATTGCTGGACCGCCTGCTGGCACACCGCGCGGCCGGCAGCACCGACGCCGGCGACTCGGCGGTGGCCTATGCGGCGTCGATCTACACCGACCCGGCGCAGTTGGCGGCCGAGCGCAGCGCGCTGTTCACCCGGCTGCCGCAGCTCGTCGGCTTCAGCGCACAGATCCCGGCCGCGGGCGACTACCTGACCCACGACCGCAGCGGCCACCCCATCGTGGTCTGCCGCCAGCCCGACGGCTCGCTGGCGGCCTACCTCAACATCTGCCGGCACCGCGGTGCGCGGGTGGTGCGCGAGGCGCTGGGGCACTGCGAGCGCAGCTTCGTCTGCCCCTACCACGCCTGGCGCTACGCGCCCGATGGCCACCTGATGAAGATCCCCTGCGCCGACAAGTTCCAAGGCGTGGACCCGGCCGCCCACGGCCTGCGCCGGCTGGCGGTGGCCGAGCACGCGGGGCTGGTCTTCGTGGTGCCGGACCCTGCGATCGAGCGCTTCGACGCCGCGGCCTGGTTCGGCGCCTTCGGCGAGCAGATCGCCGACATGGGCCTGGGCAGCTACAGCTTCTACCGCGCCTCGACCTTCGAGCCGCGGGTGAACTGGAAGATGATGATCGAGGCCAACCGGGAGAGCTACCACATCCCCGTGCTGCACGGCAGCAGCGGCGGGCCGCGCTACGCCCGCCAGCTCTCGCTCTACGACACCCAGGGGCCGCACTCGCGCATCGTGCTGCCGCACCGCACGCTGACGGCCGCCACGCTGGGCGAGCGGCGCGCGGACTGGCGCCTGCGGCCGCACGCGGACGTGGTCTATTTCCTCTTCCCCAACACGCTGATCCTGTTTTCGGCGATGGCGGCGCACGTGCTCAGCGTCCACCCGCTGTCGCCGGGGCGCAGCGTGGTGCACGGGGCCACGCTGCTGCCGGCCGAGCCCGAGGGGCCGCACAGCTTCCAGCCGGCCTACTACGACACCTACTGGGTCACGATTGGCGAGGACATCCGCGTCTCGGAGGACATCCAGGCCTCGGCCGAGAGCCAGCCCGACCTGCAGCTCTGGCTGGGCGCCAACGAAACCCTGCTCGCGCAGTTCCACGCGGCCGTGCGCCAGGGCATGCAGGGCGAGCTGCGCCTGCCCTGAGCCCACCGGGCCGCCTAGGGAGTTGCCCCGAACTCGCGCTATCGAATCCCCTGATGCTTGCGCCGCCGCCCGGCAGTCAGAATCGGCGACCGTATCTGGAGAGTCTCGGATGGAAAAGATCTGGCTGAAGCAATACCCCGCCGGGGTGCCCGCCGAGGTGAAGACGGATGTCTACCCGTCCCTGGTGGCGCTGCTGGAGGAGAGCTTCCGCGCGCACGCACGCCTGCCGGCCTACAAGTTCCTGGGCAAGGCCTTCAGCTTCGAGCAGATCGATGACCTCTCCCGCGCCTTTGCCGCCTACCTGCAAGGCCTTGGTCTGGCCCGCGGCGACCGCGTCGCGGTGATGCTGCCCAACGTGCCGCAGTACCCGGTGGCGGTGGCCGGCATCCTGCGCGCCGGCCTGGTGGTGGTCAATGTCAACCCGCTCTATACGCCGCGCGAGCTGGAGCACCAGCTGAAGGACTCCGGCGCCAAGGCCATCGTGATCCTGGAGAACTTCGCCACCACGCTGCAGCAGGTCGCCAGCGTGGTGCCCACCAAACATGTGGTGCTGGCCGCGATGGGCGACATGCTGGGCATGCTCAAGGGCGCCATCGTCAACCACGTGGTGCGCAACGTGAAGAAGATGGTGCCGCCCTACCAGCTGGCCGAGTTCACCCGCTTCAACGACGCGATCTCGCGCGGCCGCGGCAAGCCCTTCACCGCGCCGCAGGTCGGCCCGGACGACATCGCGGTGCTGCAATACACCGGCGGCACCACCGGCGTCAGCAAGGGTGCGGTGCTGCTGCACCGCAGCCTGGTGGCCAACATCCTGCAGTCCGAAGCCTGGTACCAGCCGGCGCTCAAGAAAGTGCCGCAAGGCGAACAGGTGGTCACCATCTGCGCGCTGCCGATCTATCACATCTTCGGCTTCAACATCAACATGATGCTGGGCATGCGCATGGGCGGCTGCAACATCCTGATCCCCAACCCGCGCGACCTGCCGGCCGTCTTCAAGGCCCTGGCGAACGAGCGCTTCCACAGTTTTCCGGCCGTCAACACGCTGTTCAACGCGATGGCCAACCACGCCGATTTCGGCAGCGTGGACTGGAGCCGCCTGGTGATCTCGGTGGGTGGCGGCATGGCGGTGCAGCAGGCCACCGCGCGGCTCTGGCTGGAGAAGACCGGCTGCCCGATCTGCGAGGGCTACGGCCTCTCGGAGACCTCGCCCTCGGCCACCTGCAACCCGGTCGACTCGACCGCCTACTCGGGCAACATCGGCCTGCCGCTGCCGAGCACCGAGCTGGCGCTGCTGGACGACGACGGCAACCTGGTGGCGATGGGCGGCGCCGGCGAGATCGCGATCCGCGGCCCGCAGGTGATGGCCGGCTACTGGCAGCGGCCGGACGAAACCGCCAAGGCGATGACGGCCGACGGCTTCTTCCGCACCGGCGACATCGGCGTGATGGACGAGCGCGGCTACTTCCGCATCGTCGACCGCAAGAAGGACATGATCCTGGTCTCGGGCTTCAACGTGTACCCCAACGAGGTCGAGGACGTGATCACCCAGATGCCGGGCGTGCTGGAGTGCGCCGCGGTGGGCATCGCGGACGACAAGGCCGGCGAGGCCGTCAAGGTGGTGGTGGTCAAGAAGGACCCGGCCATCACCGAGGCCGACATCCGCCAATGGTGCGAGGCCAACCTGACCGGCTACAAGCGGCCCAAGGTGGTGGAGTTCCGCACCGACCTGCCCAAGACGCCGGTCGGCAAGGTGCTGCGGCGCGAGCTGCGCGACAAGCCGGCCACGACCGCCTGATCCCGCGCCGGCACCCGCCCGTCCTCACCGCCCGGCATGGGCCGCGCCTCGGTGCGCTTGAGGCACACTGCCGCCCATGCCCGCCCGTTTGTATGTCGATGCGCCGCTCGCCGAAGGCGCTGAACTGAATCTTCCACCCGATGCCGCGCGCCACGCGCAAGTGCTGCGGCTGCAGCCCGGCTACCCGCTGGTGCTTTTCAACGGGCTCGGCGGCGAGTGGCTCGCCGAAGTCACCCGCATGGGCCGGCAGGAGGTGGCGCTGCGCGTCGGCGCGCACAGCGCAGCAGCGCGCGAGCTGCCCAGCCGCGTGCGGCTGGCCGTGGGCATGCCGGCCAACGAGCGCATGGACGCCCTGATCGAAAAAGCCACCGAGCTCGGCGCCGCCGCGGTGCAGCCGCTGCAGTGCGCGCGCTCGGTGCTGCGGCTGGCCGGCGAGCGCGCCGACAAGCGCCGCGCCCACTGGCAGGCCGTGGCCGTCGCGGCCAGCGAACAAAGCGGCCGCACCGAAGTGCCGACGGTCGAGCCGGTGGCCACGCTGGCAGCCTGGCTGGGCTCGCTGGACACCGCCTCGCCGGCCGGGCGCTACCTGCTCAGCTTTGCCGCCGACGCCGTGCCGCTGCGCGAGCTGGATGCCGCACCGGCCGCGCTGACACTGCTGAGCGGCCCCGAGGGCGGGCTGGACGAGAGCGAAGAAGCACTCGCCCGCGCCCGCGGCTTCGTGCCGCTCAGCCTCGGCCCGCGCGTGCTGCGCGCCGACACCGCACCGCTCGCCGCGCTGGCCTGGATCGCGGCCCGCTGCTGAGCGCCCCCACCTGCCGCTCCGCGTCAGGCCCCCCGAGGGGGTCAAGGAAACTTGGGGCGGCCCGGCGCTTCCTTGAGAGACCGCAGGCCCGCGTACCGCCCAGGCGACACGCTGC
>DATHWJ010000538.1:0-7785 GCA_035460745.1 Ideonella sp. | reverse complement strand
CGGGTCGATGCTGGCGGTGTCGATGCCGATCAGCCTGACGCCCAGGGCCGCCAGGCGCTCGACGGTGGCCGGCGCGTAGGCGGCCAGTGCGCCGTCCCAGCGGTCCACCGGCATGCGCTGGTAGGTGCGCAGCAGCACGCGAGGTGGCAGGTCATCCAGCGCGTGGGCGATGTGGGCCCACTCGACCAGCGGGCCGCGGTTGATCGCATGGATCACGCGGCAGCGGCCGAGGTAGGGCTCGAGCGAAACTTCGCCGATGGGGGCGCCCTGCGGGTCGTAGTGCAGCGGCGCATCGGCGTGGGCGCCTATGTGCGGCGAGAGCGTCAGCGCGCTGACGTTGACCGGGCAGCCGGGGCCTATCGTGGCGCCCCATTGCTGCTGGTAGGCGGTGTCACCGGGGAATACCGGGCTGCCGGCGTGAACAGGGGGTGAGATGTCCCAGAGCTGGCGGGCGGTTTGGACTGGGTTTGGCATGGCTGTGCAAAGTTAGCACCGCGAAAATCGCCGTGGTGTCGGTTATTTGCGACAGGGCTCGAAAATACTTCAGTTCTAAAGTAGTTTTGGGTCGGTCTTGGGTTGGAGCGGGATCAGGACGGTGGGGCGTGCTGCTCCGTTCATGTCCTCCGTCGGCTCGCTTCGCTCCCCGCCTCCCCCTAATACTTCACTGCGCAGCACGCCCCACCGTCCTGATCGGCACGACCGCGGCACGCCTCGTGGAACAGCCGGAGCGGTGCACGCCGAGGATGTGGGGTGGCCAACGCAGCGAGGTAAAGGAGGAGAGGCCGGCTTCGGTCTGCGAAGCCGGCCTCGGGGGACACGAGCGGAGTTGGCCGCCCCGCAGCCTCGGCTCGCTCCGACCCACAACGCCACGAAAAGCGTGTCAGTCCCCCAACGGCGCCAACCCATGTCGCCGCCGCGCCTGCCCGCAAGCCTCGCTGCCGGCCTCGAACTCGCGGCACGGCGACGGCCGCCACTCGTAGATGCCGCAACTCACCTGCTCGCCGACACGTCCGGTGAGCGCCGCGCAGCGTGGCGAGCGGTGGTCGGTGCCGCGCATGCGGCAGAGCTGGCGGGTCAGGTCGACCGCGAGGCCGTCAGGCACGACGCCGCCTTCGCTGCTCAGCTCTTCGCGCGCGAAATCGACGCGGTAGCCCGCACAGCAGGCACCGCAGGCGGTGCAGGGGCTCTCGCTGGTACGTACGCCGCTCATGGCTCGGCGTCGTCCGTGTTGATCGCCGCGCGCACGATGGTGACGGTGCAGTTGCACTCGGCGGCCACCTGCGACGAGACGCTGCCGAGAAAGCGCCGCAGCCCCGAGGTGCCGCGCGTGCCCATCACGATGTGGTCCACGCCGTTGCGGCGGGCGAATTCGACGATGGCGTCGCCGGCGTCGGGCGCCTCCAGCACGTGGAAGGTGAGTCGGCCTTCGGTCAGGTCCAGCATCTTGCTGATAGGCCGGGCCCAGTGCTTGAGGCCGACCAGTTGCTTGACGTGCAGGCTCTGGCCGGCTTCGTCGACCAGCTCGTCCATGCCGATGCGGTTGGTCTTCATCACGCCGACGCAGGCCAGCCGCGCGCCGGCCTGGGTGGAGACCAAGCGGCGCACGGTCTCGCGCAGTTGCTCCAGCAGCTCGTCGCCGGCGTTCTCGACGTCGACCGCGGCCAGGATGATGGGGCTGCGCTGCACCATCTCGGCGGCGCTGACGGGCTGCTTCAGGTCGGGCTCGGAGCCGAGCGCGAAGAACCAGCGCTTCAGGCGCGCGTAATGGCTGCTGCGCTGCAGCTTCTCGGCGCGCTTGGTGAGCGGGATCTGGCCGGGGTCCTGCAGGTCGAGGGCGATCTGCGCGGCGCTCTGGTAGCGGTGCTCGGGCCGCACTTCCAGGCAGTGCAGGATCAGCTCCTGCAGCCAGGGCGGGCAGTCGGCGCGCAGCGCGCGCGGCGGCACGGGGTCGAGGTAGAGGCGCTTGCGCAGGCCGCGCACCGTCTCGGGCGCGCCGAAGGGCCGCTCGCCGGTGGTGAAGTGGTAGAGCATCACGCCGAGCGCAAAGAGGTCGCTGCGCGGGTCGTTGCGCACGAACTGGATCTGCTCGGGCGACATGTAGGGCCCGGTGCCCATGGGCAGCGTGAATTCTTCGTCCAGCAGGTCGGGCAGGTGGTCGTGGCGCGAGAGGCCGTAGTCGATCAGCACCGCGGTGCCGTCGGGGCGGCTCAGGATGTTGCTCGGCTTGACGTCCAGGTGCACCACGTGCTGGCGGTGCAGGTCGTGCAGCGCGGCGGCCACGCGGGAGCCTATCTCCACCACCTCGTCGAGCGCCAGCGGCGCCTGGTCCAGCCGGGGGCGCAGCGTGGGCCCGAGGATGTGCTCCATCACGATGTAGGGCTGGCGCGTGAAATCGCCCTTGGCGACGTACTTGGGCACGTGCGGGCCGGTGAGCATGGGCACGATCATGCGCTCGACCTCGAAGCCGACGATGGAGGCCGGGTCCTCGCCGCCCTTGATGCGCGGCACCTTCATGATCAGCGGCAGGTCGCCGTGCTGCGCCACCGGCAGGCCGGAGTCTTCGTCGACGCGGCTGACGCGCCACAGCGTGGCCATGCCGCCCTGGTGCAGGCGCTCCTCGAGGCGGAAGCCGTCGATGATCTGGCCGGCGGTGAGCACCTGCGGGGCGCTGTCGGCGGTGTGGCCGCCGGCCCAGCCGCGGCTGAAGCTGGCGCTGCTGTCCACCTGCAGCGGCGCCTTGGCGCTACTGGCCATGCGCGAGCCGCTCGGCCAGCCGCGCCGGCAGGCCGGCCCGGCGTATCTTGTCGCCGGCCGCTTCGTGGTCGTAGGGCACGCGGTGGAAGGTCAGCGCCTGCTCGGTGGTGTCGAAGATGGCGTAGCAGGCGGCGGGGTTGCCGTCGCGCGGCTGGCCGGCCGAGCCGGGCACCACCAGCCACTGGCGCAGCGGCGGCATCGGGATGGCCACGCCGGCGGTGGGCACGAAGTCGCCCGCCTTGCCGGTGCCCGAGAGGTGGAACAGCTTGGGCTCGTGCATGTGGCCGCAGAAGGTGTAGTGGCAGCGCGTGGCGTGCAGGCTGCGCACGGCCTCGGCGCGGCTCTCGATGTACTCCCACTCGGCCGGGGCGTAGGCGTTGGCGTGCACGAAGAGCATGTCGCCCAGCGTGCGCGAGAGCGGCAGGCCGGTGAGAAAGTCGATCTGCGCCGGGCCGAGCTGCCCGCGCGTCCACTCGATGACCTGGCGCGCCTCCGGCCGCATGCCGGGCGCCGCCCCCTCGGCCACGCCGGCGTCGTGGTTGCCGCCGACGGCGATCGCGCCCTGCTCGACATAGCGCTTCACGGTGTCTATGACCCAGCCGGGGTCGGCGCCGTAGCCCACGTAGTCGCCGAGAAAGGCGTAGCCGCCGGCGCCGTGCGCATCGGCATGGTCGAGCACCGCCTGCACCGCTTCGCGGTTGGCGTGGAGGTCGGTGATGACGGCGAGTTTCATCGTGCAGCCATCAGCCGATGCGGCCCAGCAGCAGGTATTCCATCAACGCCTTCTGCTCATGCATGCGGTTCTCGGCCTCGTCCCAGACGACCGACTGCGGCCCGTCGATCACGTCGGCGCTGACCTCCTCGCCGCGGTGCGCCGGCAGGCAGTGCATGAACAAGGCGTCGGGCTGCGCGGCGGCCATCATCGGGGTGTCCACGCACCAGTCGGCAAAGGCCTCCAGCCGCACCGCGTTTTCGGCCTCGTAGCCCATGCTGGTCCAGACGTCGGTGGTGACCAGGTGGGCGCCGCGGCAGGCCTCCTGCGGGTGGTCGAAGACCTTGTAGCAATCGTTGCTGCGGATGCCGGCGACGACCGGGTCGACGCCGTAGCCGCTGGGGGTGCTGACGTGCACCGTGAAGCCCAGGATCTCGGCCGCCTGCAGCCAGGTGTTGGCCATGTTGTTGCCGTCGCCCACCCAGGCCACGACCTTGCCCTTCAGGCTGTCCATGTCGAAGCCGCGCGCGTTGATGGGGGCGCGGTGCTCCAGGTAGGTGAAGAGGTCTGCCAGGATCTGGCAGGGGTGGAACTCGTTGGTCAGGCCGTTGATGACCGGCACCCGCGAGTGCGCGGCGAAGCGCTCGATCTTGGTCTGCTCGAAGGTGCGGATCATCACGATGTCGACCATGCGGCTGATCACGCGGGCCGAGTCCTCGATGGGCTCGGCGCGGCCGAGCTGGCTGTCGCCGGTGGTGAGGTGAACGACGGAGCCGCCCATCTGGTACATGCCGGCCTCGAAGCTGACGCGGGTGCGGGTCGAGGCCTTCTCGAAGATCATCGCCAGCGTGCGGTCGGTCAGCGGCTGGTACTTCTCGTAGTTCTTGAAGCGCTGCTTGATGACGCGCGCGCGCTCGAAGACATAGGCATATTCCTCGGCCCGGAGATCCTTGAACTGCAGGTAGTGCTTCATCAGGCTGTACCCGGGTTTCATGGCGCGGATTCGGCCAGGAAGGCCTTCACCAGCGGCACCAGGATGGCCACGATCTCCTGCGCCTCGGCCATCGTGATGATCAGCGGCGGCACCAGGCGGATCACGCTGTCGGCCGTGACGCTCAGCAGCAGGCCGGCCTCGGCCGCGCGGCCCAGCAGCACGCCGCAAGGGCGGTCGAGCTCGATACCCAGCATCAGGCCCTGGCCGCGGATCTCCTTGAAGCCGGCAAGGCCGCCGAGCTCGCTCTGCAGCGCCTCGCGCAGGGCTCCACCCACGGTGGCCGCGTTCTCCAGCAGGCCGTCGTCGATCATGATCTGCAGCGTCGCTATGCCGGCGCGCATCGCGAGCGGGTTGCCGCCGAAGGTGGTGCCGTGGTTGCCGGGGCCGAAGACGTCCTTGGCCTTGTCGCCGACGACGATGGCGCCGACCGGCACGCCCGAGCCCAGGCCCTTGGCCAGCGGCATCACATCCGGCACGATGCCGGCCCACTGGTGGGCAAACCACTTGCCGGTGCGGCCCAGGCCGCATTGCACCTCGTCGAGCATCAGCAGCCAGTCCTGGCCGTCGCAGAGCTGGCGCAGCTCGCGCAGGTAGTCCCAGCGGCTGGGGTTGATGCCGCCTTCGCCCTGGATGGTCTCGAGGAACACGGCGACCACGTTGGGGTTGCTGGCCGCGACCTCGCGCACCGCGGCGATGTCGTTCAGCGGCACGCGCACGAAGCCCTCGACCAGCGGGCCGAAGCCCTGCTGGACCTTGGTGTTGCCGGTGGCCGAGAGGGTGGCGATCGAGCGGCCGTGGAAGGCCTTTTCGTAGACGATGATCTCGGGCCGCTCTATGCCCTTGTCATGGCCGTACTTGCGCGCGATCTTGATGGCGCCCTCATTGGCCTCCAGCCCGGTCGAGCAGAAAAACGCCGAGCTCAGGCCTGAGAGCTCGCACAGCAGGGTGGCGAGCTGCTCCTGCAGCGGGTTTTCGTAGTAGTTGGAGCAGTGGATCAGCTTGGCGATCTGCTCCTGCAGCGCCGGCACCAGGCGCGGGTGGTTGTGGCCCAGGGTGT
The DNA here is from genome assembly GCA_035460745.1 of Ideonella sp. Taxonomy (GTDB): domain Bacteria; phylum Pseudomonadota; class Gammaproteobacteria; order Burkholderiales; family Burkholderiaceae_C; genus Ideonella. The sequence continues at coordinate 2,268 of DATHWJ010000538.1, read as the reverse complement.
TGACGGCGATGCCGCCCAGGCCGTCGAGGTAGGCCTTGCCGCCGGTGTCCCAGACTCGGCAGCCCTGGCCATGCGACAGCGCAAAAGGCAGGCGGCCGTAGGTGTTCATCACGTGGGGCATCGAGGCGGTCATCGAGGGAACTCCGGGTGGTGGGGCGGCGAGCGCTTGCCGCAAGACAAATGAAACGGGCCGGCTCCACAGCATCCGTGACCTTGGGAGTCACGGGCGGAGCGCCAGCCCTGCACGATTCTAAGGCGGGGGCCATGACAGCCTGTAAAGCCCGTGTTGGGGGCCCAACGGCCCGCTGTTCGAATGCTGCGCCGCAACAAGAGCAAGGCACAATAAGGGGGCTGATGTGTACCTCCAGCCCTCCATGACGCCACCCAAGCCCCGTGAAATCTTCATCCAGGGTCTCACCCAGGACGGCCGCACCTTCCGGCCCAGCGACTGGGCCGAGCGGCTGGCGGGCGCGATGTCGTGCTTTCGCCCCGGGGGCACCCAGGGCGGCATAGGCGCCTTCATTGGCTACTCGCCCTACTGCGTGCCGCGCACCATCGGCGGCGTCAAATGCGTGATCGTCAACGAGGCGCTGAAGGGCATAGAGCCCATGGCCTGGGACTTCGTGATGAGCTTCGCCCGCGACAATGGCTTGCAGGTCAGCGAAGCCTGCCTGCTGCCCGACCCGACGCCGAAGACCTGACCCTTTACCGGGCGCCAAGCAACAAAAAAGGCTCGCACTGCGAGCCTTTTTTGATCCACCTGGGGGGAAGCTTCAAGCGGCCAGCGCCTTGACCTTGGCCGACAGGCGGCTCTTGTGGCGAGCGGCCTTGTTCTTGTGGAACAGGCCCTTGTCGGCGATCGAGTCGATCACGCTCTGGGCTGTCTTGAACAGATCGGTGGCCTTGGTCTTGTCGCCCGATTGAACGGCCTTCAGCACGTTCTTGATCGAGGTACGGAACTTGGAGCGCAGCGAAGAATTGGCGGCGTTCAGACGGACGTCCTGGCGCGCGCGCTTGCGGCCGGACGCCAGACGCACGGTGCGCTTCTTGGCTTTGGAAGAGGTTGCCATGTTTGGTTGACGTTGGGTAAGCTACCCAGGTGGGGTAAAGACTTTCGAGTATAGCATTTTCTCGCGGGGCGGACCACAGCCGAGTATCTCGCCAAGTCAGAGCAGCCCATTGGGATACTCGGCCAGGGACTATTCCGCACGGCCGCGTCAAGCGGCGGCTTGCACCGCGGTGATCGCGTTCAGGATCGCCTCGCTGGTGGCCGGCGCGCGCAGCGGCGGGTCCACGCGATGGCCAGCCACCGCCGAGACCGCGTCGCGGATCGCAAAAAACACCGAGAACGGCAGCAGCAGCGGCGGCTCGCCCACGGCCTTGCTGCGGTGGATGGAGTCCTCGAAGTTCTGGCCCTCGAACAGCCGCACGTTGAACACCGGCGGGCAGTCGTTGGCGGTCGGGATCTTGTAGGTGCTGGGCGCGTGGGTGGTCAGCTTGCCGCTGGTGGGGTGCCAGACCAGCTCTTCGGTGGTCAGCCAGCCCATGCCCTGGATGAAGGCGCCCTCGACCTGGCCGATGTCCACCGCCGGGTTGAGCGACTTGCCGGCGTCGTGCAGGATGTCGGCGCGCAGCAGCTTCCACTCGCCGGTCAGCGTATCGACGATCACCTCGCTGACGGCGGCGCCGTAGGCAAAGTAGTAGAAGGGCCGGCCGAACATCCTGTCCTTGTCCCAGCTCAGGCCGGGCGTGGCGTAGAAGCCGTCGGACCAGAGCTGGACGCGGTCCAGGTAGGCCTGGGCCACCACCGCGCTGAAGGGCAGGCTGCGGCCGTTGACCTCGACCTTGTCGTTGGCGAAGCGCACCGCCTCGGGCATGCCGCCGTGGTGGCCGGCCATGCAGGCGGCCAGGCGCTCCTTGATCTGGCGCGCGGCGTCCTGCGCGGCCTTGCCGTTCAGGTCGGCGCCGGTGGAGGCGGCGGTGGCGGAGGTGTTGGCCACCTTCTGCGTGTCGGTGGCCGTCACCCGCACGCTCTCGAAGCTCACGCCCAGCTCGTGCGCCACCACCTGGGCCACCTTCGTGTTCAGCCCCTGGCCCATCTCGGTGCCGCCGTGGTTCACCAGGATGGAGCCGTCGTTGTAGACGTGCACCAGCGCGCCGGCCTGGTTGAAGTGCTTGACGTTGAACGAGATGCCGAACTTCAGCGGCGCCAGCGCGATGCCGCGCTTGAGCACCGGGCTGCCAGTGTTGAAGGCCTCGATGGCTGCG
>DATHWJ010000537.1:0-2309 GCA_035460745.1 Ideonella sp. | reverse complement strand
GCGATCAGCTCGCCGAGGCCGCCGGCGCGCCCGGTCAGCTTCTGCGCGAGCTGCGTGTCGAGCAGCTCGGTGCCCATCTGGGTGCCCGAGTTCTCCATCATGCCGCTGGCGAGCGTGGCCGAGCGCATGCTCTTCAGCAGCTCCTGCATGAACAGCGACTCGAACTGCTTCGCGGTCTCGGCGATCGCCGCCTTCGGGTTCGAGCCGGCGCTGGCCTGCAGCGCGCGCAGCGCGTTCGCGTCGAGGCCGACCGTGGGGCTGCCGGGCAGCATCAGATCACCTCGAGCTCGGCGTTCAGGGCGCCGGCGGCCTTGATCGCCTGCAGGATGGCCAGCAGCTCCTGGGGCGTGGCGCCGAGCGAGTTGAGCGCCTTGACCACGTCGGTCAGCTTGGTGCCCGCCGGCAGCTGGATCAGCGAGCCGGGCTGCTGGTTGATGGCGATGTCGGCGCGCTCGGTGACCACCGTCTGGCCGCCCGACAGCGGCCCGGGCTGGCTGATCACCGGCGTCGACGAGATGGTGACCGACAGCGCGCCGTGCGCGACGGCGCAGTCGCCCAGCGTGACGGCCTGGTTGACCACCACCGAGCCGGTGCGCGCGTTGATCACCACCTTGGCGGCCGGCGCGGCCTGCGCGATCTCGAGGTTCTCAATGTCGGCCAGGAAGGCGACACGGGCGTTGGGGTCGGCCGGCATGCGCACGCGCACCGTGCGGCCGTCGACCGCGGCGGCCCGCTCCGGGCCCATCTTGGCGTTGATGCTGCGCGCGACATCGCGCGCGGTCGAGTAGTCGGCGCTGTTGAGGTCGAGCTGCAGCGTGTCGCCCTGCGCCAGCGGCGTGGCGACGCCGCGCTCGACCGTGGCGCCGGCCGGGATGCGGCCGGCGTTGAGCGAGTTGACCTGCACCTTGGAGCCGCCGGCCGCGGCGCCGGCGCCGCCGACGATCAGGTTGCCCTGCGCCAGGCCGTAGATCTCGCCGTCGGCGCCCTTCAGCGGAGTGGCGATCAGCGTGCCGCCGCGCAGGCTCTTGGCGTTGCCGAGCGAGGACACGTTGACGTCGATCGCCTGGCCGGGCTGCGCGAAGGGCGGCAGGGTCGCCGTGACGAGCACCGCGGCGACGTTGCGCAGCTGCACGCTGGTGCCGGCCGGCACCGTCACGCCGAGCTGCTGCAGCATGGCGTTCAGGCTCTGGGTCGTGAACGGGGTCTGGGTGGTCTGGTCGCCGGTGCCGTCGAGGCCCACGACCAGGCCGTAGCCGACCAGCTGGTTGGTGCGCACGCCCTGCACGGCGGCGATCTCCTTGAGGCGGGCCGCCTCGGCGGTCTCGGGCCACCAGGCCGCCGCGCTGGCCAGCACGAAGGCCAGGCCGATGACGGCGCGCAGCAGCGCGTCGGGAAGATCGAGGGAACGCGGAGTGCGCGGTGCGTCTTGGGGGTGCATGGCGGTGGCAGGTCCCTGGGGGCTGCCACCATTGTTGGAAAACTTTAGATCGGCATAACGCTCAAAAAGAAGCGTGCAAGCCAGCCTATTGCCTGCGCTTCGGCCTGCGCGCCGCGTCCGCGCTGCTCGATGCGCACGTTGGCGATCTGCGAGGACGCCACGACGTTGCCGGGCTGGATGGCGCGCGGGTCGATCTGGCCCGAGAACTTCAGCACGCCGACGTGCTCGTTGACCCCGATCTGCTTCTCGCCGGAGACGACCAGGTGGCCGTTGGGCAGCACTTCCAGCACGGTGGCGGTGATGGTGCCCGTGAAGGTGTTGGCACTTTCCGTGGTGCCCTTGCCCTCGAAGCTGTTGGTGCTCGAGCCGCTGGCGGAGGCGCGCTTCCAGGAGTTGGGCGCGAAGAACGGCATGGCGGTGATGCTGCCGTCCAGGTTGCCGGACTTGTCGACGCTGCTGGTGGAGCTCTGGCTGGCCGCGACCTTCTCCACGATCTGCACCGTGATGGTGTCGCCGACCAGGCGTGCGCGGTGGTCCTCGAACAGCGGCCGGTAGGCCGTCGGCTGGAAGATCGCGCCGTTGTTCACGGCCGGCGCCGGGGCGACCACCGGGCGCACCGGCTGGGTATCGATCACGTCGACCTTCGGGCCGAAGGTCTGGCAGCCGGCGAGGGCGAGCGCCACCGGCAGGCCGGCGAGCAGCGCGCCGCGTGCGGCCCGAGGGGGAACGGTGTGGCTCATGGTGCAGCGGGGCCTCGTCACAGCTGCGTCAGGCGCTGCAGCATCTGGTCGGAAGTCTGGATCGCCTTGGAGTTGAGCTCGTAGGCGCGCTGGGTCTGGATCATCGACACCAGCTCCTCGACCACGTTGAC
>DATHWJ010000536.1:0-9516 GCA_035460745.1 Ideonella sp. | reverse complement strand
GTCGCCAGGAAGGCCTCGGCCAAGCCCGCCGCGAAGAAGGCGCTGCCGCGTGCCGGCAAGCCGGCGGACAAGACCGACAAGGGTGCCAAGGCGGCCGTCAAGCGCGCCAAGGCCGGCCAGCCGCAGGGCAGTGCCGACAAGGCGGCGAAGCTGCGCGTCAAGCTGGTGCGCGACAGCTTCACGATGCCGCAGGTCGATTTCGACCTGATCGACGCCCTCAAGAAGCGCGCCCTCGGCTTCCGCCGGCCGGCCAAGAAGAGCGAGCTGCTGCGTGCTGGCCTGCGGGCCCTGGCCGCGCTGGACGACGCGCAACTCGGCGCGATGCTGGAGAGCCTGCCGCTGCTCAAGCCGGGCCGCCCGAAGAAGGCCGAGTGAGCTGACACGCATTCGCCCGGCCGCTGCGTTCCGGCGGCCGGGGCGGCTTGTCATCATCCTGTCACGGTGTCTTGCCAGTGTGTCGGCTTTGCCCCAACGCTGCCGCCGCCATGATCCTCGATGACAAGACCCCGCACACGCTCGACGAGGCGATGGTGCGCCGCCTGCAGGACGACCTGCTCGACAGCTTCGACGAAGAGCTCGAGATGGAGCTCGACGATCGGCTGGAGGACGGCGAGCGCGCCCGCACGTCCGAGGCACGCAGCCAGCGCAACCAGTACTTCCGCGACCTCTTCCGCCTGCAGGGCGAGCTGGTCAAGCTGCAGGACTGGGTGCAGCACAGCCGAGCCCGCATCGTGGTGCTGTTCGAGGGCCGCGACGCGGCGGGCAAGGGCGGCGCGATCAAGCGCATCACCCAGCGCCTGAACCCGCGCGTCTGCCGTGTCGCCGCGCTGCCCGCGCCCAACGACCGCGAGCGCACCCAGTGGTACTTCCAGCGCTACGCCGCCCACCTGCCGGCGGCCGGCGAGATCGTGCTGTTCGACCGCAGCTGGTACAACCGCGCCGGCGTCGAGCGCGTGATGGGCTTTTGCAGCGACGACGAGTACGAGGAGTTCTTCCGCTCGGTGCCGGAGTTCGAGAAGATGCTGGTGCGCAGCGGCATCACGCTGCTGAAGTACTGGTTCTCGATCACCGACGACGAACAAAGCCTGCGCTTCCAGGGTCGCATCAACGACCCGCTGAAGCAGTGGAAGCTGAGCCCCATGGACCTGGAGAGCCGCCGCCGCTGGGAGGCCTACACCGTCGCCAAGGAGGTGATGCTGGCACGCACCCACATCCCCGAGGCGCCGTGGTGGGTGGTGCAGGCGGTGGACAAGAAGCGCGCCCGGCTCAACTGCATCCACCACCTGCTGAGCCAGGTGCCGTACCACGAGGTCGAGCACGCACCGATCGCACTGCCGTCGCGCCAGCGCAACGACGACTACCTGCGCCAGCCGGTGCCGGCGGAGATCGTGGTCCCGGAGATTTATTGACGGCTCCCGTGCGGGCCGCCTAGGGCTGATTCTTGCTAACCTGCGGCGCCGGCGGCTTGCCGGATGTCGTGTGAGGAGTGGCTGATGCGGTTCAGGGCGTGGTGCGGCCTGCTGTTGGCGGGCATGGTGGCGTGGCTGCTCGCAGCAGGGCCGGCGCGGGCGGTGGAGTTCAGCGTCCAGCGCGACCTGGTCTACAGCTCGTCGGGCCAGCTGATGGACTTGTACCAGCCGCTCAGCTCGCCGCTGGGCCCGGCTCGGCCGGCGATCGTGATGATCCACGGCGGCTGCTGGGCCTGGGGCAGCAAGGAGGAGTACCTGGACTACGCGCCGCTGTTCGCCGAGCGCGGCTTCACGGTGATGGCGATCAACTACCGGCTGGTCTCGGGCAACAAGAACCAGTGGCCGGCGCAATCGGAAGACGTCTCCGAGGCCGTCTGGTACCTGCGCCGCAATGCGGAGGTATTGGGCGTGAACCCTGGCAAGATCGCCGCGATGGGCATGTCGGCCGGTGGGCACCTGGCCGGCTGGCTGGCCACCACCGAGCGGCTGGAGCCCGGCACCGGTTTGTCCAGCAAGGTCCAGGCGGTGATTTCCTACGCCGGCCCCTGGAGCCTGGTCAAACCCATGCCCAAGGGGGTGAGCGGCGTCGTGCTGATCGGTTGCGCCCAGGGCTTGCTGGGCACCTGGGCGGTGCCGGCGCGCAAACAGGCCTCGCCGCTGGAGTACGTGTCGGCGACCTCGCCACCGGCCTTGTTCATCCACGGCACCGCGGACGTGGTGGTGCCGGTGGAGCAGTCCCGCCAGGCCAACGAGGCGCTGCTGGCCGAGGGCGTGCCGAGCTGGATTACGCTGCTGCCCGGTGTCGGCCACGAGTACCCGGCCGACGACAGCCTGTGGCTGGTGCCGGTGCAGCGCTTCCTGACCTGGTGGCTGGGCGTGGAGTAGCAGCCTGCTTCGGCCCGCGGCATTGACTGACGGAGGCGGGATCAAAACGGACCCAATTTCGCTCATTTCAACCTAGAATATGGCCATATTTTGACTGAGCCGGACTCTCCCATGGGTGCATTTACGACGGTGGCCGTTCACGAGCTGAAGGCGGGGCTGTCGCGCTATCTTGCGCAGGTTCGTGCGGGCGAGGTGATAGAGATCACCTCGCACAACAAGCCCGTGGCGCGGCTCGTGAGCGTCTTGCCGCCGGACGCCTCCGGCCTTGCCGGGCTGCTGGGCAGAGGTGGCGCGAGTTGGCGTGGGGGCAAGCCGTCGTTGCGGCCCGTCGTCGATTTGAGCTCTACCGATAGGCCGCTCAGCGCCCTGGTACTGGAGGAGCGTGGGTGATCCTCTTTTGCGACACGTCGGCACTGGTCAAGCTGTATGTGCGCGAAGCGGATTCGGACAGGCTGATGGCCGCTGTCCTGGCGAGCGAGGTGGTAGCGGTCTGTCGCATTGCCTGGGTCGAGGCGATTTCGGCCATGGCCCGGCGGGCGCGCGAGATGCCCCAAGACGCGCCCGCCCTGTCGCTGGCGCGCCAATCGTTCGAAGCCGACTGGCCGGACTACCTGACGCTGGAACTCACGCAGGACCTGGTCGCATTGGCGGGCGACTATGCCGACAGCTTCGCGCTGCGGGCCTACGATGCCGTGCAACTCGCCGCCGCGCAGACTCTGCACCGCGAGTTGCCCGGGGATACGGTCTTTGGGTGCTACGACGCCCGCTTGGTCAAGGCTGCCCGCGTGCTGGGCATGTCGGTGTTCTGACGCGCGCTCTGCATGCCAGGCACGGCGAATTGGAGTCGGCCCGCCGGTTGCTCCAGCCGACGCTCATTGAAGCGGATGGTACGGCGAACCAGGGCGACAGCGCGGTGGCGATGGCGAGGCAGGCCTGGCGGGCCATGGGCGCGATGCCAAGCCCGCCAGGATCCTGACGTGGCTGGGCCTTACAGCCCGGCCGCTGCCCGCAGCGCGGCCACTTTGTCGGTGCGCTCCCAGGTGAACTCCGGCTCCTCGCGGCCGAAGTGGCCGTAGGCCGCCGTCTTGCCGTAGATCGGGCGCAGCAGGTCCAGCATCTGGATGATGCCCTTGGGGCGCAGGTCGAAGAGCTCGTTGACCAGCTCGGCGAGCTTCTCGTCGGAGACCACGCCGGTGCCTTCGGTGTAGATCGTGACGTTCATCGGGCGGGCCACGCCGATCGCGTAGGCGACCTGGATCTGGCACTGGCGGGCCAGGCCGGCGGCGACGATGTTCTTGGCCACGTAGCGGGCGGCGTAGGCGGCCGAGCGGTCGACCTTGGAGGGGTCCTTGCCGGAGAAGGCGCCGCCGCCGTGCGGGCAGGCGCCGCCGTAGGTGTCGACGATGATCTTGCGGCCGGTCAGGCCGCAATCGCCTTGCGGGCCGCCGATGACGAAGCGGCCGGTCGGGTTGATCAGGTACTTGGTGTCCTGCAGCCACTCCTTGGGCAGCACCGGCTTGATGATCTCCTCGATGATGGCTTCATTGAACGAAGCCTTCATCTTGTGCGCGGTCTCGCTCTGGTCCGGGTCGTGCTGGGTCGAGAGCACCACGGTGTCTATCGAGTGCGGCTTGCCGTCGACATAGCGCATCGTGACCTGGCTCTTGGCGTCCGGCCGCAGGAAGGGCAGGCGGCCGTCCTTGCGCAGCTGGGCCTGGCGCTCGACCAGGCGGTGCGCGTAGTAGATCGGCGCGGGCATCAGCTCGGGCGTCTCGTCGCAGGCGTAGCCGAACATCAGGCCCTGGTCGCCGGCGCCGATGTTCAGGTGGTCGTCGGACGCGTGGTCCACGCCCTGGGCGATGTCGTTGGACTGCTTGTCGTAGCAGACCATCACCGCGCAGCCCTTGTAGTCGATGCCGTAGTCGGTGTTGTCGTAGCCGATGCGTTTGATGGTGTCGCGCGCGACCTGGATGTAGTCGACGTGGGCGTTGGTGGTGATCTCGCCAGCCAGCACCACCAGGCCGGTGTTGCAGAGGGTCTCGGCAGCGACGCGCGAGCGGGGGTCCTGCGCGAAGATCGCGTCGAGGATGGCATCGGAGACTTGGTCGGCGACCTTGTCGGGGTGACCTTCGGAGACGGATTCCGAGGTGAAGAGATAATCGTTCGCCACTGTGAGTTCACTTTCGGTTGCTGATGATCGGAGGCGTCGTCCGGCTCAGCAACCTGAATAGAGCGGCGAACGCTTTAGCGGCATTTATTGAGCCTTTCAGCCCGGCGGACGCCCGGTAGACCGGTGGCCGCATCGCCCCGCAAGTTGTCCTGTTAACTCGGCGATGGCCGCATTATAAAGACCATGGAATTTCTGATGCCCCGCTTAATGCGGTGGTTTTCCGGCTGGCCGTTGCGTTACCTGCACCGCCTCGGTGCGCTGCTCGGCTGGCTGACCTGGCTGTTTTCGGCCAGCTACCGGCGCCGCGTGCGTGCCAACGCCGAGCTCGCGGGTGTGCCCGCCGCGCAGCAGCGCCAGGCCATTGCCGAGGCCGGCCGCATGGTGGCCGAGGTGCCGTGGCTGTGGCTGATGCCGGCGGGCCGGGAACTCGGGCCGCTGGTGCGCTGGGAGGGCGCCGAGGTGCTGGAGCGCGCGATCGAGGCGGGCCGCGGTACGCTGATGTTCACGCCGCACCTGGGCAGCTTCGAGGTCGCGGCGCGGGCCATCGTCGAGCGCTTCGGCGCCCGGCAGCCGCTCACGGTGCTCTATCGCCCGGCCCGCAAGGCCTGGCTGCGCGAGTTCGAGGAGCAGTCGCGTGCGCGGCCTGGCATGGCCACGGCGCCGGCTTCGCTGGCGGGCGTGCGCCAGATGCTGCGCGCGCTGCGGCGCGGCGAGATGGTGGGCCTGCTGCCCGACCAGGTGCCGCCGCATGGCCAGGGCGTCTGGGCGCCGCTCTTCGGCCAGCCAGCCTATACCATGACCCTCGCCGCGAAGCTGGTCCAGCAGACGGGTGCAACGCCGGTGATGTTGTGGTGTGAGCGTCTGCCGCGAGGCGAAGGGTTCGTGATGCATGTGGAGCAGTGGGGCGAGGCGCTGCCGCCCGCCGAAGAAGCGGGCAAGGCCGGCGGCGAAGCGCAAGAGGCCGCGCAGGTGGCCGCGGCGGCGGTGATCAACCGCGCGCTGGAGCGGGTGATCGCGGCGGCGCCCGCGCAGTACCTGTGGGGCTACCACCGCTACAAGCGACCGCGCCAGCCCCAGCCGGGGCAGCCGGCCGAATGAGCCACTACCTGACCCGCCGCCTGGCCGACGGCGCAACCCACCTGCTGCTGGCCGCCTTGTGGGCGCTGCACTGGCTGCCGCTGGGCCTGCAAGCGGCGCTCGGGCGCGGCCTCGGCTGGCTGCTGTACCGGCTCGGGGGCTCGCGCCGCCGCATCGCCCGGCGCAACCTCACGCTGTGCATGCCGCAGCTTGCTTCGGCCGAGCGCGAGGCGCTGGTGCGCGAGCACTTCGGCTGGCTGGGCCGCAGCCTGCTGGAGCGCGGGCTGCTGTGGTATGCCTCGCCCGAGCGGCTGAAGCGGCTGATCCACATCGAGGGCGACGTGGGCTTTGCCGAGCGCCACGAGGGCGCGGTGATGTGGCTGGTGCCGCATTTCGTCGCGTTGGACGTGGCCGGTGCGGCCTCGCAGCTCTTCCAGAAGCGCTGGGTCGGCTCGATCTACCAGCGCCAGAGCAACCGCATCTTCGACGTTGCGATGCGCCACGGGCGCCTGCGCCACAAGGGCGGCGAGGTGTTCCAGCGGCAGGACACCGCGCTGCCGCTGGTGCGGGCGATCAAGCGCGGCGCGGTCTTCTTCAACCTGCCGGACATGGACTTCGGCCTGCGTGAGGCGGCCTTCGTGCCGTTCTTCGGCGTGCCCGCGGCCACGCTGCTGGCGCCGGCCCGCATGGCCGCCAGCCTGAAGATGACGGTGCAGCCGGTGGTGGCCGAGATGCTGCCCGGCGGCCAGGGCTACCGCGTGCGCTTCCTGCCGCCGTGGACGGACTACCCCACCGGCGACGCCCTGGTGGACACCCGCCACATCAACGCCTGGATAGAGAGCGAGGTGCTGCGCAACCCGGCGCAGTACCTGTGGGTGCACCGCCGCTTCAAGACCCGCCCTCCCGGTGAGCCCAAGCTGTACACATGACCCCCCTACGCGATCACAGATCGCGCCCCCCCAGGGGGCTGAGCCCGGACACAAAAGATCCAGTGAATCTTTTGTGCCTGGCGAAGGGCCGGGCCACTGGCCCGGCGCGGCCTGCAAGGCCCGCTGGCGGACCGGCGGAGCCGGGTCCGCGGCGGTTGCTTGGATTGGGGGCACCGCGGCGCTTGGCGGGGCTTGAGACGACGATAATCCCGCCCATGAAGCTCCGCTTTACCAAGATGCAAGGCGCCGGCAACGACTTCGTCGTGCTGGACGCCACGCAGGTGCCCCTGACGCTGGACGCCTGCGCGATGCGCCGGCTCGGCGACCGGCGGTTGGGGGTGGGCGCGGACCAGATCCTGGTGGTCGAGCGCAGCGAGCAGCCGGGCGTGGATTTTGTCTACCGCATCTTCAACGGTGGCAGCGGCGACGAGGTGGAGCAGTGCGGCAATGGTGCGCGCTGCTTCGTGCGCTATGTGCACGACAAGGGCCTGTCGGACAAGACCACGCTGCGGGTGCAGACGATGAACACGCTGCTGGAGCTGCGCCTGCAGCCCGACGGCCGCGTCACGGTCGACATGAACAAGCCGGCCTTCGAGCTGGCGCAGATCCCCTTCGACGCCAGCGGCCTGGTGCCGCTGAGCCGCGGCGGCTTCACGCTCTGGCCGCTGGCCCTGGGCGAGACCCGTGCCGAGCTGGGCCTGGTCTCGATGGGCAACCCGCATGCGGTGATCGACATCGCGCAGTGGTGCACCGCCGACGTGGACGACGCGCCGGTGGCCACGCTGGCCCCGCGCGTGCAGGCCGATGCACGCTTCCCGCGCGGCGTCAACGTCGGTTTCATGCAGGTGGTCTCGCGCAGCGAGATCCGCCTGCGGGTCTACGAGCGCGGAGCCGGCGAGACGCTGGCCTGCGGCACCGGCGCCTGCGCCGCGGTCGTGGCGGGGATCCGCCAGGGCCTGCTCGAGGCGCGCGTCGATGTGCATACCCGCGGAGGCCGCCTGACCATCGAATGGCCGGGCGGCGACGCCCCCGTGCTGATGAGCGGCCCCGCACAAACCGTGTTTGAAGGAGAAATCGAACTGTGAACACGACCCTGGGGGTGCAAGGCATCACCGAAGACGACATCGCCGAGTACCTGGCCAACACGCCCGGCTTCTTCGAGCGCCACGCGCAGATGCTGGCCACCGTGCAGCTCGCCAGCCCGCACGGCACCCGCGCCGTCTCGCTGCAGGAGCGGCAGATGGACATGCTGCGCGAGCGCATCAAGGGCCTGGAGCGCAAGATCATGGAGATGATCCGCGCCGGCCAGGACAACGTGGTGCTGGCCGACCGCATGCACCGCTGGACCTGCGCGGTGATGCTGGCGCGCGACGCGGCCACGCTGGGCAACGTGCTGATCAACGAGCTCAAGCACGAGTTCATGATCCCGCAGGTCGCCCTGCGCGTCTGGGGCATCGCGCCGGCCCACGAGCACCTGCCGTGGGCGCAGGCCGTGAGCGACGACGTGAAGACCTTCACCGCCAGCCTGCCGCAGCCCTACTGCGGCCTCAATGCCGGCTTCGAAGCCGTGACCTGGCTCTCCGAGCCCACGCCGGTGCAGTCGCTGGCGATGATCCCGCTGCGCCGCGGCGAATCGGCCGAGGCCTGCTTCGGCATGCTGCTGCTGGGCTCGCCCGACGCGCTGCGCTACCAGGCCGACATGGGCACCGAGTTCCTCGAGCAGGTCAGCGACATCGCCAGCGCCGCGCTGGCACCGATGCTGCTGCCGATGCCGCTGGCCGACTGAACGAGCCCGCCGTGAGATGAGCGCCGTGTTGCCGACCCCGGCCACCGGCGCTGCGCCAGCAGGCATCTGCTCGGCCCTGCCCGAGCCGATGCCGCGCTACCTGGCCCACCTGCGCGTCGGCCGCCGCCTCGCCGAGCGCTCGCTCACCCTCTACACCGACGCGCTGCAGCGCCTGGCGCACGCCGCCACCGACCAGCAGGTCGCGCTGGATGCGCTGCAGCCGCACCACATCCGCCGCCTCGCTGCCAAGCTGCACAGCCAGGGCCTGGGCCCCCGCAGCCTCGCGCTGCACCTGTCGGCCTGGCGCGGCTTCTACCGCTGGTGGGGCCATGAAGGCGGGCTGAAGCAAAACCCGGTCGAAGGCGTGCGCGCCCCCAAGACGCCCAAGCCGCTGCCCAAGGCGCTCGCGGTCGACCAGGCCGTGGCACTCGCCGCCCACCAGCCCGAGCACGGCAACCCCACGCTGCTGGCGCGCGACCACGCCATCACCGAGCTGCTCTACAGCTGCGGCCTGCGCGTCAGCGAGCTGGTCGGGCTGGACATGTGGGCCAGCGACAAAGCCGCCGGCTGGATAGACGCCCCCGACGCCACCGCCCACGTGCTCGGCAAGGGCCGCAAGCGCCGCAGTGTGCCGGTCGGTGGCCCGGCGCTGAAGGCGCTTGAAGCCTGGCTGCTGGTGCGCGGCCCGCTCGCCAACCCCGACGAGCCCGCCCTGTTCGTCAGCCAGCGCGGCACCCGCCTGACCGACAGCCAGATCCGCAGCCGGCTGAGAGCGCTCGCGCTGGATGCCGGCCTGCCCACCGCCGTTCACCCCCACATGCTGCGCCACAGCTTCGCCTCCCATCTGCTGCAATCCAGCGGCGACTTGCGCGCGGTGCAGGAGCTGCTGGGCCACGCCAACATCAGCACGACCCAGGTCTACACGAAGCTGGACTTCCAACACCTCGCGAAGGTGTACGACGCCGCGCACCCGCGCGCCAAGCGGCGCTGAAGCGAAAGCGGAATCGGCCTACTGCTGCGGCTGCTTGTTGTTGACGGCGTGCACCAGCGTGATGCGGCTGCCGTCGCCTTCGGCCGAGACGTTGACCGTGGTCGACTCATTGCCCTTGGGGTCACTGATCATCAGCGACATGCCGTTGTCTTCGGCGGCCGAGTCGATGACTGTCGTGCCCGCACCGGCGGTCGACTTCAGCTTGTCGC
>DATHWJ010000535.1:0-4957 GCA_035460745.1 Ideonella sp. | reverse complement strand
GAAAAAAAAGCGCAGAAGAAAAGTCAGAACCCCACCGAAGCCCTCACCCCGAACAACTTGATGCTCGACGCCGAGCCCTCGCCGCCCGGCCGGCGGATCAGCTGGAAGTCCGGCGAGATCTCGAGGTGGTCGTTGAGCTTCATGCGGTAGTAGGCCTCGGCGATCTGCTCGGCGCCGCTGGCCAGGCCGCCGGTGGCGTCGCGGTAGATGCCGCTGGTCTTGACCCAGCCGGCTGCCAGGCCCACCGCGTCGTTGCGGCGGCCCCAGAGGCGGCCGCCGTGTTCGAAGCCGAGCGTGAGCGCGCGGTCGAAATTGCCGTCGCCCGAGGTGCGCTGGCCCCAGCGGCCGAACAGGTTCCACTCCGCGCCCACCTTCTGGTCGACCGAGAGGCCGTAGCCGCTGTGGCGCTGGGGGTTGCCGTCCAGGTCGGTGGTCTGGCCGTTGGTCCAGGCATAGAGGCGGTAGCTGCCGCGCGCTTCGCCGTTGATCTGCTTGGGGGTCAGGTCGATCTGGCCTATGACCAGCGGCCGGCCCAGGCCGCCGTCGAAGTTGGCGCCGGCGCCGGCCGCGAAGACGCCCAGCGAGGCGCCCCAGCCCAGGCTGTCGCCTTCGTTGATGTAGGCCAGCCGCAGGCCGGGCGCGAAGCCGTAGGCGTCGGCCGCGATGTCGCCGCCCGAGTCGAGCAGCGCGTTGTGCACGAAGACGTTGTTGAGGAACTGCGCGCCCTCGTCGCCGGCCACTGCGTTCTGGTCGAAGAAGCCGAAGATGTCGATCTTGCCCAGCGTCACCTCGAAGCGGTTGCCGGGCAGGTCGTTGAAGCGGTCGCCTTCGAGCGGGAAGTCGAGCTGGTAGTAGGCCTGGGCGACGATGGCGTAGGTCTCGTCGGAGCCGGCGCCGGCCTCGAAGGGCACGGAGTTGCCGGTGGCCGTGTGGGTGGGGCGCAGCGCCAGGCCGCCGCCCTGGCCGAAGCGCAGGTTGCCGAAGGCGAAGGACTTGGCGTCGCCCACCGAGCCCAGCGGCAGCGTCACCTCGACGTCGCCGCGGTAGTTGAAGCGGGTCTCGCGCCGGCCGTCGGCCGCGCCGCGCGAGTTGACGTTCTGCCCGACGGCGATCAGGCCGCCCTCGACCTTCATCTCGTCGCTGCCGCCTTCACCCGCTTCGTCCTCCTCCGGCGCGGGGGCGAGGTTGTTGACGCGGCGCTCCAGCGTGGCCAGCCGCTCGGCCGGCGCGGCGCCCCAGGTGCCCGCGGGCGCCGCAGCGCCGGCAGGGGCTGGAGCGGGAGCCGCCTTGCTCAGCTCCTGGACCTTTTGCTCCAGGTCCTGGTTGCGCTTTTCGAGCTGCTGCAGGCGCTCGGTCAGCAGCTTGAGCTGGGCTTCGACCGCCGGGTCGGTGGCGGCCTGGGCCGCTGCGCCGCCGAGTGCCAGCGTGGCGGCCAGGGCCAGGCGGGCCAAGGTGGGAAGGCGCACGGGGGCACTCGCAGGCAAGGGGTTCAGGGCAGCGGCGACTGTGGGCATGGGTTCTTCTCCGTGATGAGGCTGCGACATAGAATAAGAATGATTCTCACTTAAGATGCTGGGCAGTTTCCTCCCACATCCCGATATTTCGCAAGGAGTTGCCCCGATGAACATTCGACGTCGCCTGCGGGCCACGGTGCTGGCCCTGGCGCCCTTCGCCATGGCGCCGAGCTTCGGCCAAACCGCTGCGGTCGATGCCGCCGCCGTCGCGCGCCAGTACGCCGCCGTGGTCTCTGCCAGCTACGACGACGCGCTCGCCGGGGCGCTCGATCTGCAAAAGGCCCTCCAGGCCTTCACCGCCGCGCCCAGCGCGCAGACGCTGGATGCGGCCCGCAAGTCCTGGCGCGCCGGCCGCGAGTGGTACGGCCAGACCGAAGCCTTCCGCTTCTACGCCGGCCCGATCGACAACGACAAGGGCCCCGAAGGCCGCATCAACGCCTGGCCGCTGGACGAGTCCTACATCGACTACGTCAAGGGCAAGCCCAATGCCGGCTACGTCAACGACCGCAAGGTGGTGATCTCCAAGGCCAGCATCGCGCGGCTCAACGAGCGCGGCGGCGAGGAGAACATCTCGGCCGGCTGGCACGCCATCGAGTTCCTGCTGTGGGGCCAGGACCTCAGCGAGACCGGCCCGGGCGACCGCTCGTTCGAGGACTACGTGGACGGCAAGAACCCCAACGCCGACCGCCGGCGCCAGGCGCTGCTGACCATCACCGAGCTGCTGATCGACGACCTGCGCAGCCTCACCACCGCCTGGGCGCCCGACGCGCGCAACTACCGCGCCAGCTTCGAGCGCGGCGGCCAGGAGTCGGTGCGCAAGATCATCGTCGGCCTGGGCTCGCTCTCGCGCGGCGAGCTGGCGGGCGAGCGCATGGAGGTGGCGCTGAACACGCAGGACCAGGAGGACGAGCACTCCTGCTTCTCGGACAACACTACGCGCGACATCGTCAACAACGCGCTGGGCATAGAAAACGCCTGGCTGGGCCGCTTCAAGCGGCGCGACGGCAGCCTGCTGCAGGGTGCGTCGGTGAAGGACCTGGTGGCCGCCAAGGACGCCGCGCTGGCCGAGCGCACCAGCAAGCAGATCGCCGAGTCGGTGGCCGACGCCAACGCCATCCCCGCGCCCTTCGACCGCGCCATCGTCGGCGGCAAGGACGCCCCCGGCCGCATCGCGATCCAGAAGACCATAGACAGCCTGGTGCAGCAGTCCAAGGACCTGGTGGCCTCGGCCTCGGCCGTCGGCATCACCCGCCTCACCCTCGTCAAGCCCTGACCCTTGGAGACTCGGCCGCCTCGCGCGGCCGTGAATTTTGTGCCGATACGACGTCAAACCATGGCCGCCGCTGCGGTGGCCAGCCTCGGCCTGCTGGCCGTGCTGCCCCTGGTGGCCGGCCCCGAGACCGATCCGCTGGGTGAAAAAGTCGGTGGCGAGACGACCGTCTTCGCCACCGGCCGCAACGCCTTCTCTTTCCCGCTGGCCAACCTGAGCGACGAGGAGCGCACGCGCTTCGCGATCGGCAACTCGTTCTTCCGGCGCAACTGGGTCGAGGCGCCTGCCTCCACCACCGCCCGCGACGGCCTGGGCCCGCACTTCATCGCGCGCTCCTGCGGCGGCTGCCATGTGCAGGACGGCCGCGGCGCGCCGCCCGACTTCCGCAAGGGGCTGGCGCCCAAGGACCAGGACGAGGCGGTGGCGCTGCTGATACGCCTGTCCATCCCCGGCGTGGGCGATCACGGCGGCGTGGTGCCCGACCCGGTCTATGGCGACCAGCTCAACAACGCCGCCATCCAGGGCGTCAAGCCCGAGGGCCAGGTGCAGATCGGCCACCAGGCGGTGCCCGGCCGGTTCGCCGACGGCAGCCGCTACACGCTGCAAAAGCCGATCTACCGTTTCACCGATCTGGCCTATGGGCCGATGGCCAGGAACGTGATGTTCAGCCCGCGCATCGCGCCGCAGCTGCAGGGCGTGGGCCTGATCGAGGCCATCCCCGAGGACGAGATCCTGCGCAACGCGGCTGAGCAGGCCGAGCGGCCCGGCCCCATCAAGGGCCAGGCCAACCGCGTGTGGGACGACTTCGCCGGCGCCACGCGCATCGGCCGCTTCGGCTGGAAGGCCAACGTCGGCTCGCTGGCGCACCAGACCGCCAACGCCTTCCTCGGCGACATGGGCATCACCTCCAGCAAGCACCCCGACGAGGCCTGCACGCCCGCGCAGAAGGACTGCCTGGCGGCGCCCCACGGCGGCAAGGTCACGGCCGACGGCCGCGCGCCCGAGATCGACGACAAGACGCTGTCCGACGTGGTCTTCTACCAGGCCACACTGGGCCCGGCCGCGCGCCGCAACATCGACGACGTGCAGGTGCAGCGCGGCCAGCGGCTGTTCGCGCAGGCCCAGTGCGCCGTCTGCCACCGCCCCTCCTACGTGACCGGCGAAGGCCCGTTCCCCGGCTTCACCAGCAAGCAGCTCAATGGCCAGAAGATCTGGCCTTACACCGACCTGCTGCTGCACGACATGGGCCCCGGCCTGGCCGACGGCCGGCCCGACTTCGCCGCCAACGGCCGGCAGTGGAAGACTCCGCCGCTGTGGGGCGTAGGCCTGATCCACGACGTCAACGGCCACCAGCGCCTGCTGCACGACGGCCGCGCCAACGGCGTGCTCGAGGCGGTGCTGTGGCACGGCGGCGAGGCCGAAGCGGCCAAGGGCCAGGTTCTGAAGATGAGCGCCGCCGAGCGGGCGGCGCTGGTGAAGTTCGTGGAGTCGCTGTGAGCCTTGGGCTGCCCTGGGGCCGCCGCCCACTGCTTGCCCTGGCGGCTGCGCTGGCTGGCGGGATCGCCGCCGCCAGTGCCGGCGCGCAGGCGCCCGCCCGCCCGGCCGGCGTGCCGGCCTACAGCCCGGCCGCCTTCGTGCAAGGCCAGTGGCAGCACTGGTACCTGCCGCAGGCGGCGGCCTTCGTGCAGGCCGGCACGGCCTTGCAGCAGGCCATGCAGCAGCACTGCGGCGGGGCCCCCAAACAAGCCGCGCAGCAGCGCTGGCGCGACACGCTGCTGGCCTGGGACAAGCTCTCGGCGGTGGCGGTCGGGCCGCTGGTGCAGCGCCGCAGCGCGCGCCGCATCGACTTCGCGCCGACCCGGCCGGAGCTGATCCAGAAGGCCATCGCCGGCTTCAATGCCGAGGCCAAGGACAACGACGCGGCGCTGGAGCGCGTCGGCAGCGCCGCGCGCGGGTTTGCCGCGCTGGAGTGGCTGCTCTGGACCCAGCCGGGCGCCAAGCTCGACGCGGCCTCGTGCCGCTTCGCCGCGGCGCTGGCCACCGACCTGCTGGGCGAGGCCACCGCGCTGGCGGGCGACTTCCAGGCCCAGGCCAAGGGCTTCGAGGGAGACGCACCCGACGCCGCCAAGGTCACCGAGGCGATGAGCGAGGCGCTCAACCAATGGACCGGCGG
>DATHWJ010000534.1:0-43432 GCA_035460745.1 Ideonella sp. | reverse complement strand
CACGAGCACGCGCAGCGTCCTTGCGGCGGTTTCGTCCGGCTGTCTCACTGGTTTATCTTCCTGCTGCGCACTCCGGTATTCGCCCTTGGGGCGGCCCGGCGGGCTCACTGGACTACCCTCCGCGCTGCGCGCTCCGGGATGAGCGCTTGGGAGCGGCCCGGCGCGCTCATGGCGCCTGCACCAGTTGCCGCACCCGCTCGAGAAACTCGGCCTGCGCGAATTCGCTCTTGACGATGTAGGCCCGCGCGCCGACGTCCAGCCCCCGCTGGCGGTCGGCCGGCGAGGCGCGCGATGTCACCAGCATCGCCGGTACGCCGCGCAGCGCCGGATCGGCGCGTGTGCGCTCGATGAAGGTGAAGCCGTCCATGCCCGGCATTTCGACGTCGACCAGGAACAGCGCGTAGCGCTGGCGGCGCGCCTGCTCGAGCGCCGCCTCGCCCGACACCACGGCATGCACCAGGTAGCCGGCCGATTCCAGGATGCTCTGCTCGAGCATGCGTGTGGTGAGCGAGTCGTCGATCACCAGCACCGGGACGGCCTGCGCCGCGGCCGGCCGGGCCGGCGCTCCCGCGCGTTGTGCCGCCAGCACCAGGGCCTGGCCGTCGAGCACCAGGCGCGGGCGGCCCTCGGCATCGAGCGACACGCCGGCGACCAGCGCGCTGGCCGGCGCGAGCTCGGGCATGGCGCCGAGCACGACGGTGGCGATGGTCTGCAGCCGGTCGACGCCGAGCGCGGCCCGCGCGCCCGCATGCTCGACGATCAGCGCCGAGACATGGCGCCGCGGGCTGGCCGGCAGCGGCCCGCCCAGCAGGCGCGTCAGCTCGACATAGGGGATGGTCTGGCCTGCATGGGTCAACGTGTCGCCCTGCGCCGTGCGGGCGATGTCTTGCGAGGCGAGGCGCAGCGTGCATTGCACCGCGTCGAGCGGGACGGCCGCCACCTGGCCGCCGGCTTCCACCAGCAGCGCGTCGAGCGAGGCCAGCGACAGCGGCACCAGCAGCTCCAGTGTCGTGCCGCGGCCGGCCTCGGTGCGGGCCGAGAGCTCGCCGCCCAGGCGTTCCGCGGTCTCGCGCGCCACGTCCAGGCCCACGCCGCGCCCGGCGACCTCGGTCACCGTGCCCGAGGTGCTGAGCCCACCGCGCAGCAACAGCTGCAGCAGCGCTTCGGTGCCTGGCGCGGGCGCCGATGCGTCGAGCAGGCCCTTGCGCTGGGCGCTGCGCCGCACCGCCTCGAGATCGATCCCGGCACCGTCGTCGGTGCAGCGAAACGCCACCTTGCGCCCCTGCCGCAGCACCTCGAGCGTCACACGGCCTTCGACCGGCTTGTGCGCCGCCCGCCGGTCGGCGGGCGCCTCGATGCCATGCGCGACGGCGTTGCGCACGCCTTGCAGCAGAGCGCCCTGTACGGCGCTCAGCACCTGCGCGTCCAGCCGCACGCCAGCACCGCGCCCTTCGAAGACGACATGCTTGCCCAAGGTCTGCGCCACGTCGCGCGCACTGCGCTCGAGCGTGGTGAGCAGCGCCTCGGCGGGAACCAGCCGGAGCTGTTCGGCAGCGTCGCGAAGTTGCCGCAGTTCGCGGTCGATCTGCTCCGTCGAGGCGGCCAGGTCGCGCACCAGCCTGCCGGCAGCGAGTTGCAGCTCCTCGGTCAGCGCCAGCGCCTGATGCGCCGCGGTGCCGTTGCCGGAGCGCTCGCCGTCGCGCCCGCGCCGCCGCGCCAACTGGCCCTGCAACTGCTGCGCGAGCGCGCGCACGGCGGCGGCGCTCTCGCCACTGCGTCGCAGGCGTGCCACCTGGGCATAGGCCTGCGCCACGCCGAGCCGCAGCGCCTCCGTCTCGGCGGTGCCGGCATGCGGGCCACGGGGCGCGTCTTCGGGCCGCGTTCCGGGGCTGGCCGGGCCGGGGGCATCCGCCGCAGGCCCGAGCGCATCGACCCGGGCGGCGACCTGGTCCAGCTGCGCCAGCACCTGGTCGATGCTCTCGCGCGGCACGGCCGCGCCGCCGTCGCGCCAGGGTGCCAGCGCGTCCTCGATGCGATGGGCGCTGTCGGCGATCTCCGGCTGCCGGACCACGCGCGCCGCTCCCTTCATCGTGTGCGCCAGGCGCAGCAGCCGGGGCACCAGTTCGCCCGCCCCCTTCTCGAGATCCAGCACGCCTTGGCCCAGCTGTTGCAGCAGCTCGCGCGCTTCGACGCGAAAGTACTTGTAGGGGTCCTTGGCCATACTGCGCCGCGGTCCGCTAACTCATTGCCGCCTGCGGGCGCACCAGGCGCAACAGGTCGCGAGACAGGCTGGCCAGCTGCGAAACGGTTTCCAGCGTTTGCCCCGAGCTCACCTCCGTCTCGCGGGTCGTCTGCGCCACGTTCGCGGTGGCCAGGTTGACCTGCTCGACGGCACTGGTCTGCTGCTTGGTCGACAGCTCGATCTCGCGCGCCGCTTCGGTCGTGGCCCCGACCAGCCCGGCGATCTGCTTGAAGGCCGCGGCCACCTCGCCGAACTGCTGCGAACCGGCATCGACCGCCTTCGAGCCGGTCTCGGTGGCCATCACCGTGGTGTTGACGGCACTGCGCACGTCGTCGATCAGCACGCGGATTTCCTTGGTCGAGCCGGCGACGCGGTCGGCCAGCTCTCGGATCTCGTTGGCGACGACCGCGAAGCGCTTGCCGGATTCACCGGCACCCGCGGCCTCGATGGTCGCATTGATCGCCAGGATGTTGGTCTGCTCGGCCAGCTCCGAGACGATGTCGAGCACCGCGCCGATCTGCTGCGACTTCTTGCCCAGGTCGAGCATGTGGCTCACCACGAGGTCGACCTGGCGGCGGATGCCGGCGATCGACTCGTGGGCCTGGTCGACCGTCGCTTCGCCGCTGCGCGCCGCGCCCACCGTTTGCTGCGCGATCTGCGCCACGCGCTGCGCGCTTTCGGCGATCTGGCGCGAGGTGGCCAGCAGCTCGCTGATGGTGGTGGTGATCTCGCTCATCGCCGTGGCCTGCTCCTTGGCGCCGCTGGTCTGCTGGTTGGCGGCGGTCTGCAGCTCGGTCGAGGAGCGCTGCACATGCTGGACTGCCCCGGCGATCTGGTTCGTCAAGGAGCGCGTGAGCAGGAAGCCGGCGGCGCTGATGAAGACCAGGCAGAACAGGGTGCCCAGGACGATGGTCGTCCTCGCGCTGCCCGAGGCGGCCTCGACCTCTTCGGCGCGCTGATTGAGCAGCTCCCTTTCCTCGCCTTCCATCTGCTCCGTCAAGGTCCGCAAGTCGTCCATGTAGCGCTTGCCCTCGCCGGACAGGACCAGCTTGGCCGCTTGTTCCTGGCCGCCGGCTTGCCGGACCGCGTCGATGTTGCGTTTCAGCACGGCCAGCTTGGCCTGGATCAGCGGCTCGGCGGCATCGACCCGCTTTTGCTGGCGCGGGTTGCCGGCGGTCAGCTCCCGCAGCTCCTGCAGGAGCTTGGGTATCGAGCCGATCGCGTCCCGGTACGGTTCGAGGTAGGCCTCGTCGCCGGTGATGATGAAACCCCGTTCACCGGTTTCCGCGTCTTTCAGCTGGCTGAGCAGGCCGGCAATGCGCTCCAGCACCTGGTGCGTGTGCGCCACCGAGTAGCTGGTCTTGGTCAGCATCTCGATGCTGCGGTAGGCCGCCGAGCCTATGCCCATCAGCAGCACGAAGGAGATCGCGAAGCCGACGGCGATTCTTTTCCCGAACGTCCACATGTCAGCGCTCCTTTGGCGGGAGGCTGTCCCGCAGTCTGGATTTGATGTTGGCGAGAACCGAGGGCATGGAAACCACCGATCGGGCCAGGCCGGCCATGCGCAGAACCTCCCGCTCCGGCGGTCGCTGGAACTCGGCGCTCGCTGCAGGGCCTGCGGCCTCGCGCCGATGGCGCAACTGGCCGTCAAGCGCATCGAAGGCCAGGGCGATCGGCGCTGCTGCGGCGACCACCATCCAGCGTGGCCGGTCGCACGCCGGATAGCCCAGCAGTGCGCCCAGGTCGTACACGGGGAGGACGGCGCCGGCCACGCCTGCAATTCCCAGCCATTCGGGCATTGTGCTCGCGACCGGGGTCAGCGCGCTCAGCGGCAACAGGCGGGCGATGCCGGCCAGGGCCATTGCATGCGGGTCCGCACCCAGGTGGAAGGCGAGAAAGTCGTCGAACAAGGCCGCTTCGCCCTGAGGGGCTTCGGCGAAGGAGCGGTCGAAGGCCTGCCGCAGCTGCGCCGCCGGACTCGGCAGCCGCGATTCGCGCGAATTCATGCTCATGCCGGGCCTCCGCAGGCTTGCAACTCGGCGCGGCACAGCGCGAGCAGCGCCTCGCGGCCGAAGCCGCCGCCGAACAGCAGCAGGCGCGAGGCGTCTTCGCGCTGCAGCAGCACGAGAGCCTGGCCGAGTTCGCGCCTGGCCGTTTCGCGCTCGCCGGTGCGGCGCGCCAGCAGGCCGAGGTGCATGCGTGGCATGGCGAACCCCGGGTCGAGGTAGACGGCGAACTGGTCCCGGTCGGCCGCGCCGCGGTGGTCGCCCGCGCCTTCGCGGCACAGCGCGAGCACATAGTGGGCGCCGGCGTTCATGTCGTCGATGGCGATCAGCCGGTGGCAGGTGTCTTCGGCCAGCCCGAGCTGGCCGCTGTGCGCCAGCAGCACGGCATGCAGCAGCAGCGCGGTGGGGTCGCGCGCCGCCTCGGCAGGCAGTGCACGTATCAGGCCCAGCGCCTCGGCGAAGCGTTCCTGCTGGAACAGTTCGAGCGCCTGCCCGAGATGCCAGCGAGGGGCTGCCGCCGCCGCGGCGGCCCTGTAAGGGGCGGGCGGCGCGGCCAGCACGCGGACACGATCGGCGGCCTTGCCTATCGCTTCGACCCAGCTGTCGCTGGCCTCGACGGCACAGGCCAATGCAGGCCCCGCGGTGCCGGGCCTGCCGTCCAGCGGCGCGGCCTGCTCGCTTGCGTCCTTGCGCTGGTAATAGAAGCTGCCATCGGTGTGCCGCAAGTGGAAAGCCTGCGACAGGCCGCGCAAGGTTTCGGCGTGGCCGAGGAACAGGTAGCCGCCGGGAACCAGCGCTTGTGCGATGCGCGCCACCACGGCCTGTGCGCCTTGCGGCGTGAAGTACATCAGCACGTTGCGGCAGAAGACGAGGTCGTAGGTGCCGGGCCGCCACAGATCCGCGTCGTCGTCGCTCAGGTTGCGCTCTTCGAACGTCACGGCGGCGCGGATGGCGTCGTCCAGCAACAGCTCGCTGCCCTCGCGCATGAACCAGCGCTGCTGCATGGCCGGCGGTGTCTCGCGCAGCGCCCAGCTCGTGTAGCGGGCCTGGCGCGCCTTTTCGATCATGGCCGGGTTCAGGTCCACCGCGCGTATCGACAAGTCCCGCAGCGCGTCCGGCGCCAGCTCGCGCAGCGTCATCGCGATCGAGTAGGCCTCTTCGCCCGAGGCGCAGCCGGCCGAGAGGATGCGCAAGCCCTGCTGCCCGCCGCGCTCGCGCAGGCGTTCGGGCAGGATGCGGTCGCGCAGGGTGTGGAACTGGTCGACGTTGCGGAAGAAGTAGGTTTCCGCCACGGTCAGCTCTTGCGCGATCGCGCCGAGTTCGCCCGGCCGTAGGCCGGTCGACAGGCCGGCCAGGTAGAGATCGGCCGGCTGGCGACTGAAATTCATGCGCCGGCGCAGCACCTCGGCCAGCCAGCCTGCCTTGGCGTCGTCGAACTGCAGCCCGAGGCGGTTGGCGACGAAGGTCCTGAAACGTTCGACCTGGCTGGGCGTGACCGCCGGGTTCATGCGGGCGGCCCCATGCCATCCTGGGGCGCCGTTGCAGCGAGCGCGCCCCAGACATCCTCGGGCAGCAGGCGAGTGCCCTGCAAGACCAGCAGCAGCTCGGCGTCCAGCAGGCCGATCGCCGCGACGGCCTCGGCGCCGGCTTCCTGCAGCAAGGGCGGCAGCTCGCGCAGCGAGCCAGCGGGCAGGGCGCGCACCCCCAGCACGCTGCCCACGGCCAACGCGACGCAGCGCGAACCGGCCAGCACGGTGACGAACCGGTCTGCCTCGCCGTCGACCGCGCCCAGCAGCCGCGCCGCATCGACGACGGGCACCGGGGCGCCGCGGATCACGGCCAGGCCGCTCATGAAATGGGGTGCGCCGGCGACGGGATCGACCGGCAGCGGCCTCATCGTTTCCACCACCTGCCCGAGTGGCAACGCGAACAGCCTGGCCTGCACTCGGCAGATCAGCGCCAGGACGGTTGCTGCCGCTGCCCACGTCCCGCGGTCGATGGTTGTGCTCATGTTGTTGTGCCCATGTGAGAGCCGCCGGCCGGCTCCCGATTCACATCGGCAAATCCCTGACTGGGTGCATGCTGCGAGCTTGTGAGCCGGGGGGCAAGTTGTCAGGTCTGACAGGTTGGCAAAAGCAGGCGGCGGCGGCACCCTGCCCTCACGGCCATGAAACAGTTGGTGACAGAGGGGACACGTGCGCCGTCGGCGCATCGCTGCCAGGCCTTGCGTGCAAGACCATCCGGTCCCCGCAGGCCTGGTTGAATGAACAGGGCACTCCGGTTGTCTGGAAGGTGCTGGCATCCGATCGCGCGACGGGTCGGGCCGCGAAGCATCCAGGGAGATGAGCTAGTGGCGTTGGGATTCCGGTTCGCTGATTGGCCGATGCGCAGCAAGATGGCGGCACTGCTGCTTGCGGCATCCCTGTTCCCCTTGTCCATTGCCGGCGCGATCGACATCGCGCGGGCCCGCACACAGCTGCTGGCCGATGTGGCGGCCGACCTGGCCTCACGCAGCGAAGAGCTCGCGCACGAGTTGGACGCAGTGAACCGGGGCTACCGGCGCGCCGCGGATGTGCTGGCCCGCAATCCGGCGGTGCTGGGGTTCTGTGCGATGCCGCCGGGTGCGGCCGCCGTGGACAAGGCCGCCTTGCAAGCCGTGCTGGCCGCCTATCCGGCCAGCGACGCCGGCTTGCGAGGCGTGGCCATTCTCGACGCCGAGGGGGTCGTGCGCGCCGCTTCGGAGGCGGCGCTGGTCGGCGTGGACATCTCTGCCCGCCGCTATGTGCAGCAGGGGCTGCGCCGCGGCTTCGTGATTTCGGAGGTCCACATGGCGGAGCCGCAAGTCGGCGAGGAGCCGTCGATCGCCTATGCCAGCCCGGTCCTGGCGGCGGACGGCGAAGTGCTCGGCCTGGCGGTGGTGTGGGTGCGGGCGAGCGGCTTGTGGGCCCTGTTCAAGGAGAAGAACACCCTGCTGGGCGCTGGCAGCTTCGCCTTGCTGACCGACAACCTGGGCATTCGCATGGCCAACAGCGGCCGCCAGGACTCGGTGTTCCATCCCACCGGCACCTTGCCGCCCGACGTCGTGGAAACCCTGGTTGCCGAGCGCCGCTTCGGGAGCAGGACCCGGGAGCTGGCGTCGGCGGCGAAGGGCATTCCGGAGGTGTTCGAGCAGGCGCGGGCCGCCGCGATCAGCCCGGTGATGTTCCGCACGCACACCGCCGTGACCGGCCAGGCGGTCTACGGCGTGGGCCGGCGGCCCGACACGGCCCGCTGGACCGTGTTCTACATGGTCACCGGGACGGCCGTCGATGCGCGCACGCAGCAACTGGTGCGCCAGCGCCTCGTGGTCGCGGCGATTTTCATCGCCGTGGCGCTGGCGGCGGGAGGCTGGGTTGCCGCGGTCATCCTGAAACCGGTCGCTTCGTTGTCGCTGGCCACCGCGGCGCTGGCCAGCGGCCAGCTGTCGGCGCGAGCCGTCGCCAGGGGCGCGGATGAATTGGGCCGGCTGGGCGCCGGCTTCAATGCGATGGCCGACCGGATAGAAACCCAGGCCCTGGCCTTGGCGGCCGCGCGCGACGACCTGGAGCTGCGCGTGCAGCAGCGCACGGCAGAGCTCCAGCAGGCCACCGAACATCTGCAGGCCGAGGTGGCCGAGCGGCAGCATGCGCAGGGCAGGCTGCAGGCTCAACTGGAGCGCCTCAGGCTGCTCGACCAGATCACCAGCGCGATCGGCGAGCGACAGGACCTGCCCAGCATCTACCAGGTGGTGATACGCACCTTGGAGGACCAGTTGCCGCTGGACTTTGCCTGCGTCTGCCGCTACGACCCCGTGGCCCATGGGCTCACCGTCCTCAGCGTGGGGGCCGGCAGCCGGGCGCTGGCCCTGGACCTGGCGATGACCGAGCGGTCGCTCATCCGCATCGATGAAGACGGCCTGTCGAAGTGCGTGCGCGGCCTGCTCGTCTACGAGCCGGATCTTGGCAGCTCCGCCTATCCCTTCCCCCGCCGCCTGATGGGTGGGGGGCTGCATGGGCTGGTCATGGCCCCGCTGCAGGCCGAGGGCCAGGTGTTCGGCATCCTGGTGGCGGCGCGGCGAGAGCCGCACAGCTTCAGCAGCGGCGAGTGCGAGTTCCTGCGGCAGCTCAGCGAGCATGTCGCGCTGGCCGCGCAGCAGGCCCACCTGCACGGGGCGCTGCAGCAGGCCTACGACGACCTGCGCCAGAGCCAGCAGGCCGTGATGCAGCAGGAACGCCTGCGTGCGCTCGGGCAGATGGCCAGCGGCATCGCGCACGACATCAACAACGCGATCTCGCCGATCGCGCTCTACACCGAGTCGCTGCTGGAGCGCGAACCCGGTCTCAGCGAGCGCACGCGAGAGTACCTGCAGCACATCGAGCGCGCCATTGCCGATGTGGCCGCGACGGTCGCGCGCATGCGGGAGTTCTATCGCCAGAAGGAGCTGCAGCTGGCGCTCGCGCCGGTGCAGCTGAACACGCTGGCGCAGCAGGTGCTGGAGCTCACGCGTGCGCGGTGGAGCGACATGCCGCAGCAGCGCGGCATCGTGATCGAGTCGCGCCTGCAAGCGGATCCGCATCTGCCGGTCGTCATGGGGATAGAGAGCGAAATCCGGGAGGCCTTGATCAACCTGGTCTTCAATGCGGTGGATGCGATGGCCGACGGCGGCACGCTGACCGTGAGCACCCGCGTCGTGCACGAAGCCGGCGCGGGCGGTTCGGCGCCGGTGGAGCTGGCCTGCATCGAAGTGTCCGATACGGGGGCCGGCATGGACGAAGCCACCCGCGGGCGCTGCCTGGAGCCCTTCTTCACCACCAAGGGCGAGCGCGGCACCGGCCTGGGCCTGGCGATGGTCTACGGCATCGCGCAGCGCCATGGCGCCGAGATCGGCATCGACAGCGAGCCGGGGCGCGGCACCACCGTGAGGCTGCTCTTCGCGGTTCCGCCGGCCGCGCCCGTGGGTGCGCCGGGCGCCCTGCCGGCCGGCCCCGCCGTGGCGCTGCCGTGCCAGCGCATCCTGGTCGTCGACGACGATCCGCTGCTGCTGAAGTCGCTGCAGGACGCGCTGGAAGGCGAGGGCCACAGCGTGGTCACGGCGAATGCCGGCCAGGCCGGCATCGATGCCTTCCGCGCGGCACTGGGCCAGGCTGGCGGCTTCGGCGTGGTGATCACCGACCTGGGCATGCCCTATGTCGATGGCCGCAAGGTCGCCGCGGCCGTCAAGCAGGCCGCGCCGGCAACGCCGGTCATCCTGCTGACCGGCTGGGGCCAGCGCATGGCCACCGAGGGCGACGTGCCGGCCCATGTGGACCGGGTGCTGAGCAAACCACCCAAGCTGCGCGATCTGCGCGAGGCGCTGTCAAAGCTGTGCCAACCTGACGGGGAGACGATTTGATGCCTGTGAACAAGGGCAGGGCAGCGTGACGCCGCCGCCTTCAACCGCCGCCGACGCTGAGGCGCTCGGCGCTGCGAGCCAGCCGCCGGGCGATGGCCCGGCCTTCCTGCTGAACCAGCCGGCGGGCCGCGCGGAGCGCCGGCGCATGCTGGCCGTGCTGCTGATCTCGGCCGCGATCTTCTGCGTGCTGGCGCCATTTGCGAAGCTCAAGCTCGCGCCAGTGGCGGCCTTCATGCCGATCTACGAGTCGGCGCTGGTGATCACCGACCTGATCACCGCCGTGCTGCTGTTCGGCCAGTACCGCATCCTGCGGTCGCGGGCCTTGCTGGTGCTGGCCAGCGGCTACCTGTTCACGGCGCTGATGACTGTGGGGCATGCGCTCACCTTTCCGGGGCTCTTTGCGCCGGGCGGCCTGCTGGGGGCCGGCCCGCAGAGCACGGCCTGGATCTACATGTTCTGGCATGCCGGTTTCCCGCTGTTCGTGCTGGCCTATGCCCTGCTCAACAGCGCCCCCGGGCCCGCAGCGCCTGCATCCGGCCCCTCAAGGGGGGCAGGCAGACGCGACGCCTTTGCGGTCGCCGGGCCCGTGCTGGCGGTCCTGGCCGGCGGCGCGCTGCTGCTGCTGGCCACGGCCGGGCAGTCGCTGCTGCCGGCCATCATGGAGGGCCACCGCTACACGCCGGCCATGCTGGCGGTCGTCGGCAGCGTCTGGCTGTTCAGCCTGGTCGCTGTGCTGGCCCTGTGGCGGGGCAGGCCGCATTCGGTGCTGGACCTCTGGTTGATGGCCGTGATGTGCGCCTGGCTGTTCGACATCGCGCTGTCGGCCATGCTGAATGGCGGCCGCTTCGACCTGGGCTTCTACGCGGGCCGCATCTATGGGCTGCTGGCCTGCGGCCTGGTGCTGCTGGAGCTGCTGATCGAAAACGGCATGCTCTACGCCCGGCTGGTGCAGGTGCACGAGAGCGACCGGTGCAAGAGCGCCGCGCTGATCGCGGCGCGCGACGAGGCGCAGGCAGCGAACGAGGCCAAGGGCCTGTTCCTGGCCAGCATGAGCCACGAGATCCGCACGCCGATGAACGCGATCATCGGCCTGACGCACCTGGTGCTGGAAACCGACCTGGACGCCAGGCAGCGCGACTTCCTGTCGAAGGTGCAGGTGTCGTCCAAGGCGCTGCTGTCGCTGCTCAACGACATTCTCGACTACTCGAAGATCGACGCCGGCAAGGTCACGCTGGAGGCCGAGGAGTTCAGCCCGGAGGAGACGATAGAGAATGTGGGCAACCTGTTTTCGGCCCGGCTCGAAGAGGCCGGGCTGGACCTGTTCTTCGAGATCGACAAGGCCATCCCGCAGCGACTGGTGGGCGACTCGCTTCGCTTGACCCAGGTGCTGAACAACCTGGTCGGCAATGCGATCAAGTTCACGCCGCGCGGCGAGATCGTGATCGGCGCGGAGGCGGTCTCGCAGGATGCGCAGCAGATGCGGATCCGCTTCACCGTGCGGGACACCGGCATCGGCTTGTCCCGGGAGCAGGCCGACCAGCTGTTCCAGGTGTTCGTGCAGGCCGATAGGACCATCGCCCGCCGGTACGGCGGCACAGGGCTCGGGCTGGCGATCTGCAGGCGCCTGGTCGAGCTGATGGGGGGCAGCATCTCGGTGGACAGCGTACCGGGCGAAGGCAGCCGTTTCAGCTTCACCGCGAACTTCGGCATGGCCAGCCCGGGCGCCGAGCGCATCGATCTGCACCAGATCCGCGGCATGCGCACGCTGGTGATCGACAACCGGCCCACCGCACGCCTGATCCTGCAGCAGACGCTGCAGAGCTGGCGGTTCCAGGTCGGCACGGCCTCGTTCGCCGATGACGCGCTGCTCAAGCTGCGCCGGGCAGATCCGCAGGCGCCCTACGAACTGCTGCTGCTGGACTGGAAGACCGCCAGCATCGATTTTGTGCAGCAGGCCCGGCAAATCACGGCGGAGCGTACGTCTGCGCCGCTGGCGGTGGTCGGCATGGCGACGCTGCATGCCCTCGACCGGGTGACGCAGGTGCTGCGCGGGATGCCGGCTGCCAGCGTGCTGGCCGAACCGATCACGCCGTCGCGCCTGTTCGACACCATCGTCAGGCTGCAGCACCGCGAAGCGCCCAGGCCCTTGACCGCGGAGGGCTTCAGGACCGGCCTGGCCGATTCGATGCGCGCCCTCCATGGCGCGCGCGTGCTGCTGGTGGAAGACAACCTGGTCAACCAGCAGGTCGCCAGTGCCTTTCTCTCGATGGCGGGCCTGCAGGTCACGCTGGCCGACAACGGCCTGGAGGCGGTCGACTGGGTCAGGAAGGAGGCCTTCGACGTGGTGCTGATGGACATGCAGATGCCGGAGATGGACGGCCCGCACGCGACGCGCGCGATCCGCTGCCTGCCGCAGGCGGCGCAACTGCCCATCATCGCGATGACGGCCGCGGCGATGGAAGAAGACAAGCAGGCCTGCCTGGCCGCCGGCATGAACGACCACATCGCCAAGCCCATCGATCCCAAGCAACTGGTACGCACGCTGCTGGCCTGGGTTCCGCCGACGGCCGCCGCGGCCGCGGCCGGCGCATCCTGAGTCAGCTCGCGCCGGTACTCGCGCGGGGGCCCGGTGTGCTCATGAACCGCCGCGGGGCTTGATGTAGATCTGCAGCTTGCCGCCCTCGCGCGCTTCGAACTCGCAGATGCGGCGTATCAGCGACGGCGTCAGCACATGGCCTGCCGTGAGCATCAGCACGCCGGTGGTCGAGATCAGGTCGCGCGCCAGCACCATCCCGGCTTCGAGCGCCATGGAGGCCACCAGCACTTCGGCGACGGCCTTGGGCCGCTCGGGTTCGGTGATGTGCAGGAAGACGTCCAGCACCTCCGGGTCGAACTGGGTGCTGCGCCCGTGGCGCAGCAGCGTGCGCGCCTCGGTGATGGTCAGCGTCGTTTCGGTCAGGTGGCCGTTCTGCAGATCGTCGAAGGCGTCGGCGATGGACAGGATGCGCGCGCCCAGCGGGATGGCATTGCCGGCGATGCGGTCGGGAAAGCCGTTGCCGTCGAAGCGCTCATGGTGCGAGCGGATCAGGGCCGAGACGGGCTGCATGTCCTCCAGCGGCATGAGCGCCTGCTCGCCGATGGCCGTGTGGCGCTGGTACAGCGCGATCTCGGCCGGGTCGTAGCGCGAGAAGGGCTTGCCCAGCAGCGCATCGGGGCTGCCGATCTGCCCGATGTCGTGCAGCAGCGCCGCGACGAAGATCTGCTGCACTTCGTCCTCGGACCTCTCCATCGCGCGGGCGATCTGCCTGGCCGTGTCGGCGACGCGGCGGCCGTGCCCCGCCAGCCGCCCTGCGCGCAGCTCGAGCAGGCCGGAGAAGACCTTGATCGACGTCAGGTAGTTGCGCTTGAGCCGTGTGTGGGCCTCCGACAGCTCGGCCGTGCGCGCCTCGACGCGCTGTTCCAGCAGCACGTTGGCGTCGTGCAGCTCAGCGTTCTGCCGCCGGGTCAGCTCCTCGAGCCGGCATTTCTCGCGCTCGAGCGCCAGCATGTCCAGGCCCTGCCTGACGGTGGCCTGCAGCTCGGTTTCGTCCCAGGGCTTGTGCAGGTAGCGGAAGATGCGGCCGCGGTTGATGGCCGCCACGGTGGAGCTCATGTCGGCGTGGCCGGTCAGCAGCACGCGGATGCTCTGCGGCCAGCGCGCATGGACGCGCTCGAGCAGCTGGGCGCCGTCCATGCCCGGCATGCGCATGTCGGAGATGACCAGGTCGATCGGCTGGGCTGCCAGCATCTCGAGGGCCTGCGGGCCGCCGTCGGCCGTCAGTATCTTGTAGCCTGGCACACGCAGGGACCGCCTCAGCGCCGACAGGATGTTGGGCTCGTCGTCGACGCACAGGATCGTCCACGAGGCGGGGGCCGCCGCAGGTTCGGCGGCCGCGGGCGCTTCGGGCGCGAGCGTGGTTGCGCCGGTCATGCGGGCCCCTGCGTGCAGGCGGTGGGCGTGGCCACCCGGTGTGGAGCTCCCGTCGAGGTCGTCATAGCGCAAGGGCCTCGCAAAGCGCTTCGACGCCTTGTTCGGTCTGTTCGAGAATGGACATGTACTGGTCCGGCGTCAGCGCGACGCGGCTCCAGGCGGTGATGTCGACGATGGGCACGCTCTCGTGCGGGGCATGCAGCAGGTCCAGGCCGTGCACCAGCGCATCCGCCACGTGAACCACGTCGGTGAGTGATGGCGCGCTGCCGGCCGCGGCGGCTGCGGGCAGGTGGTGCCGCTGGATCGCATCGACGACCGCGGCGGGAAAGTGCCAGTGCCTGGCGACGATCGTGCCGACGGTCGTGTGGTCGCAGGCCATCGCGTCGAATTCCGCATCCAGCACGGGCCGGTCCGCGTCGCGTTCGCACCGGATCGCCGCGGCCTGCTCGGCCGGGAACCTGGCCGCCAGCACCAGCCGGCCGATGTCGTGCAGCAGCCCGGCCGCGAAGGCGAGGTGGGTGTCCATCCGGAGCGTGCGCGCCAGGGTCCGGGCGGCGATGCCCGTGGCCAGGGCGTGTTTCCAGAAACCGGGGAAGTCGAACCCCGCGCAGGCCACGCCGGAGAATTGGCCGGAGACGGCCACGGTCGTCAGCAGGCTGCTGACGACACCCATGCCCAGCACCTGGACCGCGTCGCGCATCGTGCCCACGCGGCCGGCGACGCCGTAGAAGGGCGAGTTGGCCAGCCGCAAGGTGCGTGCGACCAGGGCCTGGTCGCACTCGATGCGCGCGGCGAAGTCGGCCGAGTGCAGGCCCTCGTCCTGCATCAGCGCCATCAGCTCGAGCACGACCTGGGGCAGGGCGGGCAGGTCGCCGACACCGCGCTCCAGCGCAGCCGCATCGATGGCGGCGTGGGCCGTGCAAGCCGGGCCCTGGCGCGGCGGCGGCGGCACGTGCAGCACCCCCTCCAGGGCGCGGTAGCGCTGTATCAGGTGCTGCGCGGGGTGGATCTCGCCAGCGCGCAGCGAATGCCGGAACAGCCACGCGGCCCTGGCCACTGCCGGATCGCAGTGGTCGTCAAGCCACGATGCCGGCAGCGCCGGCGACGGGCTGCTCGGCGTGGGCTGGACAAAGGCGGGCGTGCTCATCATTCAAAGAGTCTCCAGGGCGGGTTCCGGTACCAGCAGCACCAGGTGTCCGCTGGCCGAGGTGCCGTTGGGCAGCGAGCGGCTCAGCACGAGGTAGCGGGAGCCTGCGATCCGTGCCGCGCGCGAGACGCCGTCGGCCTCGCCCACGGCCGCGAGTGCGGCGCCCGGCAACACCTCGTCCATGTTGCGGCCCAGCAGCGGTGCCGCGTGCGCCAGCAAGGCCTGGGCGGGCAGGTTGGCGAACACGATCGTGCCGTCAGGGTCCAGGCCGAGCACCGGGGCGGGCAGCGAATCGACCATGCCGCGCATGTTCCCGGCGGACGATGTCAGCAGCTCGGCCTGCTCGCGCTGCTCGGCGACGACGCGTTCCAGCCGGGCGTTGACCTCGGCATAGTCGGCATTGGCGCTTTCAACCTGGCGCGCCAGGCGGCGGTTCTCGTCGGCCATCTCCTTCTGGCGGAAGGCTTCCGCGACGTGCTCGCGCAGCCGCTCGTCGTCCCAGGGCTTGGTGAGGAACTTGTAGATGGCGCCCTCGTTGACCGCGTCGATGATCGACTGCAGCTCGGTGTAGCCGGAGAGCACCATCCGCACCGATGCCGGATACAGCGCCTTCGCGCGGCGCAGCAGTTCGACGCCCGTCATGCCCGGCATGCGCTGATCCGAGATGATCACGTCGACCTCGGTCTCGGCCATGCGCTTCAGGCCTTCGGCCGCGCCGCAGGCCGTGACGATGTGGTAGCCGTCGCGGCGCAGCAGGCGCTTGAGCGACGCCAGGATGTTCTCCTCGTCGTCGACCAGCAGCAGGGTGCGCGTGCGGCGCACGCGCGTCACGAAGCGCTCCGGCAGCCGGCGGCCCGATTGCAGCAGCGCCGCAAAGTCGTCTGCGGGGACGGCCGGGCTGAACCAGTGGCCCTGGATGCGGTCGCAGTTGTTCGCGGCCAGCAGGCTCAGTTGGCCTTCGGTCTCCACGCCCTCGGCCAGCACCTGCATCTGCAGGCCGTGGGTCATCGTGATGATGGCCCGCGTGACCGAAACGTCCTCCGGCGCGGCGGTCACGTCCTGGACGAAGGAGCGGTCCACCTTGACGACGTCGATGGGCAGGCTGCGCAGGCAGCTCAGGCTGGAGAAGCCGGTGCCGAAGTCGTCGAGCGAGATCTCCACGCCGATGGCCTTGATGTCGCGCAGCACGGCGGCCGCGTGGGTGACGTCGGCCATCGCGACGCCCTCGGTGAGCTCGACGCCGATGCTCGCCGGATCGGCCCCGGTGGCGACCAGCACGGCCTGCAACTGGCGGGCGAGGTTGGGGCGCTGCAGCTCCGCGGCGGACAGGTTGACCCCGACACGCACCGGCGGCAGCCCGGCGCGCCGCCATGCCACGGTCTGTTCGCAGACGCGCCGGAAGACCCAGTCGCCGACCGTGCCTATCAGGCCGGAGCGCTCGGCGATGGGGATGAATTCGGCGGGCGAGACCATGCCCAGCGAAGCCGAGTTCCAGCGCAGCAAGGCCTCGGCGCCGATGACGGCGCCGTTGGACAGGTCGACCTGGGGCTGGTAGTGCAAAACCAGTTCGTTGCCTTCCAGCGCCTGCCTCAGCGCGGACTCCACCTCCATCTCGCGCAGAGCGCGGCGGTTGGAGTCGGGCTGGAACACGACCACGCGATCGGTGTCGGTCGCGCTCAGGCGCGCCTTTTGCGCACACTCGAGCAGCACGCCCGGCTGGTCGCCGTCGCCGGGGAACGAAGCGATGCCGAGCACGCAGCGCGGGTAGACGTCGGTGCCGGCCAGGCGCACCGGCCGCTCTATGGTTTCGACCAGCGCGGCGGCCCGCCGCAGCGCGGCGTCGCCATCGACGGCGCCGGCGCCCTCCAGCAACATCGCGAATTCGGTGTCGCTGAGCTGGGCAACGGCCTCGCCTTCGGTGGCCGCGCCTTGCAGCCGTGCGGCCAGCGCCATCGCCAGGGTATCGCCGGCGCCAAAGCCCATCTTGGCCTTGACCTCGGCGATACGGTGGATGTCGATCGTGAACAGCGTGACGGTGCCGGACGCCCAGCGCGCGGCGTGCAGCGCGGCATCCACCTGGTCGAGGAACGAGGCCCGGTTCGGCAGCCCGGTGACCTCGTCGTGCGTGGCCAGCTCCTGCGCCCGCATCTCGGCCTCGCGCTGGGCCGTGATGTCCTGCAGCAGCGCGGTGCCGCGGCGGCCGGCGCCCGGGACGTCGTCGCCGACCAGGCCCCGGTGTAGCACGATCAGGCGGCGCCCGTCGGCCCCGTTCACCCGGTGCTGGAACTCGAAGGGCTCGCCCGGCGCGGCGTTGCGCCAGATGCCGGCGACGAAGGATTGCTCGTCGACGGGGACCCAGGCCAGGGTGTCGAGCGGGTCTTGCGCGGCCAGCGGGCCGGACACGCCGATCATGCTGCGCAGGCCCTCGGAGAGCACGACCCGGCCCTCGGGCAGGAAGACCTCGAACGAGCCCGAGCGGCACAAGGCCTCGGTGCGGGCCAGCATGCCGGCGTTCCATTGCGCCTGCTGGACGGCGTCGTTCAGGTCGGTGATGTCGAACAGCGTGACGAGCACCGCGGGCCGGCCGCCGAACGCGGTCAGGCGGGCGCCCACCCGTGCCTCGAACTCGCTGCCGTCCCGGCGCAGGCAGCGCATCTGGCCGGGGCGGCCTTCCCTGCCGGCGAGCCGCCGCTCGACCACGGCGCGGGTCACGGCGCGGAACTGCGGTGCCGTCGTGATCTCGTCGGATTGGCCGACCAGCGCGCCGTGCGGCCAGCCCAGCAGGTCGGACAGCATGCCGTTGGCGTAGACGATGCGGGAGTCCTGGACCACGAACAAGCCGGTCTGGACCTGTTCCAGCAAGCGCTCTGCGTCGGTGGCCGAAAGCTCGGCCACCGCGCTGGTCTGGATAGGGGGGGGAACCGGCGTCGTACTGCTCATGCGCCACTCGCTGGAGGATGAACGGACTGCCCGGCGGCGCCTCCTCCGATGTGCGCCTTTCTTCAGTGCCCAGGATAGTCCGGGCGCGGCGCCGCGAGCGTGGCAAAAGGGCAAGGAATTGGCGCCAGTTGTGCCGGGTGCCCGGCATGCCCCGGGCGGCTGCTGCGTCGCTGGTGGATCAGCTGTCAGGTCTTACAGGCGCGCATTCCGATGCCATGGCCTACAGTGGGTCGTCGCCCGCGACGCCTGCGATAGCATGCTGACCCGGTGCGATGCGCTGGCGTGTGCGACGGCGCGCGAGGGCAACTGGTCATGGATGAAGTACTGCTATGAACTTGCCTTGCCGGCTTCGGCCTCGTTCGTGTGCTGCTGCGGCGCTGCTGGGCGCGACGCTCTCGTGCAGCGCCATACCGGTCGACAAGCTGACCGATCTCAGCCTGGAAGAGCTCAGCAACATCGAGATCACGTCGGCCTCTAAGCGCACCGAGCGCTTGTCCGATGCCCCGACCTCGATCTTCGTCATCACCAGCGACGACATCCGGCGCTCCGGCGTCACCAGCCTTCCGGAGGCCTTGCGCCTGGCACCCGGCTTGCAGGTCGGCCGCTTCAGCGCCAACGACTGGGCCATCAGCGCGCGCGGTTTCAACAGTGCCTCGGCCAACAAGTTGCTGGTGCTGGTCGATGGCCGCTCCGTCTACAGCCCCTTGTTCTCCGGCGTGTTCTGGGACGTTCAGGACCTGATGCTGGAAGACGTCGAGCGCATCGAGGTCATCACCGGCCCCGGCGGCACGCTTTGGGGCGTCAATGCGGTCAATGGGGTGGTCAATGTCATCACGCGATCGGCGGGTCAGACCCAGGGCCGCTTGCTGGTCGCCGGGGCCGGCAATCGCGAGGCGCAACTGGCCTTCCGGCAGGGGGGCACGCTGGGGCCCGAGGGCCACTACCGCGTCTATGCCAAGCAGACCCACCGTGCCCATACGGCCACCGCCGACGGCAGCAGCGTCGACGACGCATCGCGCGCCACGCAATTGGGTTTCAGGGCGGACTGGAACCGGCGCGGCGACAAGCTGTCGCTGCAGGGCGATGTCTACGACGGCCGGCAGCAGCAACCCTTGCCCGGCACGATCGCCATCACCGGCCTCGACATTCCACTGGGGACCATCTCGGTGTCTGGGGCCAACCTGGTGGCACGCTGGGAGCGCCCGCTGGCGGACGATGCGCGCCTGACCGGGCAGCTCAGCTACGACCGGGTCGAGCGCACCGTGCCACCGACCTTTGCGGACAAGCTCGACGTGGTGGACCTGCAGATACAGCATGCCTGGCACCCGGCGGCCGCGCATGCCGTGGTCTGGGGCGCGGAGTACCGCTACGCCGTCGATCGTGTGGACAACAGCGTCTATGTCGCGTTTCTGCCGGCCCGCGTCAACCAGGCCTGGGCCAGCCTGTTCGCCCAGGACGAGATCACGCTGGCTGCGGCGCTCAGGCTCATCCTGGGAGCGCGTGTCGAGCACAACGCCTACACCGGCACCGAATTCCTCCCCAACCTGCGCCTGGCCTGGAAGCCGGCCGAGAACCATCTCTGGTGGGGCGCCGTCTCGCGGACGGTGAGGGCGCCCTCGCGGCTGGACCGCGACACCTTCGTACCCGGGCAGCCCCCATACATCCTGACGGGAGGGCCGAAGTTCCGATCGGAGGTGGCCACCGTCTACGAGGTGGGCTACCGCGGCCAGCCGACGGCCGATGCGTCCTACGCCGTCACCGTGTTCCAGGCGGACTATGACCGGCTGCATACGCAGGAACTCGCGCCGACCCGCACGACTGTCTTTTTTGGCAACGGCATGGAGGGCCGGCTGCGCGGTCTCGAGACCTGGGGCAGCTACCAGGCCTCGCCGAGCTGGCGCCTGCACGCTGGATTCACCCGGCTCTGGCAGGACCTGCGGCTCAAGCCCGGCAGCATAGACACCGCCGACTCGCTCGCCAGCGCCCAGGGCAGCAACCCGTCCCGGCAGTGGCTGCTGCGGTCGTCGCTCGACCTGCCGCGCCAGGTGGCCTTCGACCTCACGGCGCGCTACGTGTCGGACCTGGCGGCGCCGCCCGTGCCGAGCTACCTTGCGGTGGACATGCGCTTGAGCTGGCAGCCGCAGGCCGATCTCGAGCTCTCCATCACGGGGCAGAACCTGTTCGGGCCTGCCCATGGCGAATTCACCGCTGAAGCCACGCGCTCGGCCTTCTCGCGCGCGATGTTCGTCGAGCTGGCGAGTCGGTTTTGATCGGCACGTGTCGACACCCCGCCACCGTCTCCACGCCGCGCGGAGCCGGCACGCAGGCCTGCAGGCGCCCCGGCCGCTTGATCGGCTTGCTGCTGGCGGCATTCATGGCCGCCGCCTGCCAGGCGCAACCTGCGGCCGAGGCGCTGGAGTACCGCATCAAGGCGGCGTTCGTGTGCAAGTTCGCGAACTATGTCGAGTGGCCGGCCACCGCTTTCGACCGGCCCGACAGCCCGGTGGTGATGGGCATCTTCGCCAAGGAGGCGGTCTTCGACGAACTGGCCCGGACGGCGAACGGGCTGTCCGTGGATGGGCGGCCGTTGATCGTGCGCCGAATGCAGCCGGGCGCCCCGGTGGCGGACCTGCACCTGGTCTATATCACCCGTT
The DNA here is from genome assembly GCA_035460745.1 of Ideonella sp. Lineage (GTDB taxonomy): Bacteria > Pseudomonadota > Gammaproteobacteria > Burkholderiales > Burkholderiaceae_C > Ideonella. Next base: position 23,063 of record DATHWJ010000534.1, on the reverse strand, counting down.
CGGAAGAAGAGCATCTGGCCGACACGCTCGCCGCAACGAAGGGGAAGTCGGTGCTGGTGGTGACCGAATCCCGGCAGGCTGCCCCGCTCGGCGGCATGATCAACTTCGTCGTCGTCGATGACAAGGTGCGGTTCGACATCGCGCCGCAGGCCGCGGAGCAGAGCCGCCTCAGGATCAGCGCGCGGCTGCTGGGCGTGGCGCGCAGCCTGCTTGGAAAGGCCCCTTGATGATGTTTCGCGGCTCCCTGAAGCGCAAGCTGCTCGGCGTCGTGCTGCTGACCACGCTGGTCGCCGTGGTCGTCGCGCTCGGGGCCATGATCGCCTACGACCTGCGCGCCTATCACCGCGGCTGGGTCGACGACCTGAATGCGCAGGCCGAGTTGCTGGGGCGCACGACGGTGCCGGCGCTGGAGTTCGACGATGCGCGCGTGGCCCGCGAGAACCTGAATCTGCTGCGCCTGCAGCCCAGGATACGGGCCGCCGCGGTCTATGCGCCCGACGGCAGCGTGTTCGCCACCTATGTGGCGGACGGCGCCGCCGCATCGTTTCCAAAGATGCCGCCGCACGACAGCGTCGAAGTCGAGATGCGCGACCTGTGGGTGTTCAAGCAGATCGTCGATCGAGGCCGCGTGGTGGGGGTTGTGCACCTGCGGGCGCGCTACGAGCTGTACGACCGCGTGGTGAGCTATGCCGGCATCGCCTTTCTGGTGGCCCTCGTGGCGATGCTGGTCGCGCTGTTCGTCTCGACCTGGCTGCAGAAGATCGTCACGCGGCCCATCCTCGACATCGAGGCGGTCGCGCGCGAGGTCGTGGCGCAGGGCGACTATTCGCGCCGCGCGGTGAGGATCAGCGCCGATGAGGTTGGATCGCTGGCCGAAGCCTTCAACAACATGCTGCGCGAAATAGAGCGGCGCACCGAGGCGCTGGAAGCCTCGAACATCGAGAAGGCGCGCGAGGTGGAGGAGCGGCGCGCGGTTGAACAAGAGGTCCTGAGGCTCAACAGCGAGCTGGAGCAGCGGGTCCTGCAGCGAACGGCGCAGCTGGAGACCTCCAACCGCGAGCTGGCGGTCGCCACCGACACGGCCGAGCGCGCCAACCGCGCGAAGTCCGACTTTCTCTCCAGCATGAGCCACGAGCTGCGAACGCCGCTCAACGCGATCATCGGCTTCGGCCAGCTGCTGGAGGCCAACAACCCGCAGACGACCGAAGAACAGAAGCGCTCGTACACGGAGTACATCCTCAAGGCGGGCAAGCACCTGCTGGCGCTCATCAACGAGGTGCTCAACCTGGCCCGGATCGAGTCCGGCGCGGTGTCCCTGTCGCTGGAGCCGGTCTCGCTGATGGAGGTGCTGGCCGACTGCCGGACCATCATCGAGCCCCTGGGCAAGCCGCACAGCATCCGCTTTTCGTTCCCGCCCCACTGCGGGTTCGGTGTGGTCGCCGACCGGACCCGGCTCAAGCAAGTGCTGCTGAACCTGCTGTCGAATGCGGTGAAGTACAACCGGGAAGGCGGTGTGGTCGTGGTCGATTGCCGCCTGACCCAGGACGCCCGGGTCCGCATCTCGGTGCAGGACACCGGCGCCGGTTTGCGCGAAGAGCAGCTTGCGGCGCTGTTCCAGGCCTTCAACCGCCTGGGCCAGGAGGCCGGCACCGAAGAGGGCACCGGCATCGGGCTGGTCGTCACCAAGCGCCTGGTCGAGCTGATGAAGGGGACGATAGGCGCCGACAGCACACCCGGCCTGGGCAGCGTGTTCTGGGTCGAGCTGCCCTCGGCGGCGTCGATCTCGGCCTCTCTCGACGCACCGGCCGAGCTGCCTGTCGTGGCATCGGACCATCGCGACGAATCGGTCCGGACGGTCTTGTGCATCGAAGACAACCCGGCGAGCCTCAAGCTGGTCGAAGAGATATTGCGCCTGCGGAGCGATCTGCGGCTGCTGTCGGCCCCGGACGGCCGCCTGGGCGTGGCCTTGACGCGGGCGCATCGGCCCGATGTCGTCCTGATGGACATCAACCTGCCCGGCATGAGCGGGCGCGACGCCCAGGTGATACTGCGCAACGACCCGCGCACCACCGATATCCCCGTCATTGCCTTGACGGCGGACGCCATGCCGGAGGCGGTCTCCAGGGGGCTGGCGGCGGGCTTCTTCCGCTACGTCACCAAGCCGATCAATGTGGCTGACCTGACCAATGCGATCGATGCCGCGTTGAAGATGCCCCCTTGATCGCCCCCCGTGCCGGGCGGTGCCGTCACGCGCCGGCCGGCGGTGAGCCGTCCGTGATGCCGCCCACCGCGGCCGGCACCGCTTGGCGCATGGCCTCGAGAAAGCGGCGCAGCCTGGCCGGGTAGAAACGTGCGTAGGGGTAGACCAGGTAGACCGGCAGCGGCGTGGCCTGCCACTGCGGCACCAGGTGCAGCAGCTTGCCCTGCGCGAGTTCCTCGGTCAGCGCCCAGGCCGAGGCCACGCAGACACCCAGGCCCTGCAGCGCGGCGCTGCGCAAGGCGTAGAGGCTGTCGGTGCTCATGCGCGGGCGGATGGCGAGGCGGCAGGCTTCGCCGCTGCCGGCATGCGTCAGCGCCACTTCGTTGCGGTAGAAGGTGCGCAGCGCCAGCCAAGGCAGCGCCGCCAGCTCGGCCGCATGCACAGGCGGCGCCGCACCGCCGAGCACCGAGGGCGCCGCGACGACGATGCGCGGCACTTCGGACAGCTTGAGCGCCACCACCGCCGGGTCGCTCACGGCGCCGACGTGGATCGCGCAGTCGATGCCGTCGGCGATGAAGTCCGGCGTGCGGTCGTGCAGCAGCCATTCGACCGTCACGCGCGGGTAGCGGCGCAGGAAGTCCGCCAGCAGCCCGACCAGCAAGTGCTGGCCGATGGCGTGCGGCGCCACCACGCGCAGCGCGCCCTCGGGCTCGTCGCTGGCGCCGCGCAGGTCGGCCTCGAAGGCCTGCCAGCTCGCCAGCAGCTCCTTGGCGCGCTCGAAGCAGCGCTCGCCGTCCTCGGTGAGCTTCATCGCGTGGGTCGAGCGCTGCAGCAGCCGCAAGCCCAGCGAGCGCTCCAGCGCCTGCAAGCGGCGGCTCACCGTGGGCTGCGAGGCCCCCAGCTGCGCGGCGGCGGCCGAGAGGCTGCCGGCCTCGACGATGCGCACGAAGGTCTGCATCAGCTCGATGCGGTCGGCTGAAGCGGGAGCGGAGTTCGGGGCAGGGGCGGCGGCGCTCATGCGTCAAGCGTATAGCAATTGTGCGGAGCACGGGACTACCGCTCCGCGACAGCCGCGAGGACACTCCCGCCATCGTATTTCGAGATCCAAGGGTTAACGCCATGTCTACTATTCAACATGTGCATGCAACTGCCGGCGCCAAGACGGCTGAAGGCCGTCCGGCCGAGGCCGGCACCGTCCAGGCGCCCACGCTGCCGGCCTCGCTGGTGCTGCTGCTCGCCACCGGCGCCGGCCTGGCGGCCGCGGCGCTGTACTACAGCCAGCCCATGCTGGGCGTGCTGGGCGCCGAGATCGGCGCCTCGGCCGGCGCGGTGGGCCTGGTGCCCACGCTGACGCAGCTGGGCTATGCGCTGGGCATCCTGCTGCTGTCGCCGCTGGGCGACCGCTACGACCGGCGCCGCATCATCCTGGCCAAGGCGGCGGTGCTGTGCGCCGCGCTGCTGGTGGCCGGCGCAGCGCCGTCGATCACGCTGCTGCTGGTGGCCAGCCTGGCGATCGGCCTGTCGGCCAGCCTGGCGCAGGACATCGTGCCCGCCGCCGCGACGCTGGCGCCCGAAGCGCACCGCGGCAAGGTCGTCGGCACCGTGATGACCGGGCTGCTGCTGGGCATCCTGCTGTCGCGCGTGGTGAGCGGCATCGTTGCCGAGCAGTTCGGCTGGCGCGCGATGTTCGTGGCCGCGGCCGCCAGCATCGCGCTGATCGGCGCGGCGGCCTGGCGCGGGCTGCCGCGCTTCAAGCCCACCACCCAACTGGCCTATGGCGCGCTGCTGGCCTCGCTGGCCAAGCTGTGGCGGCGCCACCCCGCGCTGCGGCGCGCGGCGCTGGCGCAGGGGCTGCTGTCTATCGGCTTCAGCGCGTTCTGGTCGACGCTGGCGGTGATGCTGCACGGCGAGCCCTTCCACCTGGGCAGCGCGGCGGCCGGTGCCTTCGGCCTGGCCGGCGCGGCCGGGGCGCTGGCGGCGCCGCTGGCCGGCCGCATCGCCGACCGGCGTGGGCCAGAGCTGGTCACCCGCCTGGGCGCCGTGCTGGTGCTGGTGTCCTTCGCCGCGATGGCGCTGTCGCCGCTGCTGCCGCCGCAGGCCCGTCTGGGCTTGATCGTGGCCAGCGCGATCGGCTTCGACCTCGGCATCCAGGCCACGCTGGTGGCGCACCAGACCATCGTCTACGGCATCGAGCCTGGCGCGCGCAGCCGGCTCAACGCGGTGCTGTTCACCGGCATGTTCATCGGCATGGCGGCGGGCTCGGTGCTCGGCAGCCTGGCGCTGGCAAGCGGGGGGTGGATGGCGGTGACCGGCCTGGCGACTGCATCGGCCGCCGGGGCGCTGATCGTGCGGCTCTGGCCGGAGGCGCGCGCGGCGGCACAAGCCGGAGGGAGGCCATGAGCACGGTCTCTATGCGATGTGTGCAGCGAAGCCGGACCGATCCGGCGCTACATCGGGCCGCAACGTGAGGGCGGGGATGTCGTAGGCCCCCCGCGTTCTGGGGGCGAAACGGTATCGGTGCTGTTTCCCAAAGCTTGTCCAGACCTTGGCCGAGCGCGCCGCGAACGTCTGAAAGTCTGGCTTCGTCCATTCGGCTCGTTCGATAGACCACGAACGTCGGCAAGACGTCGAAACCGGGGTAATACAGGATCCCGCGCTGGGGCACAGCACGTCGTCCATTGGGCCATTGATAGCCGCGGGTCGGGATGAGACTCCCGCGGTGACGTCAGCACTTCGCGCCGAGGCGGCGCCGTGAATTGGTCATGCGATCCGGCTGAAACGAAATTGCAAAAATGCTTGATATGAAATTGCGCGGCGTGTTCCTTTGAATATCTCCGACGAGTTTTCGATGCACAGATTCCGGTGTCGCATCAGATCAATTTGAGCCGTGTTTTTTGAGTATTGAGCACTCAACCCATCGACCGTGATGTCGATACAGCCCACATGGCAGTGACGGACGACGGTCTGACCGTTGCCCCCGCTCGCCGGCTCCATTGCTCAACACTCAACAACTCCAGGACTCAGGATGAACTGCAAGCTGCGCCTCTCCACCCTCCTTGCCACGTCGGCCATCGCCATGGTTTGCCTGGTTGCACCCGTCGCCGCCAGCGAGTTGCCGGCCGACGTGCAGGCCAAGGTAGAAAAGGCGAAGAAGCGCCTGGTCGAGCTGGCCGCCGACCCGGCGCTGGTGGCCGCCGTGCGCGAGGCCAATACCCACGACGCGGGTGGCATGACCAACGGCAAGTGGGTCGATCTCGTCGATACCGACCCCGCCGTCAAGACGATTCTGGGCAGCAAGATCAGTGCGCAGATCGCCAAGTGGGAGCAGGCCGACACCACCGTCAACAAGCTGCTGCTGCGCGACCTGAAGGGCAACCTGGTGGGCGCCAGCGTGCGGCCGCTGATCTTCAACAACGCAAGCCGCCCGGTGTTCGCCAACCCGATCAAGGGACAGGCCTGGGCCGCTGACGAGATCAAGCCGGACACGTCGACGCAGATCCCCAGCGTGCACGTCGCTGCGCCGGTGCTCGACGGTGGCAAAGCCATCGGCGTGCTGCAGGCCGGTGTGACGGCCAAGTAAGCCGGCAGCAGCCGCTAGCAGCCGCCAACCCTAACAACCGAGCCGGCCGGCAGTAAGGCCGGCTTTGGAGAATCCATGTTCAAGAATTTGAAGGTCGGCGCGCGCCTCGCGCTGGGCTTTGCGGCCGTGCTGGTGCTGATGGCCGTCATCAGCGCCATATCGTTGAGCCGGCTGTCGGCCATCAAGGCCGACCTGGCCGCGGTCACGGGCGAGGCGCCCGAGCGCCTGGCCAGCAACCTGCGCGATCTGGCCCGCTACCAGGCGATTGCTCTGCGCGACGTGGTGATGCAGGACGACGTCGCTTTCAAGAAGAAAGAGTTCGACCTGATGAAGAAGGCGCGGGCGGAGTACGACCGCACGGCGCAGACGCTCGCCTCGATGTTGACCGAGACCGAGACCAAGGCCGCGCTGGACAAGGCGGCAAGCGCGCTGCTCGCCGTCAAGGCACCCACCGAGAAGGCGATCGACCGCTCCATGGGCGACGACATGCCGGGAGCCGCTGAGGTCGTGCGCGAAGAGGTGCGCCCCGCCCAGCTGGCGCACGTGGCAGCACTCGACAAGGTGGTCGAAGCCGTGCAGGAGGCTTCCCGGCTTCGCAATGAGCAGGCCAATGACTCGTACCAGCAGGCGGTGACGCTGATCGTCGGCTTGTCGGTCGCGGCGCTCGTGATCGGCGTGCTGATCGCCTGGCAGATCCAGCGCAGCATCACACGGCCCCTGAACTTCGCCGTCGAGGTTGCGCAGGCGGTCGCCGAAGGCGATCTGTCGCGCGAGATCACGGTGCGGTCGCAGGACGAAGTCGGCCGCCTGCTGCAGGCGCTGAAGACGGTCAACCAGGACCTGGGCCGCACGATGCTGCAGGTGCGGGGCGCCGCCGAGGCCATGCAGACCGCCTCGATGGAGATCGCCGCCGGCAATGCCGACCTCAGCCAGCGCACCGAGCAGCAGGCCTCGAGCCTGCAGCAGACAGCGGCCTCGATGGAGGAGCTCACCGCCACGGTGAAGAACAATGCCGATACCGCGCGCGGCGCCACCCAGATGGCGAATTCGGCCAGCGCGGCGGCGGCCAAGGGCGGCGATGTCGTCGCCCAGGTGATCAGCACGATGCAGGCCATCACGACCAGCTCGAAAAAGATCGCCGACATCATCGGCACCATCGACGGTATCGCCTTCCAGACCAACATCCTGGCGCTCAACGCTGCGGTGGAAGCAGCGCGAGCGGGTGAGCAGGGCCGCGGCTTTGCCGTGGTGGCCACCGAAGTGCGGGCCTTGGCGCAGCGCTCGGCCCAGGCCGCGAAGGAGATCAAGACACTCATAGGCGCCAGCATGCAGAACGTCGAGACGGGCTCCACCCTGGTCGGCGACGCTGGCACCACGATGAGCGACATCGTGCGCCAGGTGCAGCGCGTGACGGACCTGATCGGCGACATCAGCAGCGCCACGCAGGAGCAGACCAACGGCATCGGACAGGTCAGCCAGGCCGTCGTGCAACTCGACCAGGTGACGCAGCAGAACGCTGCGCTGGTGGAGCAGAGCGCGGCTGCGGCAGACAGCCTGAAGCAGCAGGCCGGCAGGCTGGTCGATGCCGTGAGCATCTTCCGTCTCGACTCGGTGGCATCCGCTGGCCAGCCGGCCCTGGCCTGAACCCCCATCTGATCTGCACAGGAGTCTCTCGATGAAAGTATTCATGATCGGCACGCAGCGTTCGGGTTCCAACCTGCTGCGCCTGATGGTCAACCAGGCCCCCTCGATCGCCGCTCCCCACCCGCCCCACTTGCTGGAGCGCTTCACCCCCTTGCTGCCCGCCTACGGCGACTTGCGCGTCGAGGCCGCCTTCGAGCGCCTGGTTCACGATGTCGTGACGCTGGTCGAGCTCAACCCCGTACCGTGGGGTGTCGAGTTCGACCGTGCCGAGATCCGGGCACGCTGCCGTGACAACAGCCTGGTCGCCATCTTCGGCGCCGTCATGGACCGCATGGCCGAAGCCTATGGCAAGCCGCATTGGATGTGCAAGTCGCTGGCCAATGTGCACTTCCTGCCGGAGATCGAGCGCTACTTCGGCTCGGATGCGCGCTACCTCTATCTCTACCGCGACGGGCGTGACGTGTGCCTGTCCTTCCTGAAGGCGGTGGTGGGCGAGAAGACCGCCTTCCACGTCGCCAGGCAGTGGGAAGTGGAGCAGCAGCTCGCGCTGGACTGCGGCCGCCGCGTGCCCGCTTCTCAATACCTCGCGCTGTCGTACGAGGAGCTGACGAGCAATTCGGTGTCCACCTTGCAGCTGCTGTGCCGCTGGCTGGGCATAGCCTTCCACCCCGACATGCTGGACTTCCACAGTTCGGAGGAGGCCAGCAAGACGGCCGCCTCCGGCAAGATGTGGGAGAACGTCAAGAATCCCGTGATGTCCACCAACACCAAGAAGTGGCTCAAAGGCATGTCGCGCGACGATGCAATCGATTTCGAGTCGGTCGCGGGGCATTCGCTGACGGAGCTGGGCTACGACCTCGAGTTCGTCGGCAAGCTGCAGCCGGCACGTGCCTACGACGCGTCTGCCACCGCGGAGCTCGATGCCGAGAACCTGCGCCGCAAGGCTTCCGTCAAGCAGTCGCTGCCGCCGGAAGACGTGGCTGCCCGCAAGCCGCAGGACGACCTGCTGGCGTCCATCCGGTCTCGCCTGGTGGCCGCCTGAGATGGAAATGATCGCGACGGCCCAGGGGCCCACCAAGGCGCGGCTCTTTGGCGACTGCGTCGTCCTGGGGCTGACGGCGTGGGGGGGCTTCATGGCCTTGCTGGCGCAGGCGCAGGAGCGCTTCGTCAAGCAGCGGCAGTGGATCTCCGAGCAGGAGTTCCTCGACCTCATCGCCCTGGTGACCATGCTGCCGGGCCCCCAGGCCGTGAACGCCCTGGCGGTCATGGGCCACCGGCTCGCCGGCTGGGGAGGTTTCGCGGCGGCGCTGGCCGGCATCGTGCTGCCCAGCTTCTTCGTGATCCTCTCGCTGTGGTACGGCTACTCGCTGCTGGAGGCGTACCCCGGGGTCCTGCATGCCGTCACCGTCGGCGTGCTGCCGCCGCTGGCGGTGATACTCGGCCAGGCGGCGTGCAACCAGGCCAGGAAGGCGGCGCCCGGGCGCAAAGAGAAGGCACTCGCTGCCGCGTCTGCCGTCCTGCTGCTGCTGATCCCGTTCTGGGCGGCGCCGGTGTACGTGCTGATCGTCGGGGCCCTCGTGTCGCTGTTCTTCTGGCCGGCGCCCCAGCAGCCGGTGCAGCTGCGCTCGCGGCGCATCGAGCCGCTGGCGCTGCTGCTTTGCGTGGCGCCCGCCGGCCTGGCCGTGTTCCAGCTCGTGCCGGCACTGCTGCCGGAGGCGCTGGTGGCCAAGGTCGGGCTGGCGTTTGCGGGCCTGAGCACCACGCTGTTCGGCGGCGGCATGGTGATGGTCCCCCTGCTCGAGGGGCTGATCGTCGATCACCTGGGCTGGCTGAACCACTCGGGCTTCAGCGCCGGGCTGGCGGCCAGCCAGCTGACGCCGGGGCCCATCCTGGGCATTGCCACCTTCACCGGCATGGAGGTCGCGGGGTTTGCCGGCGCGCTGGCGGCCACCTTCGGCGTCTACCTGCCGACCGCGCTGATCAGCGTGGGCGTCAGCGGCGTCGCCGATCGCCTGAGGGGATCACGGCCCTTCCAGCATGCGATGGTCGGCGTGCGGTGCGCGGTGGTCGGCCTGATCGCCGGCGCGGCCGTTTCGCTGCTGATGAAGTTGCCCTCGCACGGCCTGTCCTGGCAGGCCGCCGTGCTGGTCGCCGCCGCCTATGTCGTGGTTTGGCGCCTCAGGCAGCCGCCCTATGTCGCGCTGCCCGTCGGGGTCGTGCTGGCCTGGCTGATTCTCTGATGGCATGGCTGCTGCGCTGAAGAGACGGGCTGGCCCCTCGCAGCTCGATCATCGCGGGCGATCCTCCCAGTCGACCCAGTCCACGGCGTGCGCCTTGATGTAGCGGCTCACGGCTTCGCCCGTCGTGGCAAAGAAGCGCTGCTCGCCGAGTTGGGCGAAGAGGCCGAAACGTTTGAGCTTGTCCTTGACCGGGTCCTTCATCTCGGCGAAGCACAGCTCGATGCCAGCCTCCCGCAAGGTTTCGTCGAGACCGGCGAGCATGTCGGCCGCGGTGACGTCGACGCTGGTGACGGGCTCCGCGGCCACGACGAGCCGGCGAACGGGCAAGGGCGATGCGGCCACCGCGTCCAGCACGCGGCTTTGAAAGAACTCGGCGTTGGCGAAGAACAGCGGCGCATCCCACCGGAACAGCACCAGCCCCGGGACGAGGCGGGCACCCGGGTAGCGCGTGATGTCGTGGTAGCCCTTCACGCCGTCGACACGCCCCAGCACGGCCGAGTGCGGGCGCCAGCCGTCCCAGAGGAATTCGATGACCGCGATCACGATCGCCAGGCCGATGCCCGGGATCGCGCCTAGCACCGCCACGCCTGCGAAGCAGGCCATCGAGAGCCAGAACTCCCAGCGCTGGATGCGGTAGATGCGACGCAGGTCGTCGATCTCGACCAGCGCGATGGCGGAGGCGATCACGACGGCGGCCAGCGCGGCGGTCGGCAGGTTGCGCAGCGCGTCCGGCGCGACGACCAGCAGCGCGGCCACCGCCAGCGCGCCGACCACGCCGCTCAACTGTGACCGCGCCCCCGCGGCTTCGGCGACCGGCGTGCGCGATGAGCTCGCACTGACGGGGAAGCCCTGGAAGCAGCCTGCCGCCAGGTTGGCCATGCCGAGCGCCACCATCTCCTGGTTGGGATCGACGTAGGCCCCGGCCCGCGCGGCATAGGTGCGAGAGAGCACGCTGGTATCGGCAAATGCCACCAGTGCCGCCGCAAAGCCGCCGAGCAGCACCGGCACGATGTCGTCCACGCCGATCATGGGCCATGCCAGGCCCGGCAGGCCCCGGGGCAGCGGGCCCAGCACCGCGATGCCCTCGCGGGTGGCCAGGCCCAGCGCACCGACGAAGGCAGTCGCCGCCGCCACGGCGATCAACACGCCGGGCAGGCGCTTGCTTCGCTTGAGCCCGAGGATGAGTGCCAGCGCGCAGAGGCCGATCAGCAGCGCCGTCCCGTTCGTACGGCCGGCCAGCAGGCCCGCCGCAAAGCCCGCGCCCTTGCCGAACACGCCGTCGGCATCGACCGAAAAGCCGAACAGCGCCGGCAACTGGCTTACCAGCACGGTCAGCGCGATGCCGTTCATGTAGCCATGGCGGATCGGCTTGGAGAGCAGCTCGGTGACAAAGCCCAGGCGCGTCAGCCCTGCCAGGATGCACAGCGTGCCGGCGACCAGCGCCATCGCCGCGGCCAGGGCCACGGCGCGCGCCGGGTCGCCGGCCGACAGCGGCAGCACGACGGCGAGGATGAGTGCGGCGAGCGATGAGTCCGGCCCCAGCACGAGCACCCGGCTGGGCCCGAACAGCGCATAGGCCAGCAGCGGGAAGATGGTCGCGTAGAGGCCGCAGATGGCCGGCAGCCCGGAGGCCACGGCATAGGCGATGCCCACCGGCACGAGCACGGCGGTCAGCGCCAGGCCGGCGGCCGCATCGTGCCGCAGCCAAGCGATCTCGTAGTGCCGCAGGCTGAGCAGCCCCGGCAGCCACCGCGCCCAGCCGGTGGTGCCGGCGGCCGCCCGCAGCCGCGTGACGCGGCCCGGCTCCGGCGGCTGGTCGGCCGAGGCGCGTGTCAACATGTTGAGCTGGGGTACAAGTTGCAACCGGAGCTGAAAAGTCGTTGCACGGCGGATTGATGCTTTTGTACCGGGGCCTGTGAATGTACCGCCGGCGTCTGCCGTGTGTGCAGGTCGCCGCCGTTTTCGGCGCGTCCTTTTATCGTCTGGCGCCCATCCCGGTGCCGCTTCGATCAGATTGCCCCGGTGGCGCTGCATCGTGGTGCGAACGGCCGGCGTTGAAGGTGGCGACCGGCCGATTTAAGTCTGGCGCGATGCGGTCGCTACTCAAGGAGACAGGCGAGGCGTTCGAGCAGCCTGGCCCGCACACGGGTGCCGGGACACCACCCAGAAAGACGGTTTGCATGACGACTGGCTTGAGCCGGGTTTCCTTCAGCCAGGCACTCCACGCCGAAGCGGCCCCGACGGCCGCCGGCCCGGCGATAGACGATGCCGAGATCGTGGAGGCGGCTCAGCGCATGAGCCTGGCAGGTGCCGGTGCCGCGAGCGGCATGCGGCTGCTGTCGGTGCTGCTGGACGAGCGCCTGGACCTGCCCGGGCTGGCCAAGCTGGTCAGCGCGCAGCCGGGCATCGCGCTGCGCGTGATGCGCGTGGCCAACTCGGCCTATTACGGCCACTCGGGTGTTGTCGCCACCGTCGACCGGGCGGCGCAGGTGCTGGGCCTGACCGCTCTGCGCGGCATCGCGGCAGCGGCTTGTTTCGAGGGCCTGACGGCGCCGGTTGCGGGCAGCGCCACGCTGGACCTGGCGGCCTTCCGCAACCACAGCCTGGCCGTTGCCTGCGCCGCGCAGGCGCTCGCGCAGCGCGTGGCGCAGGAGATGGCCGGCGAGGCGTTCATGGCCGGCTTGCTGCACGACATCGGACTCGTCGTGCTGTGGCGACTGCGTCCGCAGAGCCTGCTGCGCCACGCGGCGGGCAGGGCGGGCCGCGGCGGCCTCTGCGTCGCGGCCCCGCAAGCGGCCGAGCAGGAGCGGCTTGCGCTGGGCACCACCCACGCCCACTGCGGCCGCGTGGCGCTGGCGGCCTGGCACCTGCCGGCAGGGCTGGTGGATGCGGTCGCCGAGCACGACCTGCCTGCCGCAGCCGGCGACAGGCCCGCCACCGCGCCGCTGGCGGCGCTGTTGCGGCTGGCCGACCACCTGGCCTGTGCGGCGGGTCATGCCTTCGACCCCGACCACGTCCCAGTGCCCCCCGACGAGCGCGTCCTCGCGCAGCACGGGATCACGCCGGAGCAGTTGGCCGAGGTCGCTGCAGCGCTGCCCGACACCGTCAAGCGCCTGTGCGCCGTGTTCGAGGACTGATCCTTGATCGCCATCGGCAAACAGAGGCGCCTGGCGGCACGTCCGCAGGGACCCCTGCGGCGCGTAGCCCCGCTGCCATCGCCAGGCGGTGGCAACCCGGCCCGCACCGAGCCCCCGGCTCCGTCCATCCTGCAGGCGCTGTTCGAGCTCTCGCCGATGGGCATCGCGCTGAGCGACCTGCCCGACGCGCGCTTCATGGAGTTCAACGAGGCGCTGCTGGCGATGACCGGCTACAGCCGGGAGGAACTCGCCGCCCTGCGGTTCCGCGACATCATCGAGCCCGAGTTCGAGCCCGAGGTGGTGCGGCAACGCGAGCTGCTGCAGGCGATGGGCCGCTACGGTCCCTTCGAGATCGAGCTGAACCACAAGCAGGGCCAGCGCGTGCCGGTCCAGCTCTCGGGCATGCGCGTGATGCTGCCCGACGGCAGCCAGCGCCTCTGGTCCATCATCCAGAACATCGAGCCGCGCAAGCGCCTGGAGCAGCAACTGCGCGGCGAGGCCCGCACCGACCGGCTCACCGGGCTGCCCAACCGGGTCCTGCTGATGGAGCGGCTGCAGGCCTCGGTCGCGCGCACGCGGGTCGATCCCGACCACCGTTTTGCCCTGCTGTTTCTCGACTTCGACCGCTTCAAGCTGGTCAACGACACCCTTGGCCACGACACCGGCGACCAACTGCTGCGGCTGATCGCCGACCGGCTGCGCGAGGCGCTGCGCACCACCGACCTGTTCGGCAGCCGGCCCGGCGCGCCGGGCCCCGAGCGTGAGGCCGGCAACCTCATCGCGCGCTTCGGCGGCGACGAGTTCGTGGTGCTGCTGGCCGACGTGCAGGGCGCCGACGAGGCCGGCAGCGTCGCGAGCCGCCTGCTCAACATCTTCTCGGCGCCGTACTGGATCAAGCACCAGGAGATCTACTCCACCGCGAGCATAGGCATCGTGCTGGCCGACGCCAGCTACGAGAGCGCCGCCAGCGTGCTGCGCAACGCCGACATGGCGATGTACGAAGCCAAGCGGGCAGGGCGCGCCACGGTCGCCTTCTTCGACCAGAGCATGCTGACGCGGGTCACCCGTGCGGTGCGCGTCGAGGAGGCCCTGCGGCGCGCGATCCTGCTCGACCAGCTCTCGGTGGTCTACCAGCCCATCGTCAACCTGGAGACCGGCGAGGTCAGCTCGGCCGAGGCGCTGCTGCGCTGGCTTCACCCCGAGCTGGGTCAGGTGCCTCCGGCCGAGTTCATCCCGATCGCGGAAGACTCCGGCCTGATCGTCGCCATCGGCGAATGGGTGCTGCGGCAGGCCTGCCGGCAATGGCGGCGCTGGCAGGACGAGGATCCCGCGCGGGCCCCCGGCGTGATCAGCGTGAACCTCTCTCGTGTGCAGATGAGCCAGGGCGAGCGCCTGCTGGAGCGCATTGCCGAGGTGCTGGACGAAGAGGGCATGCGGGCGCAGCAGCTTCAGCTCGAGGTCACCGAGCGCGAGGTGATGCGGGACCCGCAGGGCGCACGCCGCCTGATGGACGGGCTGCGCGCGATGGGTGTGCAACTGGCGATGGACGACTTCGGCACCGGCACGTCGTCGCTGGGCTGCCTGCGCGAATACCCGTTCGACGTGATCAAGATCGACAAGTCCTTCATCGACGACCTCTCCGGCAGCGCCGACATGCTGGCCGTGATCCATGCCATCGTCTCGGTGGTCGAGAACCTGGGCATGGTCAGCGTGGCCGAAGGCATAGAGCAGGAGGTGCAGGTCGGCATCCTGCAGTCGCTGGGCTGCCGCTATGGCCAGGGGTATTACTTCGCGCGGCCGGTGGCCGGCGAGCAGTTGCTCGGTGCGGTGCGCATCGCGGTGGGCGAGGGCTGATCGGCAAGAGGCTTCTTTCGATAGCCGCTCCGGCGATCATGTCGATTCGGGCGCGCGCCGTTCGTCGAGCAGGGACCCGCCCATCGACACCGAAGGAGATTCCCCCATGGCCTTGCAACTCTACTTCCACCCGTTTTCGTCCTATTGCCAGAAGGCACTGGTGGCGCTGTACGAAAACGACGTGCCGTTCGAGCCGCATCGGCTCGAGGGGCCGGACTGCCCGGCCTCGCGCGAGCTGGCTGCGCTGTGGCCGATGAAGCGCTTCCCGCTGCTGGTGGATGGCGAGCGCACGGTCATCGAGGCCAGCTGCATCATCGAGTACGTCGGCTTGCGCCTGCCGGGCCCGGTGCGCCTGATCCCCGACGACCCGCAGGCCGCGCTCGAAGTGCGGATGATGGACCGCTTCTTCGACAACTACGTGGCCACGCCCCAGCAGAAGATCGTGTTCGATGCCCTGCGGCCCGAAGCCGACCGCGATCCCTATGGCGTGCTGCAGGCGCGCGAGATGCTCGACACCGCCTACGCCTGGCTGGACAAGCGCATGGCGCAGCGCGAGTGGGCCGCCGCCGACCGCTTCAGCCTGGCCGATTGCGCCGCCGCGCCCTTCCTGTTCTATGCCGACTGGACCCATGCCATCGGTGCCGGCCATCGCCACGTGGTGGCCTACCGCAGCCGGCTGCTGCAACGCCCTTCGTTTGCGCGGGCCGTGGACGAGGCGAGGCCTTATCGCCGCTTCTTCCCCCTGGGCGCGCCCGACCGCGACTGAGGTGCCGGTGCCGAGGCAGGCCGGTAGTTGATAGCGGTGATGAAGGTGGTTGCCGCGACACCGGGTGGCGGCTCGACTTCGGCATTGCCCCAGGGGTGGCGATGCTTTCGGCCCTGCAGGGTTTGCGGTCCGCCATGGAGTCTCGGGTGCAAGTGATGCGATCGCACTTCTAGCAGATAGAGGTCCCCTGCAAACAAGGGCTGCGCCGGAGCTACATTCGCCAGGTGCATGGTCGATGTATACCGCATGAAGTACCTTGGCGAACGCGCCATCCACCCCGCTCGGCAGCTGCGATGAGGGCGTCCTCCGGCTCCCCGAGAGCGCGCCGCTGGCGCGTGCCGGCCTGGGTGCGCCTGGTCGCGTCGCTGGTGCTTGCAGGCTCGTCGGGTGAGCTGCTGGCGGCGGAGCCGGCCCATGCCGTGGTCGCGCGCATACGGGCCCTGGAGAGCCTGGGCCGGGCCAAGCCGGCCGAGGCCGCGGAGCAGCTGGAGCGCCTGCTCGGCGAGACGCGCGAGCACAGCCCCGAGCGGCTCGAGCTGCTGACGGTCAAGGGCCTGGCGCTGGCGGACGCATCGCAGCGCGACGCTGCGCTGGCGGTGGCCGCGCGGCTGGATGCCTGGGGCTCGCTGGCCGGCGAGCCGGCCTCCCGCGACGCCGCCACGGCTGCCCTGCTGGTGCGCGCCAGCGCCGAAGCGCATGGCGGCAACAACCTGCAGCGCGCCGATGCGCTGCTGGCGGCGGCCACCCGGCGCCTGCCCTCGACGATGTCGCCCCACGACCGCTACCGCTTCGTGGCGATGGACGGCTACATCAAGGACCATGCCGGCCGGCTCGAGGAGGCGGTGCGCCTGAACCACGAGGCCATGGCCCTGGCGGACCGCGGCGAGGAGCTCTGGCGCCAGTCCGAAGCGCGCACCGCGCTGGCCTACAGCTACTACGGCGCCAAGCAGATGGAGCGGGCGCGCAGGTTCAGCCTGGAAGCCATCGCCATCGCGGAGGGCGCACTGGACTGGGTGGCCCTGGGCCGGGCCCAGAATACGGCCGGCATCGTGCTCGACGGCCTGGGCGACCAGGAGGGCGAGCGGCGCTCGTTCGACCTGGCCATCGAGTATGCGGTTCGCGCCGGCGCCAAGCGCGACGAGGTGCGCTACCGGGCCAACCTGGCCGACTTCTTCCTGCAGAAGTCCGACTACAAGACGGCGCTGGCCCATGCCGAGCGGGCCTTGCCGCTGGCGCGCGAGCTGAAGGACGCGAACAGCGAAATGGTCGCCCTGGCCAACATGGGACTGGCGCATATCTCGATGCAGCGCTTCGACCAAGGCAAGCGCCTGGTCCACGAAGCCATTGCCATCGACGAGCGGCGCGGCGCCACCACCAGCGTGGCCGACACCTACCGCGAGCTCGGCAGCTACCTCGAGAAGGCCGGCGATCTCCGGGGTGCCGTGTCGGCCTACCACGTCTATCGCAAGCTCGCCGCCGGCATCTCGCAAAAGGACCAGCAACAGGCCATCCTGACGATACAGGAGCAGTACGACGCCGATCGCCGTGCCAGTTCACTGGCGCTGCTGCAGCGCGAGCAGGGCATCAAGAACGAGCAGCTCCGCCACCGCGCACAGCAGCAGCAGCTGTGGTGGCTGCTCGCGGCGGTGTTCGTGGTCTCGTTCGGCATCGTCGCGCTGCTCTATCGCCGTGTGCGCCGCACCAATGGCCTGCTGGCGACCAGCAACGAGCGCCTGCAGTTGCTGGGCGAGCAAGACCCCCTCACCGGCCTGTCCAATCGCCGGCACTTCCAGACCCTGGTTCAGCAGTTCGCGGTCGACGGCATGATCAGAGGCACCGTGTTCCTGATAGACATCGATCACTTCAAGAACATCAACGACCTCTACGGCCATGGCGTGGGCGATGTCGTGCTGCAGGAGGTCTCGGAGCGGCTGCGGGCGATCCTGCGCGACGGCGACCTCATCGTGCGCTGGGGCGGCGAGGAGTTCCTGGTCGTGGTGCCTTCACTGGCTTCGGAGCAGGTCGATGCGCTGGCCGTGCGCATGCTCGGCGCGATACACGCCGTGCCGGTGGAGGTCCATCCGCACCGCATCGTCGTCAGCGCGTCCATAGGCTTCGCCACCTTCCCCATCGGGCCGGCCTCGCTCTCGGTGCATTGGGAGCGTGCCCTCAACCTGGTCGACACGGCCATGTACCTGGCCAAGGCGCACGGCCGCAACCGCGCCTATGGCGTCAAGCTCAAGCGCGCCGCCGACGACGCGGCGATCGCAGCCATCACGCGCTCGCTCGAGGCGGCATGGCAGGACGGCGACGTCGTCCTGACGCTGCTTCGCGGCCGTGTCGAGGAAGAGCAGGGCGTGGCCGCATGAGCGCGCACTGCCGTTGCGCAGCGCTCATCCCTCAGCGCGCAGCGCGCAGGGTAGTCCAATGAGCCTCACCCATCGCTCGATGGCGGCGCTGCTGGCGGGCGCCTGCGCCTGGGGCGCGCCGGCCGCCATGCCGGCCGCCGTGCCGGCAGTCAATGCCTACGCGCACATGCCTTTCGAGGACCAGATCGATGGGCTGGTCCGCGACGGCTACGAGCATTCGGCCGAGTCGGTGGCCGCGCTGGAGCTGCTGCTGGCCGATGGGCGCTCGAGCGACCAGCGGCGGCAGTTGCTGCAGGCCATAGGCGGGGTCGAGGCGCAGGCCGGCAGCGCGGTGCGCGCAGGCAACAAGGCCGAGCGGCTGCTGGCCATGTCGACCGACGGCTCGGCCGATCTCGCCCTGGCCTCGTCCAACCTGGTGCGGGCGCAGGTCGCAGAGAACGCGGGCGAGCTGGACGTCGCCGCGGCGCTGGCCCAGGCCGCGCTGCCGGTGTTCTCGGCCGGCTGCAAGCTGCCTGTTCCTGCCGTCGCAGGGCAGCCGCAGCGGCCCTGCGAATACCGCTCCGCCTGGCGTGCCCTGCAGCTCCTGCAGCGCCGAGCCATGAGCCAGGGCCTGCCGGCGGCCGAGGCCGGCCATGCGCAGGCCGCCCTGGCCCTGGCCGAGCGCGCCGGCGACACGCGCCGGCAGACCACCAACCTGGCCTCGCTGGCGCTGCTGGCACAGGGCCGCGGCGAGCAGGCCCTGGCGGACAGGCTGATGGCCAAAGCGCAGCGCCTGGCGACGCTGATCAACGATGTGTCGCAGCAGGCCAGGATGAGCGACATCCAGGCACGCCTGGACGCGATGCGCGGCGACCATGCGATGGCGCTGCGCCACCTCGAGGCGGCCAGGGCGATGGCGGCGGCCGCGGGTGCGCCGCGGCTGGAGGCCCGCATGCTGACCAACCTGAGCGATGCCTACGCGCGGCTGGGCCAGCCGGGCAAGGCCTTGCGCGCCGCGGAGCGCGCGCTGCCCGTCGTCCGCCGCAACGGCGACCTCGGCACGGAGCGCGTGCTGATCAACAACTCGGGCATCGCGAAGATCGGCCTGGGCCGCATCGCCGAAGGCAAGGCCGACATGGCCCGCCTGCTGGAGCTGTGGCAGCGAAGCGGCGAGACGGGCCGGCAGGTCGAGACCCTGCGCGAGTTCGGCGAGGCGCTGGCCGGTGCGGGAGACGCGCGCAGTGCGATCGAGCTCTTTCACAAGGAGCAATCGCTGAGCGCGGCGCTGATGAAGGCCAACCGCAGCCTCGCCCTGAAGGATCTGCAGGCCCGTAACGATGCGGAGGCCCGCCAGCGCGACATCGACCTGCTCAGCCGCGACAACGCCTCCAAGACCCAGGCGCTGGTCGACAGGGAGAGGCTGCAGCGCCTGTGGTGGCTGCTGGCCCTGCTGATGGTGTCGGCGACCGTGGCGGTGGCGCTGCTCTACAAGCGGGTGCGCGAAACCAACCGGCGCCTGGCCGCCAGCCACCGCCAGCTCAAGCTGCTGAGCGAGCGGGACCCGCTGACCAACCTGGCCAACCGCCGCCACTTCCAGGCCGTGATGAGCACGCTGGTGGGCGAGGGAGGGTTCGAGGGGGCCTTGTTCCTGGTCGATATCGACCACTTCAAGCGCATCAACGACGAGCGCGGCCATGCGGCCGGCGACGAAGTGCTGGTGGAAGTGGCGCGCCGGCTGAACGCTGCCGTGCGCGGCGACGATCTCGTGGTGCGCTGGGGCGGCGAGGAGTTCCTCATCCTCGCCCCGAGGGCCAGCGTGGCCCAGTCCGACCAGATCGCGCAGCGCGTGCTGGGCAGCCTGGGCAGCACGGCCGTGCGCGGCGGGCAACAGTCGTTCTCGATCACGGTGTCGATAGGCCACGGCCGCTTTCCCCTCGCGCCCCACGCCGCCCCCACGCCGTGGGAGCAGGCGCTCAACCTGGTCGACATGGCGCTCTACACGGCCAAGAACCAGGGCCGCAATCGCGCGGTCGGCATCCGGTCCGTCAACGCGGCCACGCCCGACCTGCTGCGCCGCATCGAAGGCGACTTCGAGCGCGCATGGCAGGAGGGCCGGGTCAGCCTGTCGCACGCGCTGGGCCCGCAGGCCGCGGGGGAGCGGCGCGCACAAGGCACGGTGGCCGACGGCATGCCGGTCGAGATGCCGGCGACCCTGCAATGAGCGGCCGCAGCAGTCCCTGAGGGCGTGACGGCGGGCCGTGTCGCCGGCGCGGGCCGGGCCACCATCGACAATCCTTCAGTCGCCCGTCTCACCCGCGCACGGCCGGGCCGGCGCCCGCCGGATCGAGAAACCGGTACAGCGCCTCGGCGCCCGCGCCCAGCGGCGCATCGCTCGCCACGCACAGCAGCAGCCGCCGCCGCGCCCAGGCATCGCTCAGGGCGGCCACGGCGATGCGGCCGTCCGCCAGGCGCCGCGCTGCCGCTTCGGGGATCACCGCCACGCCCACGCCCTCCGCCACCAGCCCTGCCACCGCCTCCAGGCTTTGCACGCGCACCCGGTGGTGCAGGCCGCGGCCGTGGTGCAAGGCCCGGGCCTGCAGGAAGCGGCTGAGGCCGCTCTCGGCGGGCAGGCCGACGAAGGGCCGCTCCAGCAGGTCGGCAAACGACAGCGCCCGCCGCGCCGCCCGCCGCGAACCGCCCGCCGGCAGCAGCGCCACCAGCACGTCCTCGCGGAACAGGCGCGTGCCCAAGGCCTCGGTGCCGACGTGGTCGGCCACCACGCCGATGTCCGCGCGCTCCTGGCGCATCGCCACCAGCACGTCCTGGCTGGCCAGCTCGCGCAGGTCGACGTCGATCTCGGGGTGCGCCACCAGGAAGCGGCCCAGCAGGGCCGGCAGGTACTCGGTCATCGCCGCGGTGTTGCACAGCACCCGCACCGTGCTGCGGATGCCGTGGGCGTGCGCCGCCATCTCGGCATGCAAGGCCTCCATCTCGCCGGCCAGCCGGCCGGCGTGGCGCAGCAGGGTGCGGCCCGCGTCCGTCAGTGCCACGCCGCGCTTGGAGCGCAGCAGCAGCGAGGCGCCGATCGCGTGCTCCAGGTGCTGCAGCCGGGTGCTGGCGGCCGCCAGCGAGAGGTGGATGCGGCGCGCGCCGGCCGTGATGGAGCCCGCCTCGACGATGGCCGCGAACAGGCGCAGGTCGAACGGGTCGATGCGGTAGCCGGCCGCGCCGCGGGTGGGTGTCATGGTCTCTTTCCTTCGGCAATGGCGAAGGATAACTGCCGCTTGTCTGTGATGGACAACCGGGCCCGCGGCTTCGACCATGGCGCGATGGAAATCAATCGACTCATCGCGATCGGCGGCGTGTTTCTCGCTGCCGGCGTCGTCAAGGGGGTCTCCGGCATGGGCTTGCCGACCTTCGCTATGGCCATGCTGGGCTTGTTCATGCCGCCCGCCGCGGCGGCGGCCTTGATGGTGCTGCCCTCGCTGGCAACCAACCTGGCGCAATGCCTGGGGCCGCACTGGCGCATGTTGGTACGCCGGCTGTGGCCGCTCTGGCTGGGCCTGGCGCTGGCCACCGTGCTCAGCCCGCTGCCGGGGCTGGGCACCCCCGGCCACTCTGCCCGCACCGCGCTGGGCGCGGTGCTTGCCGGCTACGGGCTGTGGGGCCTGGCCAGGCCCGCGCTGCCCGACCTGGGCCGCCACGCGCGCGCGGCGGGCGGCGCCGCCGGCCTGCTCACCGGCGCCCTGACGGCAGCCACCGGCGTCTTCGTGATGCCGATGGTGCCGTTGCTGCAGTCTCTGCGTTTGACGAAGGAGGCCTTCATCCAGGCGCTGGGCCTGAGCTTCACCGTGGCGACGCTCGCGCTGGCGGTGCGGCTGGGCGGCGCGGGCGGTGCCGAGCTGCCCTCGGGCCTGGCCGGCCTGCTGCTTCCGCTGGGGGCTGCCTTGCTGGGCCTGCGGATCGGTGCGGCGCTGCGCTCCCGCCTGCCGCCCCTGCTGTTCCAGCGGGCGCTCCATGGTGTCTTCCTGCTGCTGGGCCTGGTCATGCTGGCGCGCTCACTGCAGGCGGGGCCGTGACGCGCAACGGGCCGGCCACCCGGCCCGCGACCCGCACGACACAATGCCGGCCATGGATTCACTCTCCCAGATCGCCCTCGGCTCGGCGGTTGCCATGGCCACGATCGGTCGGCGCACGGCGCTGTGGAAGGCCGCGCTGTGGGGCGCCGTGGCCGGCACGCTGCCCGACCTCGATGCCTTCATCGACCACGGCGACCCGGTGAGCAACATGACGCTGCATCGCACCGAGAGCCATGCGCTGTTCTACCTGACGCTGGCGGCGCCGCTGTTGGCCGCGGCGGCGGCCGGGCTGCATGGCGAGAGGGCGCTGTTCCGGCGCTGGTGGCTGGCGCTCTGGCTGGCGCTCGTCACCCACCCGCTGCTCGACCTGATGACCGTCTACGGCACCCAGCTCGGCCTGCCGTTCACCGACCACCCCTACGGCGTCGGCAGCATCTTCATCATCGACCCGCTGTACACGCTGCCGCTGCTGGTGGGGACCGGCATGGCGCTGGCGCGCGACGGGCGCGGCGCGCTGCGCTGCAACGCGGCGGGCCTGCTGCTGAGCACGCTCTACCTCGCGTGGAGCGTGGTTGCGCAGCAGCTGGCCACCCGCGCCGCCGAGGCTGCGCTGCGGGCGCAGGGGCGGCAGGTGGAGCGCCTGCTGGTGACGCCGACGCCTTTCAACACGCTGTTGTGGCGCATCGTCGCCATCACGCCGCAAGGCTATGCCGAGGGTTTCCATTCGCTGCTCGACGAAGGCGGCGGCGTGGCGTTCGACGACTTTCCGCGCGGCCAGGCCCTGCTCGCGCCGCTGCAGGGCAACCCGGCGGTCGCGCGCATCGCGTGGTTCAGCCACGGCTTCTTCAAGCTGGCCGAGTCGCAGGGCGGGGTTTTCGTCACCGATCTGCGCATGGGGCAGGAGCCGGTCTACATCTTCAGCTTCCGGGTGGCCCGTCGCGACGGTGCGCGCCTGCTGCCGCTGGTGCCGGAGTCCGCGGGTGGGCGGCCGGAGGTCGGCCGCAGCCTGGCCTGGCTCTGGCGGCGTGCGCTGGGCGAGCCGCTGGCGCCGCCGCGCTGAGAGCCTGAGAGTCCTTCGCTCATGCCCGCTCATCACGCCAAAACACCCCCGCTCGTCGTTGCAAATGCTCGGAATAGCCCGAGCTATGCCTGCGCTTTGCGCCTAGATCGGAGGCGTTTTGGCGCGCTGCTCGGGCACGCCCGAAAAACTCTCAG